>JAJZLP010000007.1 GCA_021803325.1 Actinomycetes bacterium
GCGGTACGGTACGGAAGCTGGCGCCAGCCTGCGCAGGTCAGGCACCGCCGGGTCGGTGACCGACGTCGATCCCGACCGGGTCGAGCACGCGGCGCGCTCCAGGCAGGCGATCACGGAGGCGTCGGACACCTGCGCGAAGTCGTCGTAGAACTGGCCGATGGCGAAGAAGCGCTCGGGGGTCGCCAGCGTCACCAGCTCGTCGGCCGCCGCCCCGATCCTGGCCTCCCACCCCGGTGGCGCGACGGGGACGGCGAGCACCACTCGCCGGGCGCCGAGGTCGCGGGCGGCTCGGCAGGCGGCGCGTGCTGTCGACCCGGTGGCGATGCCGTCATCGACCACCACGGCGACCCGCTTCGCCAGCGACACCGGCGGTCGGGAGCCTCGCAGCACGGCGATCCGGCGATCGAGCTCGACGCGTTCTGCTGCCTCGACGGCGATGATCTCGTCAGCGCGCACTCCCGTGGCGCGGACCACCGCCTCGTCGATGATGCGCACGCCGCCCTCGCCGATCGCCCCCATCGCCAGTTCCGGTTGGAACGGCACGCCGAGCTTGCGGACGACGATGACGTCGAGCGGAGCGTCCATGGCTTCTGCCACCTGCAACGCGACGACAACCCCACCGCGGGGCAGACCGAGGACGACGACATCCTCGTCCCGGAGGTAGCTGAGCCTACGGGCCAACTGGCGCCCGGCGTCGGCTCGGTCGAGGAAGATCATGGCGCTCCTCCGCATGGGGAACGTACGCAGCGTCCCATGGGCACGCCCCGACGCCCAGGGCCGATGGTCCCCTCGTCTGTCACCCTGCGCAGAGCGTTCCCGTGCCGGCGTTCGACGGTCGCGTCGAGATGGCGGGCAGTGCCGTGGCAGTGCCGTTGGACTCTTGGCCTTCTGCCGCGGATGTCGCACCCTGGACACGGAGGTGGTGCCCATGCCCGACGGCGTGGTGCGGTGGTTCGACGGGTCTACTGGCGAGGCGCTCGTCGTGCGCAAGGGCAGGGAGCTCCCGGTCGCGGCCACCGAGCTCGAACCGGCGGCACGCCATGCCGGCGCTCGGGTGCACTTCGACATCAGCCGGGATGGTGGGGTCGACCGTGCCGTGCGTGTGACTCTGCGCCGCGGTACGCGCGTGTCGCCGCACCAGCGCGGCTTCGGATCGCTGGTGGGGGCTCACCAGCCCGACGACAAAGGGGCGTCGTCCTTCGTCACGACCCACCCCGAGCTGGGCCTGTCGCGCACGTCGCACCCGCTGGAGGTGGCCCGGTCCTGGTCCCGCACGCTTGCCGAGGGCGATCTGCATTCCGCTCTGTCCCTGTATGCGCCTGATGCCACTGTCTATGCAGGGAACGTCTCGTACTTCGGGCGGCGCCAGGTCCAGGCGTACTGGGAGGCCAGCCCGCTGCTTGGCATCGGCCGGTCACCTCGTATCACCGGTGACGGCAATGTGGGCGTGGTCGTCTGGGACCGTCCGGGGATTCCCGCGCGGGTCGAGGTGCGATGCCGGGTCGAGCACGGCCGTCTGGTGGAGCAGCGTGTCGGGACCCCCGCCGAGGCACGGCGCACGGTCGCGGTCGCCGCTCCAGCAGGGCCCGTCCCCGTGGCCGTCAGCACCCATGGCGATGTCGCTGGTGCTGATGTCACCTACGGCCAGCAGCGTCTGGCACACGTGCTGGCGCAGGTGGGTGATCCGATCCTGTTCGCCCGGCTGAAGCTGTCTCGTGTCGGGGACCCGGCCCGCGAGCGCCCGGCGATCGCCGAGGTCGCCTTGGACGTGAACGGAGATCTGGTCCGTGCCCATGTCGCGGCGCACGACCTGCGCGAGGCGGCTGACCTCCTCGAACGCCGGCTGCGTGCCCAGCTGGTGCACCGGGCCGATCGGCGCGTGGCCCGGCGCCACGGCAGCGGTCGAGCCGAACCGGGCGAGTGGCGCCATGGCGATCTGCCGGCGCGCCGCCCCGAGCACGTCGACCGGCCCGTCGACGAACGCCAGCTCGTCCGGCACAAGACGTTCTTCGTCGACGACATGACGCCTGACGAGGCTGCGTTCGACATGGAGCAGCTCGACTACGACTTCCATCTCTTCCGGGACCTCGCCAGCGGGCGCGACGCGCTGCTGGTGCGAGACGGCGACGGGTACCGGCTCGATCGCCTGGGGCCAGCGGACGGAGAGCCTGCCGCACCGGCACGGCCCCCCGAAGGTGGCGCGGGCCAGGGGAGTGGGGCTGGTGGAGCTGCACGCGTCGCCGCTGCCTCGACTTCTGCTGTGACCTCGATCGACGGACGGGAGGTGGTGGAGCGAGCGGAGCCAGCCCCCGTGCTCAGCGTGGCGGAGGCCGTCGAACGGATGGACTCGGGTGGCGAGCGGCTCGTGTTCTTCGCCAACGCCACGACAGGTCGTGGCACTGTGGTCTACCGTCGCTACGACGGGCACTACGGGCTGATCTCCCCTGATTAGTGGGCGGCCTCGGAGCGGGGACCTCGAGCGCCGTGGCGCCTGGCTGGCGCCGGTCCGGCCGGGACCTTGAGCCGGGACCGTGGGCTGGGCATGGCCCGAACAGCGTCGGCCCGGGCGGGACCTCGGGCGGGACGTCGGGCGGGACCTCGGGCGGGACCTCGAGTCGGGACCGTGGGCTGGGCATTGGCCGGGCAGCGCCGCCCCGGCCGGGACCGATCGTGCCCACCAACCGGGGTGTGGGTGGCAGCGGCCGTGCTGCCGGAGGGGATCGGCCGGACGTCGGACGTGGCTGTCGGCGGGGCGTACCGCTCGACTTGTCCTCGGTCAGCGGGTCGGGCAGCATCGAGACGGGAAATCGCCGCTGGCTGTCCGAGGAGGCCGTCCATGCAGACCGGGACCACGACGCTCGCCACGCCCGATGGAGACATGGGCCTGTACGAGGCGCAGCCCGACGGAGAGGGACACGGGGCTGTGGTCGTCATCCAGGAGGCGTTCGGAGTCAACGCGCACATCGAGGACGTCACCCGGCGCTTCGCCGGGCTGGGCTACCGGGCGGTCGCACCGCACCTCTTCCACCGCAGTGGTGACCCGGACCTGCAGTATGGCGACTTCCCTGCAGTGATGCCGCACATGCAGGCGCTCACCGAAGGCGGGCTGCTCGACGACCTCGACGCCACGTTCGCCTACCTGCAGCTCGCGGGCGTGCCGGCTGAGCGCACGGCGGTGGTTGGGTTCTGCATGGGCGGTTCCGTCGCGTTCCTGGCCGCGGCGCGCCGTGGCTTCG
>JAJZLP010000333.1 GCA_021803325.1 Actinomycetes bacterium
TGGGGCCAGCAGCACCGGCAGCACCGGCAGCACCGGCAGCAGGACCAGCGCCAGCAGTCGATGTGGCGTCGGGGGCGGTCATAGCCGGAAGACCCCGAAGTGGCGCGCGCCGGACACCTCGGCGCTGTGGCATGCCGACAGCGCCATACCGACCACGTCCCGGGTGTCGCGCGGGTCGATGATGCCGTCGTCCACTACCCGGCCCGTGGCGTAGGTCGCCTCCGACATGGCCTCGGCGAAGGACTCGACGGCTTCGGTGCGTATGCGCTCGGCATCCTCGTCGAGCGCCTCACCGCGCCGGGCGGCCTGGGCATGCCGCACGATCGACATGACCCCGGCCATCTGCTTCGGGCCCATGATGGCGATCTTGGCCGTGGGCCACAGAAAGACGAACCGCGTGTCGAACGCCCGGCCGCCCATGCCGTAGTTGCCTGCCCCGTAGCTGGCTCCGACCACCACCGTGACGTGCGGCACCGTGGAGTTGGACAGCGCGTTGATCATCTGGCTGCCGTGCTTGACGATGCCGCCCCGCTCGTACTCGCGCCCCACCATGTACCCCGTGATGTTCTGCAGGAACAGCAGCGGGGTGTCGGCCTGGTTGCACAGCTGGATGAACTGCGCCGCCTTCTGCGCCGAGTCCGAGAACAGCGGCCCGTTGTTGGCCAGGATGCCCACCGCGAACCCGTGCACGTGCGCCCAGCCGCACACGATGGTGGACCCGTAGCGGGGCTTGAACTCTTCCAACCGGCTGCCGTCGGTGATGCGGGCCACGATCTCCCGGGCGTCGGTGGGCACCCGCAGGTCGGGGTCGACGAGACCGAGCAGCTCCTCGGCATCGTGCACGGGGGGAGCCGGGCAGGTGTGCGCAGGCCCCGATCCCGCCTTGGACCAGTGCAGGTGGGCGACGACGTCCCGGCACATCCGGATGGCCTCGGGCTCGTCTTCGGCCAGATAGTCCGCCAGCCCGCTCACCTGGGCGTGCATGGCGGCGCCGCCGAGCTCCTCGTCGTCGGAGTCCTCGCCGGTGGCCATCTTGACCAGCGGCGGCCCACCGAGGAACACCTTGGCCCCACCGCGCACGAAGATCGTGTAGTCCGACAAGCCGGGTTGGTAGGCGCCCCCGGCGGTGGAGCTGCCGAAGACCACGGAGATCGTGGGGATGCCGCGCGCCGACAGCTCGGTGATGTCGTGGAACATCCTGCCGCTGGCGGCGAAATGGGTCAGGTTCTCACGCAGCGCACGCTCGACGTCGGTGGCGGCGCCAATGCCTCGCAGATCACCACCCGACGACTCGACGAACTGGATGTAGGGCAGCCGGTTGCAGCGAGCGACCTCCAAGGCCCGCTCGATCTTGCGGATGCTGATGGCCGTCATGGAGCCTCCGAGGACGCTCGGGTCGTTGGCCACCACCACGCACTCGGTGCCCGACACCACGCCGATCCCGAGCAGGGCGCCGCCGCCGACCGCGTAGTCGGTGCGGTGCCCGGCCAGCGAGGCCAGCTCCAAGAACGGCGACCCCGGGTCGAGCAGCAGAGCCAGACGCTCGCGCACTGGGAGCTTGCCGTGGCTCCGGAGCCGCTCGAACGCACGCGGGCCGCCTCCGGCCGCGGCCTGCGCCTGCAGCTCGTGGAGCTCGTCGATCAGCCCCAACATCCGGGCGCGGTTGGACTGGAATGAGGCGTCGCCGGGATCGACGGCGCTGCGCACAACGGGCACGGCGCTCAGCCCTCGGACCCGTAGCCCCACAGGCCGGCGAGCACCCGAAGCATCACCTCGTCGGCGCCGCCACCGATGGAGATCAGGCGGGCGTCACGGTAGTAGCGCGACACCCAGGTCTCCTCCATGTACCCGACTCCACCGTGGAACTGGATGCAGGTGTCGGCCACCTGCCGGGCTAGGCGGCCGACCTTCAGCTTCGCCACGGTGGCGAATTGGGTGGTGTCCTCGCCCCGCAGGTACGCCTCGGCACACGCGTAGTTGTAGTGCCGCAGCACGTCGACCTCGGCGCGCAGCTCGGCCAGTCGGAACTGCAGGTGCTGGTTGGCCATCAACGGCTTGCCGAACGCCTGGCGCTCGCGCAGGTACGACTCGGTGCGCTCCAAGGCGCTGGTCATCGATCCGATCGCCATGTACGCGGCGATCATCCGCTCGTTCTGGAACTGGGCCATCTGCTGCTGGAAGCCGCGGCCGATCTCCCCGATGGTGTTGGCCACGGGCACCCGGGCATCGACGAAGGACAATTCGGCGGTGTCCGACGACCAGTTGCCCATCTTGTGCAGCTTCCGGCTGACCGAGAAGCCGGGTACGTCGGTCGGGAACACGATCTGCGACATGCCGCGGTACCCACCCTCGTCGCTGGTGCGCACCAGCAGGCACAGCCAGTCGGCCTGGGTGCCGTTGGTGATGTAGAGCTTTGTCCCGTTGACCACCCATTCGTCACCGTCGCGCACGGCCCGGGTCCGCAGTCCGGCGACGTCCGACCCGGCGTCAGGCTCGGTGACGGCGATAGAGGCGATCATCTCGCCGCGAGCCGCCGGCGCCAGGTAGCGCTCCTTCAGCTCGTGGCTGCCGAAGCGGTGCAATGCGGGTGTGGCCATGTCGGTCTGCACCGAGATGGCCATAGGCACACCCCCGCAGTTGATACGCCCGAGCTCCTCGCCGAGCACCACGGTGTAGGAGTGATCGGCTCCCTGGCCACCGTACGCCGTGTCGTACTCGAGACCGAACAGCCCGGCGTCGCCCAGCGCCTTGAACAGCCGGTGCCCAGGAAAGGCGCCGGCCTCCTCCCATTCGTCGACGTACGGCGCGATCTCGCGCTCGATCGTCCCGCGCACCGACTGCCGGAAGTGCTCGTGGTCTTCGGTGAACTGCACCTGGATGCTCCTTCGCTCGTGCCCTCACACCCTGTCGCAGCCTCTGCACCCAACCATACGGCGGGTACGGCGCGGTTACCAACCAGCGGTTTGAACGCGTGGTGATCAAGCCTCTCGTTCTCTCCGAGCCCATGCTCACGCGATGAGATCGTGAGCTGGCACACCCACACGCACCGCTGGCACCAGCACCCTACGCACGCCGGGGTTCAGGCCGTCCACCCGCATGCCGATACAGGGCACGTGGTTCATCTCCCAGCGCTGCGCCGGGCACGCGCAGCTCCGAGTGGCGCGGCCTTCGTGACCAGCTCCCGTCGGGCCATGGCGCTGGTGCTGGCGGCCATGTCGCTCACAGCGGGCGCC
>JAJZLP010000198.1 GCA_021803325.1 Actinomycetes bacterium
CGACGCCGGCTGCCCCGTCCCCGACGCCCACCCAGATCGTGGCGCCGAACAGCCCGGTCGTGACCATTCCCACTTCGAGCTCGGACGGCTCGTCGTCGAGCTCGGACAGCAGCTCCAGCGACACGTCGTCGAGCTCCTCGACAACCACTACGACGACGGGTGACTCATGAGAATGCACACGCTGCCGGCTCGCCGGCAGGAGTTGCAGCGCGGCACCGCGCCTCCGGGCGAAGGGAGGTGACGGGCGCGCCCTCGCAGCTGATGCCCGAGCAGCCGGTGGAGCCCCGGGTGACCGGGTCCTCGTTCGGCGCGCCCGTCAGCGTGCCGGTGGGCGTGCCCGGTGACGTCGGCGTGGATGGCGTGGACGGCGTGGATGGCGTGGACCGAGGCGTGGGCGGCGTGGGCGGCGTGGGCGCGTGGGAGCCTGCTCCCGACCGCCGTACCCGTCCATCGGAGCGGCGGACCCGGTCCCGGAGCCGGACCAGGCGCATCCCCCGGGTCGGCACGGTCGGGCGGCTGGCCGCGTTCCACGCCCTCATCATCGCCTCGGTCTTCGGCATCGTCGTCGTGCAGTTCACGCAGTCGTTCGCCAATCGCTACCGGTCGACCATCGTGAGCGATCTGACCGAGAACGTCACGCAGTTCACACGGGCGGCGTCCACCCGGCCGCCCTCCCAGTCGCTGCTCGCGTTCAGCCACGCTTACCTCGCGACCCATGCCTCCTCGCACACCGACCAGCTGGCCATCTCGCTCCCCTCCGATGGCCAGATCCTGGCCACGCCGGGCTCGAACGCGCTGCTGGCCAACGCATCCGTCCGCCGCCTCGCCGACACGCCTCCGACGTCGTCGGTGCTCACCCAGGTGTCGGGCAACGGCCACGCCGAACTGGTGCTGGCCGTGCCGATCACCCAGCACGGGAAGCGGGTGGGCACGTTCCTGACCGCAGGAAGCCTCGCCACCTACGAGGCGCTGCGCGCCAGGGTGCTGCGGCTGGCCGTCGGCGAGGGCCTCATCATCCTGCTGGCTGCGGTGGTCAGCATGACCGTGCTGCTCCGTCGGACCCTCGGTTCGGTGCGCCGGCTCACCCGGACCGCGGCCGACATCGGCCTGCGGGGCGAGCTGGGTGTACGCCTCGAAGGAGAGGAGACGAGCGACGAGGTGGGCGAGATGGCGGCGACCTTCAATGCCATGATCGACAAGATCGAATCGTCGGTGGCCCTCCAGCGACAGATGATGGCCGACGTGTCCCACCAGTTGCGGACCCCGCTCACCGTGGCCCGTGGTCACCTCGACGTGATGAGCCGCAACCAGCTCAGCGACGATCCCCGCACCCGCGAGATCGTGACGACGGTGATCGACGAGATCGACCACATGAAGCGGCTGGTGGAGCGGCTGCTCCTGCTCGGGCGTTCGCTCGAGGCCGACTTCACCGACGCGTGGCCGGTCGACCTCCGGGCCCTGTTGCTCGACATCGCCGACGCCGGCCCGATGCTCGCTCCCCGCAATTGGATGGCCGGACCCATCCCCGACGTGGTCGTCGTGGCGGATCTCGACAAGCTCCGTGGAGCGATCCTGAACCTGGTCGAGAACGCCGTGCACGCCACGGGCCCCGAGGACAGCATCCGCCTCTCCGCTCGTGAAGCGGGCACCCCCGCCCATCCGACGGTGGAGATCGCGGTGGATGATTCGGGCCCCGGGATCCCGCCCGAGCAGCGGCAGGCAGTGCTCGGTCGGTTCGCACGCCCCGGCGGATCCGGGGGAACCGGGACCGGTCTCGGTCTGGCCATCGTGGGCGCGGTCGCCCGGGCCCACCACGGTTCGGTGGACATCACCGATTCGCCTCTTGGCGGGTGCCGGGTCGTCCTGACCATCCCCCGCCCCGGACCCGACGAGCACCTCGAACTCGCTGGCGAGGAGGGCTGACGGGGTGCAGGTGATGGTGATCGAGGACGATCCGAAGATCGCCCTGTTCCTCGAACGGGGCCTCGAGGCCGAAGGGCACGCGGTGACGGTGGCATCGAGCGCAGAGGACGCCCGCCGGTGGCTCTCGGTGCTCGGTCCCGAATTGGAGCTGATCCTCTTGGACCTCGGGCTGCCGGGCGAGGACGGCACCGATCTGTTGCGGTGGCTCCGGGCCGGCGGGTTCGCTGCGCCGGTCATCGTCGTGTCGGCCCGGGACGACCTCCGGGACAAGGTGACCGGTCTCGACGCCGGTGCCAACGACTACATCACCAAGCCGTTCGCCTTCGATGAGCTGCTGGCCCGGATCCGTGCCGTCCGGCGCAGCACCGGGCAGCCCACCCAGACGGAGCTCGTCGTCGGTGACCTCCGCCTGGACCTGCTGACCAAGGTGGCGCAGCGCGGCGGTCGCCAGATCGAGCTGGCGCCCCGGGAGTGGGTGATGCTCGAGCTGTTCATGCGCCACCCTCGCCAGGTGCTCTCTCGCTCGCAGATCCTGAGCAACGTGTGGAGCTACAGCTTCGAACCGGGCTCGAACGTCGTCGACGTCTATGTCGGCTACCTCCGGCGCAAGATCAACCTGCCCGGGTTGGCCCCGCTGATCCAGACGGTGCGGGGCGCCGGCTACCGCCTGCTGCCGCCCACGTCGGACTGAGCCTCAGGGGTCGGACTCACCCGTCGATCGCCTCAGGTGTCGGACCCGTATGTGGTGGAGCGGTCGGCCGCCCGCCGGGAGCCGACCTCGGCCACGACCTCACCCAGGTCGGCCACCAGGTCCCCGACCGACGCGGCGCTGCCGGCGTGGACGGTGGCGTGCAGGCTGTCAGGACCGGACTGGCGGTCCAGGTACCAGCCGCGCCCGGCCAGCGCATCGCCCACGGCGAAGATGTCGAGGGTGGCCGGGTCCGCCGCTCCGAAGGCGAGGACGGTGGCCGGCGGGTCACCTCGCACCACGAGGCCGTCGATGCCCTCGATCCCCCGGCGCAGGGCCAGCGCGGCGTCGTGGGCCTCGGCCGTCAGGCGCAGGTAGCCATCCAGCCCGAGGTGCATCGTGGCCGCCCAGGCGGCGGCGATGGGACCGGCCGGCTTGCTGCCGGCCACGGTGGTCGACGCGTAGAAGCCGCCGTCCCAGTCGGTGGTGACGAATACCTGGTGCCGTGCCAGCTCGTGGGTGCGGTAGAGGGCGACGGACACCCCCTTGGCCGCGTAGCCGTACTTGTGGAGGTCGGCCGACATCGACGTGACGCCGTC
>JAJZLP010000228.1 GCA_021803325.1 Actinomycetes bacterium
CCAGGCGTACCAGTCGGAAGGTGGAAGCGAGCGTGCTCATGTGCCCGACAGTCTGCCACGCCGCGCCGGTCCTGGCAAGCACCACCGCCCACCTCCACCCGGCGTGAGGTCGTCCGGGGCCACCGGCTGGTTCGCGCACCTGGCCCGGCGGGCCTGCGCCCAGCGAACGCCGGGCCGTGGGCTGGGCGACGCTCGACACCACGGCCCCCAGGGCCGTGCCCGCGGACCCGGCAGTGCTCCGTTCGCCGTGCCCGCGGACCCGGTGGCGCTCGGCAGGCCACGCCGGCGCGCCTGGCCGCGCTCGGTTCGCCCGCTCGTTGACCTGTGGGATGGTCAGGGCTCGGTGACAGCCCCGCGCTCGGCGCCGGTGACCAGCCGGGCGTACTTGGCCAGCACGCCGGTGGTGTAGCGCGGCGCGGGCATCACCAGCTGCTGGCGGCGGCGCTCGAGCTCGGCGTCGTCGACCATCAGGTCGATCTGGTGGCCGGGGACGTCGATGACGATCCGGTCGCCGTCGGCCACCAGCGCGATGGGCCCCCCGTCGACGGACTCGGGCGCGACGTGACCGACGCAGAATCCGTGGGTGCCACCCGAGAACCGCCCGTCGGTCACCAGCGCGCAGTCGCCGCCGCGCCCCGCTCCCTTCATGGCGCCGGTGACCGCCAGCATCTCGCGCATGCCGGGGCCGCCCTTCGGCCCCTCGTAGCGGATGATCACCACCGTCCCCGGCTGGATCTCGCCGGCCAGGATGGCGTCGAGTGCGCCCTGCTCTCCGTCGAACACCCGGGCGGTGCCGTCGAAGTGCTCCACGTCCAGGCCGGCCACCTTCACCACCGACCCCTTGGGCGCCAGGCTGCCCGACAGGATGGCGATCCCGCCGCTGGCATGGATCGGATCCGACAGCGGGTGGACGACCACACCGTCGGCCGCGGGCGGGTCGAGCTCGGCCAGGTTGTCCGCGATGGTCCGCCCGGTGACCGTCAGGCAGTCGCCGTGCAGCAGCCCGGCATCGAGCAGCTCGCGCATGACCACGGCGACGCCGCCGATCCGGTCGATGTCGGACATGTGGAACTTGCCGTGCGGCTTGGTGTCGGCGATGTGAGGCACGCGTGCTGCGATCCGGTTGAAGTCGTCGAGGGCAAGGTCGACGCGGGCTTCGTGGGCGATGGCCATCAGGTGGAGCACCGCGTTCGTGGAGCCTCCCAGCGCCATCACCACGGCGATGGCGTTCTCAAAGGCGTCCTTCGTCATGATCTGGCGGGGACGGATCCCGAGCTCCAGCAGGTGGACCACAGCCCGGCCGCTCTCGAACGCGAGGTCGGACCGCCGACGGTCCACTGCTGGCGGGGACGCCGAGCCGGGGAGGGACATGCCGAGCGCCTCGGCCACCGACGCCATGGTGTTCGCGGTGAACATCCCGGCACACGAACCGGCCGTCGGGCACGCGTTGTGCTCGATCAGCGACAGCTCGGCGTCCGACAGCGCGCCGGTCGAATGGGCGCCCACGGCTTCGAAGACACTGACGATGTCGAGGGCCTGGTCGCGCACCCGGCCCGGCAGGATCGACCCGCCATACAGGAACACCGACGGCAAGTCGAGGCGGGCGGCGGCCATGAGCATGCCCGGCAGGGACTTGTCGCAGCCGGCGAACGTGACGAGCGCGTCGAAGCGCTCCGCGTGCATGACCGTCTCCACCGAGTCGGCGATCACCTCGCGCGACACGAGCGAGGCCCGCATCCCCTCGTGCCCCATCGAGATGCCGTCGGAGACGGCGATCGTCACGAACTCGATCGGGAACCCTCCGGCAGCGTGCACGCCCTCCTTGGCCCGCTTGGCCAGGCCGTCGAGCGGCAGGTTGCACGGCGTCACCTCGTTCCACGACGACGCCACACCGACCTGGGGCTTCTCCCAGTCGTCGTCGGTCATGCCGATGGCCCGGAGCATGGCGCGAGCCGGAGCCCGGGTGGGTCCGTCGGTGACGTCCCGGCTGCGGATCTTCAGGTCGGGGCGCTCAGGGGATGCGAAGTCGTGTCCTGCGTCGGGCATGCCCCGACAATACGGGGTGATCCCGGGCGTTGCGATCCCACGCGATGCAAACAGGCCCTCGACACCGCCGTCGAGGAGCGGCCGCCGAGGCGCGGCGACGCCCACCGCCGAGCGAGCGAGCGAGGACCCTGGCCGTAGGTGACCACCCCGACCGTCGTGAGCACAAGGAGATGCTGGGTCGCCGGGTCGCTGCTAATTTCGGCCACCTGGAGCCGCCGTGGTCGACGCGGAGCTTGGCGGTTCGGACGGTGCGCATCGGGACTGCGGTAGCGGAGGTGGTGGGTGTGGCGGGGTTGGACTGGTCGTTGGTGGGAGGCGACCCGGCACCTGGGGATCCCGCCGGGGTGCGGCACATCGCCACGCAGCTGCGGGACCTGGCCGACGAGGTTGCGGTGCAGAACCGGGTGCTGCGATCCGTGGGCAGCGACTCCGAGTCGGTGTGGGTCGGGCCGGCAGCCAACGCGTTTGCACCGCACCTGCAGAAGCTCCCCGGCCAGCTCGAGATGCTGGTGCGCTCCTACGGCGACGCCGCCGACGCGCTCGACGGCTACTGGCCGGCGCTGCGCGACGCGAAAGAGCTCGCCCAGGTCGCCTTGGCACGCGCACAGGTCGCCGACGCCGACATCGCGGTGGCTCGCACCCAGGTCGCTGCAGCCGAGCAAGCTGTCGCCGGAGCAGCTGCAGCGTTGGCGGCCGCCGAGGCGGCAGCAGCTGCAGCCGCAGCCGCTGGCAACCCGGGTGGGGGAGCCGGCGTGGGTGCGGCGATCACCGCCTACCAGGCAGCTCGCGCCCAGTTGGCGCGAGCACTCGCACAGCTGGCAGCAGCCCACGCACGGTTCGACGCGGCGCTGGCGCTGGCGGGCCAGGCCCGCACCGACGCGAAGGTGGCGGCCCGGCGGGTGGCTGCGGGCCTGGAGCAGGCGAGCGCCCAAGGGATCCAGAACCCCCATCGGTCGTGGTGGTCGACGGTCGCTGACGACCTCGGCCACGTGGCGGGCGATACCGCCAGCTGGGTCGAGCACACCGCTGTCGACACCGCCAGCTGGGCGGAGCACCACTGGAGCGAGCTGGCGCTGGCCGTCCCCGGCCTGGACGTGGTGGCCCTGGCGAACTGGGCATGGCACCAGATCCCCGTCAAGTACCTCAAAGACGCCTCC
>JAJZLP010000299.1 GCA_021803325.1 Actinomycetes bacterium
CAAGGCGACACCGAGGGCGGCCACCTTTGCCCCGATGGCCACGATGCCGACCACCACGTGCCCGACGCCTGGAGCAGTGGCGATCCCCCAGGGAACGAACAGGTCGGCGAAGAGGGCGAGCAGGACGATGAGGCGCATCGACTCACCGAGCTTGATCAGGGCGAGGTCCGCCCCGGCGTATTCGAGGATCATCGCCTCGTGGATCATCGTCAGCTCGAGGTGGGTGCTCGGGTTGTCGACGGGGAGCCGGCCGCTCTCGGCCACGATCACGATCAAGAACGCCACCAAGGAGAGCAGGCGTTGGGGCGTGGCCAGCCATGCGGGATGGGCGAGCGAACGGGCGACGATGGTGGGCACGTTGGAGGAGTGAGCAGGGATCGACAGGGCGAGCACGGCGACCAGCAGTGCCGGCTCGGACAACGCCCCGATGGTCATCGCCCGGCTGGCGCCCATGCCGCCGAAGGCGGTGCCGGTGTCGAGCGCGCCGAGGGCGAGCACGACTGAGCCGATCAACATGAGGTAGATGAGGGCGAAGAGATCAGCGGACCACCCGAACGCAGGATCGGTGCTGAGCAGCGGGGCCACCAGCGCGATCACGAGCGTCGTGGCGACCAAGACGACGGGTACGACAGAGAAGATCCAGCTCGCCCGGTCGGGTCGGGTGCGTTCCCGGCGGGCCAGCTTGCGTAGGTCGAGCAGCGGCTGGTGGACCGGGGGCCCGACCCGACCCTCCAAGCGGCAACGCACCTTGCGCATCAGCCCGACCAGGAGCGGCCCGCCGACCACCACTCCCAACACCTGGAGGACAGAGACCGCCACCACGGACGGCGCGGGCCAGGCGCTCGTCATCCGAGGACCACCAGCACCACGACGAGGGCAACCAGACCGAAGGCCAGGTAGCGGTGCACGCTACCGTTCGGTACGCGGCGGGCGAGACGTCCCCACCACCCAAGGGCCGACGCCGCGTGACGGTAGCCGTGCCGCTCGAAGGCATCCTCGAGCGACGTATGGAACGTGGCCGCCTCGACGTAGTACCGGGACTCGGCGACGTGGCTGACGTCGAGATCGTGGGCAGGGCTCAAGACATCATCGAACACTCGGGTAAGCGGCTCACCGAACGAGGTGGCGGTGTACTGCATGCGGGCGGTCTGCAGCTCTCTGCCGCATCCCCATGCCTCGGTCCGCCGCACCGCGGCCCGCTGCAACGCCCGTCGGATTCCGGCGGTGAGCACCACCGACGCGAGAAGTCCAAGGCCGAGCAAGCCCGGGGCGAGGGCTCCGGGCGCGCCGGCGAGCCCTACGTGCCAACCGCGGACGAGTGGGTCCAAGACGTGGCTGGCCGTGACGGTCCGGGCCGCGTCGAGCACGGCTGGGAGGATGAGAAAGGGGGCCACTCCGAACACCAGGCACAGCGTGGCCAGGATTCCGGCGCCGACCCACATCGACCGCCGGACCTCTCGCGTCTCGACGGCTTGTGCGCGGCGGGGCTGGCCCAAAAGTCCGATCCCGGCCGCTTTGACGAAAGTCAAGGCGGTCAAGCCGCCGGTGAGGGCGAGCACCGCGACCCCGACGGGAAGCGCGATCGCGAGTGAGAGGTCGCTCGAGGGCAGACCGTGCAGCAGGGCTTGGAGGAGTAGCCATTCGCTCACGAACCCGCACAGGGGCGGCAGGGCGGCGATCGCCGCACTTCCCACCAAGAACAGCGAACCGGTCACGGGCATGCGCTGGAGCAGCCCGCCGAGGCGATCGAGATCCCTCGTGCCGCTTGCTTGTTGGATGGAGCCCGCCGACAAGAACAACGATCCCTTGAACACGGCATGGAAGACCACGTGGAGGAGCGCTGCCACGAGCGCCACGAGCGCCAGCGAGGGGTGGCCCGTGGAGGCGAACAGGCCCGATGCGCCGATCCCGAGCAGTACCAGTCCCATATTGTCGGTCGTCGAATACGCCAAGAGCCGCTTCAGGTCGGTGCTGGTGGCCGCGTGCAGCGCACCGAACAGCGCCGACAGCGCGCCGAGGCCCATGAGCAGCAGCCACCACCATGCCGGTCCGCCCCCGAGCAGCCCGTCACCCACCCGGATGATGCCGTAAATGCCGAGGTTGACCATCGCCGCCGACATCAAGGCGGAGACCGGGCCGGGAGCTTCGGGGTGGGCTCGGGGCAGCCAGACATGCAGCGGCACCATCCCGGCCTTCGATCCGAAGCCGACCACGGCCAGCGCGAAGGCGGTGCTGCGCACCCAGGCCGGCACGCCGGCCGATCTTGCGGCGATGGCGATGAACGACTGGCTGTCGGCATGGGTGGCCAAGAGGACCAAGGCCACGAGGAGCGCAGCGGCACCGAACTGGGTCATCACCGCGTACCACTGGGCGGCCACGGCCACCTCGGACCGGCGGCGGTGGTCGACGAGGACGAGCAGCAACGAGGTGATGGCCATCAGCTCCCAGACGAACAGGAAGGTGGTGACGCTGGCGGCGGCAGGGACCAGGATGAGGGCGGTGACGAAAAGCGGAAGGACGCATGAGGCAGTTCGGCTGGAAAGAGCGTGGCTCTCATAACCAAGCCGGAAGATCATGGCGCTGATCGCGACCACGGCCGAGACGGCCACGAACAAAGCGCCGAAGCGGTCGAGGCGCAACGAGAGCCCGCCGAGCGGCAGCAGCCGACCGGTGTGCACCACGGCGGCTCGGCCGCTGCGCAGCACGCCGAGCGCCACCGCCAATCCGCATCCGCTCGCGACGACGGTCAGCACCGAGACGACCTCGGCACGGAGCCGCTCGGGTGCGACTGCCCCGGCCGCCGCGGCAAGCAAACCGACCAGCGCGGCGGCGATGAGTAGGTCCGCGGTCACGTACCGGCCAAGCCCCGCAACGCCGAGATGATGGTTGCTGGATGCGGCGGGCACCCCGGGATCGCGAGGTCGACCGGCATGACGTCACAGACCGAACCTTGGACGCCGTAGGCGCCAGCGAACACGCCGCAGTCGAGGGCACAGTCGCCGACGGCGACCACGACCCGCGGCTGTGGCACGGCTTCGAAGGTCCTGCGGAGAGGATCAGCCATGTTGCGCGTGACCGGTCCGGTGACGAGCAGCCCGTCGACATGACGAGGCGAGGCCTCGAGGCGGATTCCGAACCGCTCGACGTCGTAGACCGGCGAGGACATCGAGGTGATCTCGAGCTCACAGCCGTTGCA
>JAJZLP010000023.1 GCA_021803325.1 Actinomycetes bacterium
CCGAAGCGCGCCAGGCGATCCCGGTGCTCCACCACGATCGTCGTCACCTCCGGGTCCTTCAGCAGACTGAGCAGCTTTGTGCGGTGGCCGTTCAGGCCGGAGCCGACCTCGGCCACGACCTTCGTCGACGCCAGTCCGTCGGCTGTCGCTTGCATCGAGATCCTGGACATCTGGCAGTCCAGATCGGCGCGCTGATCGCCCGAGGACACCCTGGCGTAAAGCGCCACGCCAGCCCGGCCAGCCGGCGGCTCCTCGACCAGGATCGTCCCCGTCGCCAACTGGCGGGCAGGCACCGGCAACACACCGGCGTGGAACCAGCAGCACGCGCTCTGGCGGCTCACGCCGTTCGCCTTGGCCCACTCGGACAGCTTCACGGCCACGATCATCGCAAGACCCTGTGACAGTCATGCTCTAACGAAACAGAACCACGCGAAACCGTCAACGGTTGGCAACCCCTGGCGATCGCCTGCAGCACCCCCGCCCACTGCGTCATGGCTGGCTACGACGAGAACCAGCGCGTCGACGTGTTCCTGGTGTCGGCGAACGGCGGTGCCACGTGGGCGCCGGGATCCAACGCCGGTGGTGCTCCTCCCAGTGGCGGGTCGCCGGCGGCGGTGGCGTGCACCACGGCTACCACTTGCCTGGCCGTGACGCAGCCAGCCATGGGCGTGGCCACCGGCGCGGTGTCCACCACCGCAGACGGAGGTCACACCTGGACCACCGCCGGCCACCTGCCATCGACGGTGCTGCCGGCTGCGGAGGCCTGCCCGACGTTCGACGGGTGCGTGGTCGTCGGCGACGGCGGCGGTCTGGCGTGGACCACGCACGACGGCGGCGGATCGTGGGTCCCGTCGGTGACGCCGACGGCCCTGGGTGCCCTCGCCGCGGTCCGATGCTGGACCGCCGAAGCCTGCGTGGCCGTCGGCCAGTCCTCGCTTCGGACACCGCTGGCGCTGTGGACTGCCGACGGGGGGCGGACGTGGGCCGTGGCCCCGTCGCCCGACGTCACCGGTGGTCTCGACGCGGTGGCGTGCCCCGGCCGGCGGGTGTGCGTGGCGGTCGGCGGCAGCCAGTTGGGCATCGGGACGGCTCTGGTCATGCGGACCACCGACGGAGGCCGCGCCTGGCAGACCGAGCGGCTGGACGAGGCGGGCACCCTGCAGGCCGTCGCCTGTCCGACCGCACGCCTGTGCGTGGCCGGCGGCACGACCTTCTCGCTGAACGTGGGGGAGGTACCGCAGATCACGGTGGCCAGCTCCGATGGCGGCCGCACCTGGCGCCCCATGGGGGCGTCGCCGGACACGGCTGCCTTCGCCGGCCTGACCTGCCCGACCCCTCGCCTCTGCCTGGCCGTCGCCGGCGGGCTGTTCGCATCCCCGGCGGTGCTCTCCCTCACAGACCCCGGGCGTGTCGGCGCCCGCTGGGTCGTGCGCACCCGGCTCCCCCGGTCGTGGCGCCTCACGTCCATCGCGTGCCCGACAGCGTCCACGTGCCTGGCCGCGGGCAGCCAGGAGCATGCCGGCGCCAGCGGCTTCGGGGATCTGGTCGTCGGCAGCCACGACGCTGGCCGCCACTGGCGGGTGGCGACCGTCTACCCGCCCTACGCCCGCGCCGACGCCGTCGGCTGCGTGTCAGCGACCCGATGCGCGGTGGTCGGCGACGGCCGCCACAGCCAAGGGGCCGGCGCTCTCGTCTCCGTGGCCGGGCGCTTCCGGCCCGCCGTGCTCCCCGGCGGCGTCGGCAACCTCTACGGCGTCACCTGCGTGACGTCGGACCGCTGTCTGGCCGTCGGCACCGTTCCCGGCACCGCCGCCATCCTGGCGAGCGACGACGCCGGAGCCGACTGGCACGCCCAGCACCTGCCGGGCTTCGTCTCGCTCGCCGCACCACCACAGGCGACGAGCTGACGGCTCGGGTCGCAACGGCGGCGAGCTCAGCGACGAGGGGCTCTTCGGTCCGATCGTGGCGTGGTTGCCATCGCCACCAAAGCGGCGCGATCCCCGCTTGGCGGGCAGCGATGTCGGCCTCGACTTCCTTGAGCGGAGGAGGTGGGATTCGAACCCACGGTGACCTTGCGACCACAACGGTTTTCGAGACCGTCCGATTCGTCCACTCTCGCACTCCTCCAACGGCGACCCAGGCCGAGACGAGCCCCACCAAAGGTCGGGCCGCCGCCAGCCGGAGCCAGGTGCCGCCCGGGAATCATAGGTCACCACGGAATGCCGCCGTGCCGCCGTGGGTCGGGTTGCCGTGTCGCCGTCGGCTGGTCCGGGTCGCTGTGCCGCCGTCGGCTGGGCCGGGCCGCTGTGCCGCCGTCGGCTGGTCCGGGTCGCGGTGCCGCCGTCGGCTGGTCCGGGTCGTGGTGCCGCCGTCGGCCGGTCCGGTTCGGCCCGCGCTCCGGCAGCGGACCCGGGCTGGTCACTCGCAGTGCACCGCGCCGAGGCGCATGTCAGCCCGAGCGGCGGTCGGCGAAGAAGCCGACCAACAGCTCGGTCGCCTCCGCGGCCAGGACGCCGGCATCGACCGGCATCTCGTGGTTGAGCCGCGGATCGGCGCACAGGTTGTACAACGAGCCGCAGGCCCCGGCCTTGGGGTCCGCGGCTGCGAACACCACCCGGCTCACCCGGGCGGCCACAGCAGCCCCGGCGCACATCGGGCACGGCTCGAGCGTGGCCACCAGCGTCGCCCCGGTCAGCCGCCAGCTCCCGACGACAGCCGCGGCGTCGCGCAGCGCCAGCAGCTCGGCGTGGGCCGTCGGGTCGCCGGTCGCCTCACGCTCGTTATGCCGGGCGGCGACCACCTGCCCGTCGACCACCACGACAGCGCCCACCGGCACATCCCCGTGCCCGGCGGCGCGGCGAGCCTCGTCGAGCGCCGCCTGCATGGCCCGGACATCAGCTGCTCCCACCCCACCGGCTGTGGGTGGCGCGCTGACCGCTACGCGAGGCATCTCGCCGTCGGGTCCGGGTCCACCGCCGGGAGGCCCGGTGGCCGATCGTGCCTGCGGTGCGCCGGTCCGTCCTGCTGACCTTGGGGTGCTCGGCCCCGTCTCGGGTGGAGCGCCCGCGTGCTCAGCCATCGCCTGCCTTGGGGTGCTCGGCCCCGTCTCGGGTGCGACGCCCGCATGCTCAGCCATCGCCTGCCTCCTCGTGTCGGCCGGCCGCGTCCGCCG
>JAJZLP010000344.1 GCA_021803325.1 Actinomycetes bacterium
GCTCGGTTTCCTGGGGATGTCGATCCTGAGCGGCCAGATCATCTCGCGCACCGGTCGGTACAAGATCTTCCCCATCCTGGGGACCGGCATCATGACCGTGGGGCTCTACCTGCTGTCGACGATGACCGCTCGCACCTCGTTCCGCCTCGCCGCGGTGGACATGCTGATCGTCGGCATCGGCTTGGGGCTCGTCATGCAGGTCCTCGTCATCGCCGTCCAGAACGCCGTCCCCTACCGACAGCTCGGCACCGCGACTTCGCTGGCCACCTTCTTCCGCTCGATCGGAGGCTCCTTCGGCGTCGCCATCCTTGGTGCCGTGTTCGCCAACCGGCTGGCGATCGAGGAACGCCGGTACCTGCCGCCCCAGGCGCTCAAGGCACTTGCCGGGGGCAACGTGACGGCCAACCCGACCGAGCTCAAAGCCCTGCCCGCCCCGGTGCACCACGGCTTCGTCCTGGCCTTCAGCCACAGCTTGCATACCGTCTTCCTGGTGGCCGTGCCCGTGGTGGCGGTGGCGTTCGTGTTGTCGCTCTTCCTCCGCGAGGTGCCGTTGCGCGAAACCGCCCACCTCGGCGGGCCCGAGGGAAGCCTGGTGCCCGACACGCCCGAAGGCACGGGGCCCGCGGGCAGCGGCACCCATGCCACACGCGACGACACGGCGCAGCCCGGGGTTCCCGATCCCGCTCCCGGCGACGTCGATCCCGCTCCCGATCCTGTCCGGTAGCGCTCCTGTCCGGCGTCGTCCCCCGCCGTCAGCAGCCCCGGCAGCCGGCCGACCAGCCACAGCCGACCGGGTCCGCTTGGCTACCGACTACTGGGTGGTCGCAGCCGCCGGCCCGGTCGCAGCCGCCGTCCCAGTCGCAGCCGCCGTCCCAGTCGCAGCCGCCGGCCCAGTCGCAGCCGCGTCCCCCGACCGCGCCTCCATCACCAGGAGCACGCCGGGCACCTCGCCCTCCCCGGCCAGGGCGGTGCACCGCACCGACACCGTCACACGCCCACCACGGCGGTCGACGGCCTGCAGCTCGAGGTTACGGTCGGTGGAACCGCCGGCGAGGACGTCCGCGACAGCGGCCTCGAGCGCCGGAGCGGGGAGCAGGCCGAAGTCGAGCTCGAAGAGCTGACGCCCATGGGTCTCCTCCGGGCGAACACCCCAGAGTGCTTCAGCACCGGCGTTCCACATGTCGACCACACCCGACCGGTTGACCACCACGACAGCACCCGGCACGCTGGCCAGGATCCCCTGCACGAACCTCGTCGCCCGGTTCGCCTCAGCAGCCCACGTTCGCTCCTGCTCGTTGGCCGCCTCGAGCTCGTCATTGGCAGCCTGGAGCTCCTCGTTCATGGTCTCGAGCTCCTCGTTCGCCGACTGGAGCTCCTCGTTCGACGTCTCGAGCTCCTCGTTCGCCGACTGCAGCTCCTCGTTCGACGTCTCGAGCTCCTCGTTGGCCGACTGCAGCTCCTCGTAGGCGGTCTCGAGCTCCTCCCGTGACCGCTTCAGCTCCAGTTGGAGCTGGCTGTACCGGGTCACGTCCTCGAACGTCACGCTCACGCCGAGGTACGCCCCGTCGACCGGCAACGGCATGACCGTCACATCGAGGTACTGCACCTGCCCGTCGGGGAACTGGCGCTCCACGCTCCGGGCGACGATGAGCCTGCGCTCGCTGTATGCCTGCTCGATCCGCGACCTGAGCTCGACGGGACGGTAGGAGATCTCCAGGTCCTGCAGGGACCGGCCGACGTCGCGCTGGTTGATCCCGAACATGATGCGGGCCCGGTCGTTCACCGCCACCACCGAGCTGTCGACGCTCACGACGATCTGGGCTGCCGGCGAGGCGTCGAACGCGAGGTCGCTCAGCTCGCGCCGGGCGGTCAGCAGGCTGCCGAGCACCGGCCGCTCGACCACAGGCGGTGTGCCACTCACCGCCTTTCTGAAGATCCGCGCTTTCAGGTCGAACGGGGCGAAGAAGCGCTGGTGCGACAGGAGCATCTCCGCCCGGCCCAAGAAGAGGTAGCCGTCGGGGTTCAGGGCGAAGCCGAACCGGGCCAGCACCGCCGCCTGTGCCTCCGCGTTCAGGTACATCAGGGTGTTGCGGCAGATCAGCAGGTCGAGCCGTGAGATCGGCGCGTCCACCGTCAGGTCGTGACGTCCGAAGATCATGCTTCGGCGCAAGTCCGGCCGGAAGGCGAACCGACCGCCGATCGCCTCGAAGTACCGTTCGCGTTGCTCGGCGGACACGCCGTCGAGCTGCTTTGCCGTGTAGGTGCCCAGGCGTGCCTGGGAGAGCGCCGGTTCGTCGACGTCGGTGGCGTAGATCTTCACTCGGCGCCGGACCGCCTCCTCGCCGAGCACGTCGCCGAACAGGATCGCCAGTGTGTAGGCCTCCTCTCCCGAGGAGCACCCCGCGCTCCACGCCCGGATCGGCTCGTCGGGCTGCTTGGCGCCCACGATGGCCGGGACCACGTCAGCGGCAAGGGTGCCCCAGGCCTCGGGATCACGGAAGAAGTGGGTGACGTTGATGAGCATGGTGTCGCAGAGGGCCCCATACTCCTCGGGGTGCATCTCCAGGTAATCGACGTACTCGTCGTACGTCTCCACATGCACCTCCGCCATCCGCTTGGCCAGGCGTCGCACGGTGGTGCCGGTCTTGTACTGGGTGAAGTCGA
Organism: Actinomycetes bacterium; assembly: GCA_021803325.1. Lineage (GTDB taxonomy): Bacteria > Actinomycetota > Acidimicrobiia > Acidimicrobiales > UBA8190 > JAJZYI01. The sequence continues at coordinate 2,665 of JAJZLP010000344.1, forward strand.
TCCCCCGGCTGTCGCTCAGGAACCTCAGCAGATGGTGGAGCGAGACCGCTTCGACCGGGACGTCTGCATCTGCTGCCTTCAGCGCCGTCCCGACGAGAACGTTGGGGGCGTCTACGGCACCGGTCACCTCGGGCAGGTCCGCCTCGACGGCACCATCGCTCCCGCTCGCCTCTGCTGGGACATCGGACCTGCCCGTCACGATGCCGTGCCGCCGACCAGCGCGATCAGGGCCGGGCCGATCTCGTCGAGCCCCAGCACGAAATCCACCATCCCCGTCTCGATGGCGGCTCCGGGCATGCCGAAGAACATCGACGTCGCCGCGTCCTGTGCCAGCACTGTCCCGCCGCTCTGGTGCACCGCCCGCACCCCCATGCTGCCGTCGCTCCCGGTACCGGTGAGCACGACGGCGATCACGCGGTCACCGTAGCTCCCTGCAGCCGAATCGAACAGCAGGTCGGC
>JAJZLP010000079.1 GCA_021803325.1 Actinomycetes bacterium
GGCACCGGCAAGACCTTCACCCTCGCCAGTCTCGTCCTGCGCTGTGTCGCCGAAGCCGCCGTCCCCGTCGACCAACTGCTGGTCGTCACGTTCGGGCGCGCCGCTGCCGCCGAGCTGCGCGACCGAGCCCGGACACGACTGGCCGACGCCGTCGCTGCCCTCCGACACCCCGGCAGCGTCCCAGCGGACGACGAGCTGCTCACCTTGCTGGCAGCCACTGATCGGGAGCACCGGCTGGAGCGCCTGGAGCGCGCCGTCGGCGACGTCGACACCGCCACCATCACCACGATCCACAGCTTCGCCCAGCAGGTGCTCGCCACCCTCGGGTCTGCAGCCCCCGGCGACCTGGACGCCACCCTCGTCGAGGACACCCGCGCCGTCGTCACCTCGGTCTGCACCGACCTGATCGCGGCTCTCGCCACCGCCGGCCCGGGCAGCGCCGGCCCGGACAGCGCCGGCCCGGACAGCGCCGGCCAGCTCCCGACAGTCGCCGACCTCTCCGCCACCGTCACCACCGTGCTCGGTAACCCGGGCATCCGCCTCGTCCCCGACCTCGATGACGACACGGCAACGCCCGGCGCGATCCTGCGGCGCCAGCTCGTCGACCAGGCCGTCGCACACGTCCACCGGCGCCGCCGCCTCGCGGGCACCGTGTCGTTCGACGACCTGCTCACCCAGCTCCTGGACGCCCTGCGCGCCAGCACGGCGACGGTCGCCGCCCTGCGCCGCCGCTACCGCGTCGCGCTCGTCGACGAATTCCAGGACACCGACCCGGTCCAGTGGGCGCTGTTCTCCACCCTGTTCGGCGAGCCCGGGACCGGTACGACTCTCGTCCTCGTCGCCGACCCCAAGCAAGCCATCTACGGCTTCCGCGGCGCCGACGTCCACACCTACCTTCGTGCGGCCAGCACGCCCGGCACCGACCGAAGCAGCCTCGGAGTCAACTGGCGCTCCGACCCGGCCCTGCTCGACGCCCTCGGCCGGCTGTTCGACGGAGCCACGTTCGGGCATCCCGACATCACCTTCGTGCCGGTCCACGCCGCCCCGGGCAACGACGGTCGCCGGCTGCGCGCCGCCAGCGGGGCCGCGCTCCCCGCGCTGTCGGTGCGTGCCGCCGTCGGTCCCGACCTCGAACGCGGCAAGGCCGGCTTGGTCGTGACGGAGAAGGCCGAGCGTGCCGTCGCCGCCGACCTCGCCGGCCACATCCTCGACCTGCTGAGCCACGCGCAGCTTCCTCCCCGCCACGACGGCAGCGGGGCGCGCCCGCTGCGACCCGGGGACGTCGCGGTGCTGATCGGCCGGCACGCCGAAGCCAGAACCATCCAACGGGCCCTGCGGGACCGGGGCATCCCTGCCGTGGTCGCACGCGGCGAGAACGTCCTCGGCTCCGACGCCGCCCGCCACTGGCGGTGGCTGCTCGGCGCACTCGCCCGACCTGCCGACCCGACCCGGGCTCGCACCGCAACCCAGTCGTGCTTCTTCGGCTGGAGCCTGGCCGACATCGCCACGGCCGACGACGCCACGCTCGGCGCCGTCCAGGACGACCTGGCCCGGTGGGCCGACATCCTCGCTACCCGCGGCACCGTCGAGCTCTGCGCCCATCTGTGGGTCGAAAGCGGCGTCGTCACCCGCGTCCTGGCCACAGCGGACGGCGACCGCATGATCACCGACCTCGGCCACATCGCCGCGCTCCTCCACAACGCCCCCGCCGGGCGCCGCCCGACCCCCGGCAGCCTGCTGGCGGCCCTGGACCACCTGCGCGACCAGCCCGACACCGGCACCGATCAGGACGTCACGACCCAACGGGTCGAGTCCGAAGCCGAAGCCGTCCAGATCATGACCGTCCACGCAGCCAAGGGCCTGGAGTTCCCCGTCGTGTGCGTCCCCACCATGTGGCGTGGCAGCCTCCTCGACGTCAAGCAGGTCCTGTACGAGGACAGCGACACCGACACCCGGACGTTCGACGTCGCCGCCGGCGAGTCGTGGCCCACCGCTAAGGAAGCCCGCAGCCGTAAGAACCTCGCCGCTGCTGACATCGTCGGGGAGAACCTCCGACTGCTCTACGTGGCACTGACTCGAGCCCGGCACCACACCGCCGTGTGGTGGAGCAGCACGCCCAAGAGCAACACCACAGGCCTTGCCCGCGTGCTCTTCGCCCGCGACAGCACGGTCATCGACCCGGACCTGTTCACCGCCAAGACGGTCCCCCTGCCGGCCGACGGCGACATCGTGCCGACGCTCGCCGCTGCGTTTGGCGCCGGGGACGGCATCGTCGACGTCGTCCTCAGCCCGCCGGCCGGCAGGCGAGGCGCGGCATGGGCCGACGCGAGCAGCGCGACCGCAACCGGTCCGCTGCAACTCGCCACGCTCGACGTGCCACCACCGCGTCTCGCCCGCCGCTGGTCGTTCACCGCCATCGCCGACCACGACACCCGCACCGAGCCGACGTCCACCTTCGACGCCGACGACGACAGCCTTGGTGACGCTGGCGCCGCCGACGAACGCTCCCGATACGACACCACCTCCGATGCCGACGACGACAGCCTCGGCGACGACCGGGATGCCGACGAACGCCCCCGATACGACACCGCCCCCGGCTCCGACGACGACAGCCTCGGCGACGCCAGAGCCGCCGACGAGCGCCCCCGATACGACACCACCTCCGACGACGCACCATCGGGACTCGGCACTCAAGGGGGCGCTAGCCCCACTACCCCCGATACCAGCACCCCCGATACCAGCACCACTGACACCGGCTCCGGCGCTATCACCCCCGAGCTGCCGCTCGGCGCGATCCCCGGCAGCGCCCGGTTCGGCGAGCTCGTCCACGGTGTCCTGGAGCGCGTGGACTTCACCACCGCCGACCTCGACGGCGAGTTGCTCGCCACCGTCTCCGACCGCCTGCGATGGAGCCCGTGGCCAGTCGACCCCCCTTCCCTGGCCGCAGGGCTGCGCGCCACCATCGAAACCCCGCTCGGCCCGCTGATCGCCGGCCGCCGCCTGCGGGACATGGCGCCCGGCGACTGCCTGCGGGAGCTGCGGTTCGAGCTGCTGCTGGGATCCGGCAGCAGGCAGGCCACCGACCGCGACCTCGGCGCCATGGTCGCCGCGCACCTGCCC
>JAJZLP010000296.1 GCA_021803325.1 Actinomycetes bacterium
CTCACCTGGCCAGGTTCGTCGGCGGACCGTGACGACGGGGTGGAGCCTGTCGGGCCCTGGTCGGACGGGGTTCGGGCCTGCCGCGCCCCGCCGGCCCGTCCCCCGGGGCGAACCGTGGCGCCGGAGGCAGACCGTGCTGCCCGGTGGATGCCTCCGTGGCGCCGGAGGGAGGTGTCCGTCGCGCCGTCAGCCTTGGCATGCTCCGGTCCCGATCACGGTGGGGCTTGCTGCTCGCGGCCGCTGAACACGAACGAGCCCGTCGAGCGCCGCCTCGTCGCCCAGGCGAAGACCGCTCCGAGGCCGAGCAGGACCGCGAGGGTCAGGTCGATACCGCTGCCGATCACTCGTGGCCCGTAGATGAAGAAGGCGACGAGCAGGGCGCCCATGACGGCGCTGGAGAACAGTGAGCCGGCGAGGAGGAGCCGATGGCGGTGGGGGTTGAGCGTGACGTCTGGGAGCCGGCGGTGTCCGACGGTGAGGAAGACCGCACCGGTGACCGAGTCGAGGAAGAACTCCGCCAGTAGGAAGAACCCGGCGCTGGACAGCACCAGGTCGAAGAACGAGCTGAGGGATGACACGAACAGCTGCAGCGCGACGATGACCAACGCGCTGCCGAGGGTCACCACGATGGCGACGTGGGGGACCCGGTTGCGGTTGAGGCGCCCGAACACGGCGGGGACCAGCTGCTCGCGTCCCATGGCGTACAGGGCGCGGGAGAGGATGAAGCTCGTCAGCCACAGGCCGCCGGCGGTCGACAGCAGGATGGGGACGAGCATCAGCCACGGTGCATGCGGCATCAGGCGGTTGGACCATACCGCCAGGGGATCGACCGAGCCGGCGATCGAGTGCAGCGGCGTCTCACCGAGCATGAGCGGGTAGAGGATGGCGTAGAACGCGAGCGCCCCGAGCGCCCCGATGATGCCGCCGATGCCGGGATGGTCCCGCGGCTTGCGGGACTCCTCGGCTGCGTAGCTGTCGATCTCCCAGCCGTCCAAGATGGTCGCGGCGATCACGGCCACCACCAGCATCCCGCCGATGGGAGGGGTGCCGAAGTGGATGGGCACTGCCAGGCGGTGCCAGCTCAGCACGCCGACGATGCCGAAGGCGGCGAGCGCCACGATCTCGACGGCGAAGAACACCTGGGTGATGCGGGCCGTCGGCCGCGCCCCGCGCAGCAGCGGCACCGCCGCGAAGGCGATCCAGAAGAGGGTGACGGCCAGCTGCACGGCTGCAGGGGCGTGGTAATGCGGTGCGACCAGCGCCAGCGTGTACGACCCTGCCGGGATGGCGATCGGCGGTATCGACAGGAAGTAGGCCAGGACCAGGATCCACGCCTGGTACCGGGAGGCGCTCCTCCCGATGATCCGCGCCGACCAGTGGTAGGAGGCTCCCGAGTGCGGAAAGTGCCGGTTGAGCAGGCGGAACACAAAGCTCGACACGATGAACGGGATGGCGAGCAGACCGATGGCGGGCAGTGTCCACCAGCCAGCCTGGGCGGCCATCACCCCGCCGGTCGCGGCGACGGAGAACATCGGCCCGACGCTCGACACGGACAGCGGGACCAGGTCGCGAAGACGAAACGCCTGGTCGAGGCCCGGGGAGTCCCCTGTGGGTGCAGGTCGCAGAGCTACGGGCGGCACACCGCTCCTCGAGGACCGGTGGGACCGTTCGGCGCGCCGGGGCCGCAACCTGCGTGCGCCGCCAGGTTCACGGCGCGACGCGCTATCAGGTCCAGGTCGCAATACGTGATGGCCAAAGCCTATGGCCAGACGAGCGCGGGTGCTATCCGGAGCTGGCAGCGATCACCGGCGCGGGAGTCCGCGTCCGCGTCCGGTTCCGGTTCCGCGTCGGCGTCCGTGTCCGCGTCCGCGTCCGCGTCGGAGCGGATCAGGAACGGGCAGCTGCCGCTGCAGGCTGGCGCCGCAGGGTCAGGCGACAGCCAGCTCGTCGGGGGTCCTTGGCCACGAGCCCCTCGACGTCGAGGCCACCGAGGCCTTCGGCCAGCCCCTCGGCGATCCCCAGGTGGAGCTGGCACACCGTTTCGGGATCCGATCCGGCCACGTCGGCGAACGGGCAGCGTGCGAGCACCAGGTCGATCCTGCGTCCCCGCTCGACGCGCGTCGGGCGGAAACCTCGCCGAGCGATCTCGGCTTCCAGCAGATCGATCCCTTCACCGTTGCCGGCCAGCTCCGCGGCGCGGCGGTGCCCGTCCTGCCGGCCCACCTGGCGCGGGTCCACCCGGCGGCGAACGGCGTCACTCAGCAGGCCGGCCAACCACGCGTACGCACCCGGGGTGTCCCATCTCCCGGCCGCCTCGGGGTGCAGCCGGTACAGCAGGCGGGGACGGCCCGGACGCACGCGTTCCTCGACCTCCTCGGTCACCAAGCCGGCGTCTTTCAAGACCGCGAGGTGTTGACGCACGGCGTTGTGGTTGAGGCGCACATGGTCGGTCAGCTCGGCGACTCCGACCGGGCCTGGCGCATCCGCGATGTAGCGGAACAGGCGGTGACGTGTCGGATCACCGAGTGCCCGGGCCTGGCGCTGCAGCTCGTCGTCGTGCATCGACTCGCCTCTCTCCATAGGAATTTCTACAATAGACGAGAACAACCACGACTTAGGTCGTGCGCCGAGGTCCTGGCCGACTCGCTGGGTCGGTGAGATCGCCGGATGCTGCCGGGACCGGCCATGGCCGAGCGCTCGCGCCTCAGGCCCGAACCCCTTGCCGCTGGCATCGCCGCTGGCATTGCCGGTCTCTCGCTCGGACCCCGTCGCTCCCCGGGTTCTCCCCGCCCGCCCCTGGCGCCGTGTGTCTGGTTGGCGCGACGCCGCTGGCCTGCGACCACCTGATTGGCGGAACCGTCATGGCTGGCGACCGCCTGACTGGTTGGCGTGCACCTGCATGAAGACAGGGGTGCGGCCACCTGGCGAGTGCTCTGCCTGGTCGGACTGCCAACTTATTTCTCCAGTAGCTACTAGAGTTCATATCCATGTCGGAAGGCGGAGGTCGCCAGTTCCGACGGACGAGGAGGATCATCCCATGGCGATCACCGAAGCGGACGCCTTCGAGGCGATGCTGGCCCACCACCGCACCCTTCAGGACCAGGTGGCGC
>JAJZLP010000278.1 GCA_021803325.1 Actinomycetes bacterium
GCTGCCGCCAACGCCGGCCGGGCCGTTCCCCGATCCGGGGACAGGATCGTCGGCGGGCAGCTGCCGGCCCAGGGCCGCGGCGGCGTCGGGAGCGACGCGGTCATCGGCCTCCACCGCGCCACGGAACACCGCCACCAGGGCGTCGGGACCGAGCGGCGGCGAGCTACGGACCTGCGCGTCGCCCAGACGTCTGCGCAGCGCTGCGATCTCGCGGACGAGGACGGTGCAGGCGCCGCCGTCACCACCACCCGCCGAGCGGACGGCCCGGCGGGCTCGGCGCTGGTGGACCGAGACCACGAGCAGTACGCCGTGGCGGAGCGCGGCGCCGGCCACCGCGTCGAGCAGCTCCCGGTAGGACGTGACAGCCGGGGCGTCCTCGGCGAGGCGCCGGGCGCCGTCGGCGTGCCGCCGCAGGTCGCTGCCGCCGTCGGGCACGCTCCGCTCGACCCACTGCAGCCGGTGCACCGCGCCGTTGTCGCGTGCCGCCGACGCCAGCACCCCGGCCCACTGCGCCACGCGGCGGTCCTTGTCCCCGTCGCCGGCGAGGAGGAAGCCTGGAGCGTCGACGGTGAGGACGGCGCTGTAGACACCGCGAGACCGGTCGGCGACGACGCCGACCGCCGACGTCGACCGACTGGCACCGGGAGCGGTGTGGGCCAGGGCTACCGGCACACCGGCCCGCGTGCCGGTGGCCTTGGGCCGACCCTGGTCGAGGTCGACCGCCAGCACGGTGAACGACGCGAACGGTGCCCGGGCCGCCGGGCGCCGAGGCGGCGACCCGGCGAGGAAGCGCGCCGCGTCCGGCGCCCACTCCTCCGCAGTCCGGCCACGGAGCGGGACCGTCGCTACGGCGATGCCGCCAGCAGCCGCGGACACCGCTACCACCGCTCCCACCGCTGCAGGAAGGGACCGCAGTGCCACCAACCCCAAGAGCACGCCGACGGCGGCGGCAGCCAGCTGGCCACCCCGGAACCCGGCGATCACAGCACGCCGCTGCAGCGGGCCGAAGCGGTACCGCACCGCGCCCGGCATCCCGTCGTCACCGGCCACCGCTACGCTCCGTGCCCCCCGTGCCCCCCGTGCCCCCCGTGCCCCCCGTGCCCCCCGTGCCTTCGGGTGCGCCGCCGCGGGCGCGAGCAGCCGATCTGACGTCGACGGTCCCGCCACCACTCGGGGGCACTCTGGGCGCTGGTGCTCCAGCACCGTCGCCCCCCGGAGTGGCGGATCCACCGCCACCGGCCCACGATCCCACCGGGACCGACCCGGGGCCGGCCTGGGCGACGTCGCCGTCGAGCAGCGTCGACATCGGCACACCTGCTGCGAGGTCTCGCTGGTAGCGCGCCGCCAGCTCGGCAGACGGGGCGGTGATCACGAGAGCGTCGGCCCCGCCCCCGCGGCCCGGTGCAGGGGCCGGTGGCCCCGAGCCCGGCATCGAGCCGGCACGGCCGCTCCCGCCGCCCCACGAGCCCGATCCGGCACCCGGGGCACCGCTGGCGGGGCCGGCGACGGCGCCAACAGGACCGGGACCAGCGCCCGCACCACCAACCGTGCCGGGGCTGGCGGACGGTCCGGGGCTGGCGGACGTGCCAGGGCTGGCGGACGTCCCGGGACCGCCCGATGGCCCGGGGCCGCCGGATGGCCCACCAAGGCCCGAAGGTCCGTTCACAGGACCGACAGGACCGGGTGGCTCGTCGCCCGATCCGCCAGACCGTGGCCCGCTCGCCAGGTCGGTGACCAGGTTGGCTGCCCGCTTCGGGGCCCCCATGGCGTGGCGCAGATGGCCCCGGGCCATCTCGAGTTGGGCGACGGCGCCCGCCTCGACGGCGGGGATCAGCCGCAGCAGGATGAACGGCGCTGCGGAAGCCACCACCAGGAGGGCCGCCCCGGTCACGAGCGCACCGAAACCGCCTTTGTCGAGCTGGCCGCCGAGCCCGTTGCCCAGTGCCGCCGTGGCCAAGCCCAGGGCGCCGACGATGACCAGCTTGGACAAGATGAGGGCAGCGAGGGTGTCAGCCAGCCGCCGGCACCAGTGGCTCACCGCCGGCCACACGAAGGCTGCCATCACCAAAGGCAGGAAGAGAACGGCCACTGACACCGCCGCCGAGCGGATCGCCATCTCCAACCACAGGCCCAGCGCGGCCACCGCCACCACCACGGCACCAAGGAGCAGCGCAAAGCTCGGCGCGCCCGACGCTGCGACGCTCCCGAAGGCACCGGCGAGTGGCGACAGGGCGCCACTGGCCGATCTGCCGCTGGCCGCAAGGATGTCCGAGGAGAGCGTGTCGGTGATCGACAGCCCGAGGTGGACGATGGTGACCGCCATTCCCGTCAGGGTCAATGCCACCGGAAGGTTGACAGCGGCGATCCTCACCACCATGCCTGGGCTCTGGCGGACGATGGCCTGGACGACAGCGCACAGGGTCAGAGGTAGGGCCAGCACGGCGCCGATCGCCGTCATCACCCCCAGCCGGCCGGTGAACCACGCCGACGTGATCGGCGGTGCGGTCGTGGCCGACACCACCGACACCAGCTGGCGGAGGAACCAGGTGGCGCCCGCGGCCACCCACTGCCCGGCAGCGTCGAACACGGCACCGGCCCCGAGGCCGAGCAGCCCGCCCGGCGACCCACCGGCGACCGCACCGGCAGCTCCCGAAGCGGCATGGGCCGCCACGGTGATCGCCGGCGCCGCACCGAGCACACGGGCGACCGGCGCCGCACCGAGCACACGGATAACCGGCGCCGCACCGAGCACACGGGCGACCGGTGCCGCGCCATGACCAGCCACGCTGGCTGCCGCCGCCGGGACCGACCCGACCCACGTCGGCTCCGCACTCGGAGCGCAACCGGTCACCGCACCCCTTGGCCGGCGTGGAAGAAGAAGTTGACCAGTGCCGGAGCCGCGCCGATCAGGAGAGCGGCCAGCGCGGACACCAGCACGGCCCGCCGTCCGACCACGGACTGGTGGAGGTTCTGCGAGTGCACGCCCAGCGCCCACGAGGCTGCCCCGATCACGAGCCCGACGAGGGCCAGCACCAACGCCCACCCTCCCAATCCGTTGGTGAGGTGCTGCAGGACCGTGCTGCCGGGAAGGTTCCCGACGCTCGGGTTCAACGACACGTTTGCCAGCAACCACCACATCTGTTGTCCCTTCGGTCGCTCCCCACCACGCGCTGGCGGGGCATGGTCACCTGAGGGTGGCCACCGCCGGTGCGGCGCCACGAGATGGCGGCTCGACATGCCACGAGCAGTGGAGCGTGAAGCTGGGAGCGCACAGGTCGGCGCGTCACCCCGGAACGGGAGCCCGCCGCCCGGCTCTGGCTGCGGGAAACCACCCACGGCAAGAACCGGCCGAACCGAGCGGCACCAGGGGGCCAGGGGGCCAGGGGGCCAACGAGGTCGAGCACGCCCCGAGCCAGCACGGCCGAGCGCACGGGTCCGGCCGGCCTCGGGCCGCCGCCACCGACACCGCAGAGGTTACACGCGTTTCATCGCCGTCACAACATCTCTCATAGCTTTTCCATGTTTTCTGCACAGCCAGTCACGATGGGCGAGGGCCGTCCCTGCACGCCCCTCGCCGGGAAGACCAGGCATGAGCCCGGACGTTGGCCACACCTGCCATGCTGGGGCCATGCCGCTGGGCACCACGATCCCCATGGTCGACGCCATCGTCGGGTTCGTGGCCCTTGCCGTCGTCGGCGCCATCGGCATGGTCGCTGCCACCGTGCACGGCCGGCGCTCGGGCCGGTCGTCGTTGGAGCAGCGCCTATCGGCCCTGGCGTCGCGACTCGGCGTCGACGTCCCCGCAGAGGAGCCCGCCGGAGTGGAGCCCACGCTCCACCATCTGGAGCAGGTGACCGACCGGGCGGCCGAAGCGGTCGCCGAGTCCTCCGCTGACGCCATCCGCCTGCGCCGCGCCCTCGACACCCTGCCCCAGGGCGTGATCGTGTGCGACGAGACCGGCGAAGTGGTCTTCCGCAACGCCCGAGCCGTCGGCCTGATGGGCGGTCGGCACGGCGACGCGCTGGCCGCCCAGGCGGTCGTCGACCTGCTGGGCAGCGCCTGGCAGCAGGGCGCGGCGGAGCGGACCCTCGACCTGTACGGCCCGCCTCGACGCACGCTGGCCGTGCGCACGCAGCTCATCGACGACGGCCGGCGCACCTTGGGCGTGATCGCCGTCATCGACGACGTGTCGGAACGCCGCCGGCTCGAGGAGATCCGACGTGACTTCGTGGCCAACGTCAGCCACGAGCTCAAGACGCCGATGGGCGCCCTGGGGCTGCTCGCCGAGACGCTCATGAGCGAGTCGGATCCCGCGGTGGCGCAGCGCCTGGCCACCCGCATCCACAGCGAGGCGTTTCGCGTCAGCAGGATCATCGACGACCTGCTCGACCTGTCGCGCATCGAGTCAGAGGAGGCTCCGCCGCGTGAGCCGGTGCTCATCAACCTGGCCATGGCCGAGGCCGTCGAACGCGTGCGCGCTGCCGCGGAGCAACGCGACGTCAAGATCGAGGTCCACGAGCCGAGCCCGCCCGTGGCCGTGCTCGCAGAGCGCCGTCAGCTCGTCTCGGCGCTGTACAACCTGCTCGAGAACGCCGTGAAGTTCTCCTATGACGGGGGGACCGTCCAGCTCCGAGGTGCCGCGTCCGGGTCGGAGGTCACCTTGGAGGTGGAGGACCGCGGTGTCGGCATCCCATCTCGCGAGCTCGAGCGCATCTTCGAGCGCTTCTACCGTGTCGACCAGGGACGCAGCCGCCAGACTGGCGGCACGGGCCTCGGGCTCTCGATCGTGCGCCACGTTGCCGCCAACCACCAGGGCCGCGTCGAGGTGGACTCGCGCGAAGGCGAGGGATCGACCTTCCGGCTCGTCCTGCCCCTGCAGCCGGATGCGGTGCGGCCGTGAGCGCAGACCCCCGGCACCCGACGCCCGGACTTGCCCGATTCGGCGGCATACCGTTGGGCGACCACAGCGGCACCACATCGGTGTCCGATCACGGTCCGAGCACCCCGGAGACAGGCGGAGCCGACAGCGGGACCACCCGGGTGTCGGTCCTGCTGGCCGAAGACGAGGAGAGCTTCGTCGAAGCGCTGGTCATCGGCCTGGGGCGCGAAGGGTTCGACGTGACCGTGGCCACCAACGGCAACGAGGCGCTGGCTCGATTCGAAGAGGTCCGTCCCGATCTTGTCCTGCTCGACATCATGCTTCCCAAGCTGTCGGGCATCGACGTGTGCCGCGCCATCCGTGCCCGGTCGTCGGTCCCGATCATCATGGTGACGGCCAAGTCCACCGAGATCGACACGGTGGTCGGTCTTGAGGTCGGTGCAGACGACTACGTCACCAAGCCCTACCGCCTGCGCGAGCTGGTGGCCCGCATGCGCGCCGTCCTGCGGCGGGCTCCGGGGAGCGGCTCGGCGCCCGGCGGAGGCGAGGACGGCGGTGACGTCGTGACGGTCGGCGAGGTGGTCGTCGACGTCGACCGCCACCGGGTCTTCGTCCGCGACGCCGAGGTCCTCCTGCGTCGCAAGGAGTTCGATCTCCTGGCGCTCCTGATCGACAACGCTGGCCGGGTGCTCACACGCGACACGCTCATCGACCGGGTGTGGGGCACGGACTATGTCGGGGACACGAAGACACTCGACGTCCACATCAAGCGGCTGCGTGCCCACGTGGAGCTCGACCCTTCCAACCCCGCGATCATCACCACGGTGCGGGGGGTCGGCTACCGCTTTGAGCGGCCGGTCGGACGCTGAAGCAGGCCCGGCCTGGCGACGTCGCTCAACCGATGGTGCGGGTTCCGCCGAGGTAGGGAGCCAGGACCTCCGGCAGCTCCACGCTGCCATCGGGTTGCCGGCCGACCTCCACCAGCGCCGCCCAGATCCGGGCCCATGCCAGGCCTGAGCCGTTGAGGGTGTCGACGAACCGTGGAGACCCGCCGCCTGCCGGCCGGTACCGGACGTCGGCGCGACGGGCCTGGTAGTCGCGGAACCAGCTGATCGACGACACCTCGAGCCACATGTCGCAGCCCGGCGCGTACACCTCGATGTCGAAGGTCCGCGCCGACGAGTTGCCCAGATCGCCGGTGCACAGGTCGAGCACCCGGTACTCCAGGCCGAGCGCCTGCACCAGCGCCTCCACCCGGCCCACCATGTCGGCGTGCACGGCCGGCGCCTGGTCGGTGGTGGCGTACGCGAAGAGCTCGACCTTGTCGAACTCGTGGACCCGCAGCAGTCCCCGGGTGTCGCGTCCCGCGGCACCGGCCTCGCGGCGGAAGCAGGCGGTGGCCGCCGTGAGCCGGAGCGGCAGGCGATCCTCCTCGATGATCTCCCCCCGGTACATCGACGTGAGCGGCACTTCGGCGGTCGGGATGGCCCACAGGCCGTCGCGCTCCACCGCATAGGCCTCGTCGGCGAACTTGGGCAGGTGCCCGGTCGACATCATCGTCTCGGTCCGGACCAGCGTGGGCGGCCGCACCTCCTCGAAGGCGTCCGCATGGCGGTCCAGGGCAAGCGCTGTGAGCGCTCGGAGCAGGCGTGACCCCATGCCCCGGAACGCCGGGAACATCGATCCCGACAGCCGAGCGCCACGTTCGAGGTCGAGAATTCCCAGCGCGGCGGCGACATCCCAGTGGGGCACCCGCTGGTGGTCGGCGTAGGTGCGCGGCGCGTCGGGCCAGCGGCGGACCACGGGGTTGTCGTGCGGGCCGGCACCGTCGGGAGCGTCGTCGGACGGCAGGTTCGGCAACCACAGCAGCCGCTCGCGGACCCGACCGGCGGCCGCCTCGGCCGGTCCATCGACCGCTCGCAGCTCGTCACCCAGGCGCCGACTGAGTCCCGCCAGCTCCTCCGCCCGTTCCGCTTCCCCGGCCCGCCGGGCTTCGCCCACCTGCTTGGACAGGGCGTTCACCTGGGCCCGCAGCTCGTCACGGTGGGCCACCAGCTGGCGGGCCTCCTCGTCCTCGGCAGCGAGCGCGTCGACCTCGGCCGGGTCGACGCCGCGCCGCGCCAGCGCGGCACGCACTGCCGCCACGTCCTGTCGTACCAGCCGGATGTCGATCATGGTGCGCCCAACGGTAGCCTCGGCGCCGTGCCCTCCCGCTCCCATGCCGACGCTCCGATCGGCGACAGTGCACGCCGTGGCGCCGAAGTCGCCGTGGCGTGCGACGACCTGGTGGTGCGCTACGGCACGGTCACCGCCGTCGGCGGGCTGTCGTTGGCAGGTCGCCATGGCCAGGTCCTGGCCGTCCTGGGGCCCAACGGTGCGGGCAAGACCTCGGCGGTGGAGACCCTGGAGGGCTACCGGCGGCCAGATGCCGGGACCGTGCGGATCCTCGGGCTCGACCCGGTCGCCAACCACCGGGAGCTGGTCGGCCGGATCGGGGTGATGCTCCAGCGCGGCGGGGTCTACCCGACCATGGGCCCCCGTCAGGCACTGCACCTGTTCGCTCGCTACTACGACGATCCCGACGACCCCGATGCCCTGCTCGACCTCATGGCACTCGGCCCGGTGGCCCGGACCCCGTGGCGCCGGCTCTCCGGCGGGGAGCAGCAGCGGCTCAGCCTGGCGCTCGCGCTGGTCGGCCGACCCGAGGTCCTGTTCCTGGACGAGCCCACCGCCGGCGTGGACCCCGAAGGGCGGCTGGTCATCCGGCAGGTGGTGGCCGATCAGCGGGCCCGCGGCGCGTGCGTCGTGCTCACCACCCACGAGCTCCCCGAGGCCGAGCACCTGGCCGACGAGGTGGTGATCGTGGCCGGCGGGCGAGCCATCGCCCGGGGAACACCAGCCGAGCTGGCCGCTGCAGCCGGCGGCCAGGCCGTCCGGTTCACCGCACCACCAGGGCTTGCGCTCGCCGAGCTGGCCAGAGCGACCGGCGTATCGCTGTCCGAGGTGGACGAGGCACTCCCCGGCCAGTACGAGGTGCGTGGGCCGGTCACACCCGCCACGGTGGCGGCGGTTGCAGGCTGGCTGGGTGCACGCGACCTCCCCGTCCAAGGCCTGCGGACGACGGCGGCGACGCTCGAGGAGGCCTACATGCGCCTGGTGACCGCCAACGGCTCCGCTGTCCGGGGCTCCGCCGTCGGCAACTCCACCGCCCGGGGCTCCGCAGACAGCGGCCCCACCACTGGAGAATCCGCAGACAGCGGCCCCACCACCGGGGAATCCATAGACAGCGGCCCAACCACGAGGGAGCCCACGAGCGAACCCGACCAGACCGCCGGGCACGGGTCCGGCCGGGGAGGTCGACGATGATCCGGCGCTGGGCCGCGCAGACGACCGCCGAGCTGTCGATGAGCCTGCGGCGCGGCGAATCGCTCCTGCTCACGCTCGGCATCCCCGTCGTGCTCCTGGTGTTCCTCACCGAGGTGCACATCCTGCCGACAGGCCCCGGACGTCCTGTCGGCTTCCTGGCGCCAGGCATGATGGCGCTCGCCATCATGAGCACCGCGATGGTGAACCTGAGCATCGCCACCGGCTTCGAACGCGGCTACGGGGTCCTCAAGCGACTCGGCGCCACCCCCCTGGGTCGGCCGGCGCTGCTCGCAGCCAAGATCACCGCCGTCATGGTCATCGAGGTCATCCAAGCCGCCGTGCTGGTGCTGGTGGCCGTGGCCCTGGGCTGGCGGCCGAGCGGGTCCGGGGCCGCCGCAGCCGTCGCCGTGGTCCTCCTCGCCACCGCCGGGTTCGGCGGGATCGGCCTGATCCTGGCCGGCTCGCTCCGCCCCGAGGTCAATCTGGCTGCCTCCAACGGCCTGTGGCTGGTGCTGCTCCTGGTGAGCGGCATGCTGGCACCACTGGCAAAGCTTCCGGTCGCCATGGCGGACATCGCTCGGGTGCTGCCAGCCGCGGCGCTGGCCGACTCGCTCCACCGGTCGCTCACCGGCGGGCTCGGTGTCGCCTGGTGGGCCTGGGTGGTGCTGGCGGCCTGGGCAGTCGGCGGACCCGTGGTTGCAGCCATGATCTTCCGCTGGGAGTGACCCACGGGCCTGTCCCGCTCGCCGTAACGTCCACAGGCCGCTTGGCCGAGCGAGCTGCGCCGGGAACAACCTCCGCCCCAGTTGACGTCCACGGGCCGCTTGGCCGAGCGAGCTGCGCCGGGAACAACCTCCGCCCCAGTTGACGCCCACAGGCCGCTTCGCCGAGCGAGCTGCGCCGAGGTGGCCGTGCAGCGGGCGTGCCGCCACGGGCACGCCGGCAGGGCCGCCGATCAGCCCGATCTCGTGGAGTGCCGGGACCCGATCAGCCCGATGCCGCGACGACGGCGTTCGCCGGAGCTACCGCCGCCACGGCCCGCTCGAGCTGCGCAGCATCGACGACACCCGAAAGCCGCTGCACCACCCGACCGGCAGCGTCGACCACCACCGTGTCGGGCAGGCCGGTCAAGCCGATCTGCCGGGCCACCTGCTCGGTCTCGTCGGACGCTATGGGGAAGTGCACGCCCGCTTTCCGCGCGAACGTCCAGCCAGCGACGGCCGGATCATTGCCGTCGATGCCGATGAACGCCGCCGCATTGCCAGAACGCCGCTCGGCGGCCGCCACGCGCGCCACGACCGGCAAGTCGGTTCGGCAGAGCACGCACCACGACGCGAAGAAGACCAGGACGACGGGTCGGCCGGCGCCGGTCCCCGCCACCGGGTACTGGACGGGGTCGGCCCCGCTGGCCCCAGACGGTCCCAGCCGCGGCAGCGAAAAGGCCGCCAGGCGCTCCGGCGGCGCCCCACCGGCTCCAACGGTCAGCACCAGCCCCAGGACGAGTGCCCCGACCAGGGAGACGAACGCCGCCAGCGCCATGCGGTGGCGGCCGCCGGCCCACCGACGCGGGCGGGCGAACGACTGGTCCATCAGTGTGCCCGGAGGACGACGTCCACGGCCATGGCGCAGAAGAGCACCGCCAGGTAGCTGATCGAAAAGTGGAAGACACGCATCGCCACCTTGGGCGACGGAGCCAGGAGCAGGCGGGTGGCGTGCACGCAGAACAGCGCGCCGGTCACCGCAGCCACCACCCAGTAGATGGGGCCCATGTGCCCCACAACGCCGAACACCAGGCTGACAGCGACGAGCACCACGGTGTAGGCCAGGATCCGGGCGGCAGTGAACCGCATGGAGGCGACGGCCGGGAGCATGGGCACGTGGGCAGCGCGGTAGTCGTCGCGGTAGCGGATGGCGAGCGCCCAGAAATGTGGCGGGGTCCAAATGAAGACCATGGCGAACAGCACCACCGGGGCCCACGACAGGTGGCCGGTGACCGAGGTCCAGCCGACCAGCACCGGCACCGCACCCGCGGCCCCACCGATCACGATGTTCTGTGTGGACGTCCGCTTCAGCCACAGGGTGTAGACGAACACGTAGAAGGCTGTGGCCGACACGGCCAGCACGGCGGACAGCAGGTTCACCGATGTCCACAGCTCGGCGAACGCCACGACTTCCAGCGTGACAGCGAAGACCATGGCGGCCGTCGGTGTGAGCACCTCGGTGACCAACGGGCGCCCCTGGGTGCGCCGCATCACCCGGTCGATGTCGCGGTCGACCACCATGTTGATGGCATTGGCGCCACCAGCAGCCAGGGCTCCGCCCACCAGCGTGGCCGCCATCAGGCCGATCGACGGGATGCCGCGGCGCGCCACGAACATGGTGGGGAGCGTGGTCACCAGCAGCAGCTCGATGATGCGTGGCTTGGTGAGGGCCACGTAGCCGCGGATCTTCGCCCCCCGCGTCGAGACGCCCTGCAGCGCAGGGGATAGCGAGGTCATCGGCGGCAGCCTACGGCGATCGAGCCCGCCCGACAAAGCGGGTTTCGAGAATCGTCGACCCGGCCGACTGGAACAGGCCGTCAACACCTTCATCCAACCTCGCTCGATCAGCCACGCTGCCGAGCCCCGCCGACCCCACGCCTGGCCAGCCGGCCCACACCCGACCCAGCCGACCCAGCCGACCCCGCCGACCTGCCGCTCCACACCACACCCACCACACCCACCACACCCACCACACCCACCACACCCACCACACCCACCACACCCACCACACCCACCACACCCACCACACCAGACTGCCCACACGCTCGACCCACCAGGTCAAACCAGACCAGCCCACCTTCTGTGCCAGGCCAAACCAGGATTGGCACCCTGGGCCTCCGCCCTCCATCTGGCCGCGCTGCCCCGGCCGCAGCGTGTCCGGCACGGCGACGGGTGCTGCTGCGCCTGCCTTCGATACGATCGGATCACCGTGCTACCTCGCATCCGCCCCCGCACGTTCCTCCGGATGAGCCAGGTCACCGCTGCCCTGGTGGTGTTGAACATCGCCTCGGGCGCAGCGGTGCGGCTGACCGGGTCGGGGCTGGGCTGTCCGGACTGGCCGACGTGCTCGCGCCGCCACGTCACGCCAGCGCTTTCCTTCCACCCCCTCATGGAGTTCTCCAACCGGATGGTGGTGGTCGGCCTGGTGGTGGTCATCGGCGCCACCGCCGTGGCCTCGCTCGTGGGGACCGAGCGGCGACGGGACCTGGTGTGGCTGTCGTGGGGTCTTGTCGGCGGGGTCCTGGCCGAGGCGGTCGCCGGCGGCATCGTCGTCTACACCAAGCTGAACCCGTACGTCGTGATGGGGCATTTCATGGTGGGGATCGGCTTGCTGGCCGTCGCCACCGTCCTGGCCCTGCGGGCCGGCGGCCCCGGCGGGGCCGGGGTACCCAAAGTGGGCCGGTCCGATCGGCGCCTGGCCTGGGCCATGGTCGGGGTGCTGGCCGTGGCCCTGGCCGCGGGCACAGCCACCACCGGTGCCGGCCCCGACGGGGGAAGCCCCAGCGCCGTCCGCCTACCCGTCCCGCTCGACGACATGGCTCGGACCCACTCGCTCATCGTCATCGCCTTCGGCTGCGTGCTGCTCGTCGCCCTCTACCGCCTGTACCGTGACCGCGGCCCCGAGTCGGTCCAGCGCCGGGGCCACCTGTTGCTGGGGGCCCTGGTGGTGCAGGGCCTGATCGGCTACACGCAGTTCTTCACCCATCTGCCGCCCGGCCTGGTCGAGGTGCACGAGGTCGGGGCTGCCATCGTGGTGGTGGCCCTGCTGCAATTCGTCGACAGCCTCTACCACCGCGGTGGCCCGGTGCCGGCCGTCGGGACCGAACCGGCGATACATGGCACGACGACTTGGCCGCCGCAGGACGCGATGGCTCCGGCCCCTGCCATCCCCGGCGGTCCGGCTCGAGCGCCCGAGCCGGTCCGATGACGACGCCCGGCACCACGACCACCACCGACACCCCGGTCGCGCCGGAGCGCTCCCGGGAGCAGGCCGACCAGACCGACGAGCGACCCGACCGGCCCTGGCTGGTCGTGGTGTGGAACGACCCGGTCAACCTGATGTCGTACGTCACGTTCGTCTTCCAAAAGCTGTTCGGGTTCAGCCAGGCCAAGGCGACTCGCCTGATGCTCGACGTGCACCACAAAGGTCGGGCCGTGGTGTCGTCCGGGCCGCGCGAGCGAGCCGAGCTCGACGTGTTCCGCCTGCACGAGCACGGCCTGTGGGCCACGCTCGAGCAGGCGAGCTGAGCGGGCTGTGCTCCGGCGGCGCCGGTTCGCTCCTGACGGCCGCGGCCGGTTCCGGGTGCAGCTGCGGGTGTCCGAGCGCCAGCTGCTCGGCCGGTTGCCGACCGAGGCCTTGGCGCTTGTCGACGTCGACAATCCGGCTGGACGCCGGCTCTTCCCTGTCGCATACCCACAGGACGAGGTGGCAGAAGCCGAGTACAAGCTGACGGTGGGGTCAGAGCTGGTCCGCTCACGGCGAGCCGCCCTCCAGACCCTGGCCGAGACCGCGGGGCAGCCGTCGATCGACCACGGCGAGCTGGAGCAGTGGCTCATCGCACTCGAGACGTTACGGCTGCTGCTCGGCACGCAGCTCGACGTGACCGAGGACATGGCGCTCCCCCACACCGGGGATCCCCGGGCCGTGCCCGTGGCGCTCTACCACTACCTGAGCGGCCTGCAGGACGACGCCGTACAGACCCTGTCGGCGCTGCTCCCACCGGGGACCGACGACGATCTTCCGGACGGCGATGACTGTGGCGGTCCTGACACGGGTTGGGCCGGTCCCGGCGGCAGCTGGCCCGGCGGCGTCCCCGACCACCCACCCGGTAGCGGTCCTGACACGGGTTGGGCCGGTCCCGGCGGCAGCTGGCCCGGCGGCGTCCCCGACCACCCACCCGGTAGCGGTCCTGACACGGGTTGGGCCGGTCCCGGCGGCAGCTGGCCCGGCGGCGTCCCCGACCACCCACCCGGGCCCGACGCCGGCGACCCGGGGAAGGAGCGATGACGGCACGGGTGCTGGCCATCATGGGCTCCGGCGAGACCGCACCCACCATGGTGAAGGTCCACCGGGCCGTCGTCAGCCGGGTCCCGGTCGAGCCGGCCGGGATCGTGCTGGACACGCCGTTCGGGTTCCAGATGAACGCCGACGAGCTGGCGGCGCGGACGCTCACCTACTTCGCCGAGAGCGTGGGGGTGGCGTTGGAGGTCGCCGGCCTACGCAGCGCCCACGACCTGCACGGACCTGCCGGTGACGCCATCATCGCCCGACTGGCAGCCACACCGTTCGTCTTCTCCGGACCCGGCAGCCCCACGTACGCGCTGCGCAACTGGAAGGGGACGCTGGTACCGGCGCTGCTCCACGAAAAGCTGGCGCTTGGTGGCGCCGTCACCTTCTCGTCGGCCGCGGCGCTGACCTTGGGCGCGTTCACCGTGCCGGTCTACGAGATCTACAAGGTCGGCGAGGCTCCGCGCTGGGAGCCG
This sequence comes from Actinomycetes bacterium, assembly GCA_021803325.1. Lineage (GTDB taxonomy): Bacteria > Actinomycetota > Acidimicrobiia > Acidimicrobiales > UBA8190 > JAJZYI01. The sequence continues at coordinate 13,771 of JAJZLP010000278.1, forward strand.
GGGCTCGACCTGCTGCAAACCGTCGACCACCGGCTGCACGCCGCGGTCATCCCCCATTTCGACAACGCCGAGGGTGGGACCCACGACACCCGCTTCTGCTACCTGGGCGAGCTGCGGCTGGCGCAACTCGAACGGGAGCTCCCCGATGACGCGTTCGTCCTCGGGGTCGACGAGCACACCGCGCTCGTGATCGACCTCGACGCCGGGGAGTCGAGCGTCGCCGGGCTCGGCGGGGTCACCATCCGGGTCCGCGGGCGATCGAGCGTCCTGCCGTCGGGCAGCACCGCCTCGATCACCGAGATCCTCAACCTCGCCGACGACCTGCGGCGCCACCGGGTCGCCACCGGCCGCCCCGGCGACCACACCACGGTCGGCACGACCGAGCCGGATGGGGCCGGGGCCGGGGCCGGGGCCGGGGCCGGGGCCGGGGCCGACAGAGCTTCCGGTCCTCGAACCGGCGACAACCAGAGCGACCGGGGCACGACGACCGCCGGCACCCACCAGCCCGGGACCCGGGACCCTGCCGAGGACAGCAGGCCAGCGGCAGCTGGTGCACCGGGGAGGCAGGGAGCCGCAATGCCGGGGGCGGGCAGCCCCCTCGTGCGGGCGGCTCGGACCCTCCAGGAGCAGTTCCGGCAGGCCCGAGCCGCCGGTGACGCACCGGCCATGGTCGCTGCCATCGCCGACCTCGAGTCCGAGCTCTGGGGCTGGCGATCAGATCCCACGCAGTCCGACGAGCAGGACCGCGTTCGAGCCACGCTCCGAAGCATGGTGACAGAGTTGGGTGAAGTGGCCAGAGAGGGGACCCGAAATCCAGCCGAGGTCGTCGGCCCCTACATCGACCTGGCCTTGCTGCTCCGAGCTGCGGCACGCACCGACCGGCGCTTCGCAGACGCCGACGCCATCCGCGACAGGCTGGGGATGCTGGGCGTGGAGGTGCGTGACACCGCAGACGGCGCCTCCTGGGTCCTCCGGGGCGGCACGAGCACGCCACTGCCTCGTTGAGCCCAGCCAGCCCCGGCGCACCCCGCCACCCCAGCAGACCAGGAGGACCTGCCCAAACCCAGCCGACCCGGTGCGCCCAGCCGGCTCCGTTGCTCCCGGCGGACCCAGCCGACCCGCCGAGCCCAGCCAACCCCGTTGCTCCCGGCCGACCCGGTGAGCCAACTCGAGCCCGTCGGGAGCGTCGCAGGAAACTGCTAACCTGCGAAGGCTCTGGTCACGTCCGGCCCCCATCGTCTAGTGGCCGAGGACGCCGCCCTTTCAAGGCGGTAACACGGGTTCGAATCCCGTTGGGGGTGCCGCGACGGGGCCAGGACACCGAGGTCCTGTGGTGCAGTTTGGAGTGCACGCCGGCCTGTCAAGCCGGAGGTCGCGGGTTCAAATCCCGTCAGGACCGCAGGCTCCGGATCTCCGGAGCCGACCCGGTCGGGTAGCTCAGTTGGCAGAGCGCGCGCCTGAAAAGCGCGAGGTCACCGGATCGACGCCGGTCCCGACCACCAGTGTGGCGCGAACCTGCGGCCGCACCACACCCGGCCGGTGGACGCCGTAAACGCGGACACCACCAGCGTGGGCGCCGGCCGCGCTCGTCGTCAGCGCTCGTCGTAGTCGAACCCGAGGTCGGGGGCACCGACCAGCGCCACGAATGGGACGCCTTCGGCCGCGAGCAGCGCTGCCGCCGTCCCGCCACGATCGACGACGGCGGCGGCCAGCACCGGGACGGCGCCGGCACGCCGGACCGCGGCCACTGCCTGCAGCAGCGAGGTGCCCCGTGTGACGGCGTCCTCGGTCACGACCACCTGGTCCCCGGGGTCGAGCGCGCCGGCGATGTCGCCGCCGCCACCATGATCCTTGGCCTCCTTGCGGACGCTGAACGCCTTGAGCGTCCGACCTCGCGCCGCGGCCACGCCGGCGGTGACGAAGGCGACGGGATCCGCGCCCATGGTCAGCCCGCCGATAGCGGTGGCGTCGGCCGGCACCACCTGCAGCATGGCCTCCGCGACCAGCAGCATCCCGCCCGGCCGGCACACCGTCTGCTTGGCGTCGATGAACCAGGTGGCCCGCCGCCCGGACTTGAGGACGAAATCGCCGGTGCGAACGGCGTGTGCCCGCAGGTGCTCGACCAGCGCCGCGCGCCCGGGCTCCCCGCCGGTCACGCCGACCACGGCCACCGCCCCCGCAGGTGCACCTGCCCGCGGCCCGGCTCCACCCGGCCGACGACGACCGCGTCGTGCCCCGCACCGGCCAGCACACCGACGGCGCTGTCGACCGCGTCCGGGGCCAGGACCAGGACCATGCCGAGACCGAGGTTGAACACAGCCGCCAGCTCGGCATCGTCGACCGGCCCCCGCCTGCGGATCTCCTCGAAGATGCGGGGAACCGTCCACGTGCCGACGTCGACGACGCCATCCACGGCAGGTCCGATGACCCGCGCGAGGTTGCCGGCGATGCCGCCGCCTGTGACATGAGCAGCCACCCGGAGCGGCCCGGGGCCGAGCTGGCGCAGGACGGCCAGGACCGCCGGCGCGTAGATCACCGACGGCAGCAGCAGCTCATCGGCCAGCGACCGCGGCGCACCCTCCCAGGCCGGAGCGGCGAGCGCGGCAGCCACCTCGCCGACAGGGCGATCGTCCGGGCCGAGCAGCACCCGACGGGCCAGGCTGTAGCCGTTGGATCGCAAGCCCGGGGACGCCAGCCCGACGAGCACGTCGCCGGCCTGGACCCGCTCGGGGCCGAGCCGCTCGTCGGCCTCCACCACGCCGACGGCGAACCCGGCGACGTCGACGTCGCCGTCGGCGAGCACGCCGGGGTGCTCGGCCATCTCGCCCCCCAGCAGCGCGCAGCCCGCCTGCCGGCAGCCATCCGCGATGCCGCCCACCACCTGCTCGACCTGGTCAGGGTCGAGCCGGCCGACCGCCAGGTAGTCGAGCAGGAACAGCGGCTCCGCCCCGACACAGACGAGGTCGTCGACGCACATGGCCACCAAGTCGATCCCGATGGTGCCGAACCGGCCGGCGGCCCGGGCCACCTGCATCTTGGTGCCGACCCCGTCGGTCCCCGCGACGAGCACCGGCTGGCGGTAGCGACCAGGGGGGAGGGCGAAGCACCCGCCGAACCCGCCGATGCCGCCCAGCACCTCGGGCCGGGCGGTGGCCGCGGCCAGGTGGCGGATCCGGTCGACGGCCGCCTCGCCCGCGGCGATGTCGACCCCCGCGTCGCGGTACGACACGCCCGGGGCTGCCGGACCGGAACCCGGGGCTGCCGGACCGGAGCCGGTCGTAGCCGGAGTAGGGCTGGGTGTCACCGGACCGGAGCCGGTCGTAGCCGGAGTAGGGCTGGGTGTCACCGGACCGGAGCCGGTCGTAGCCGGAGTAGGGCTGGGTGTCACCGGACCGGAGCCGGTCGTAGCCGGAGTAGGGCTGGGTGTCACCGGACCAGAGCCGGTCGTACCCGGACCAGAGCCAGGAGCTGCCAGATCGGGGCTGGGCTCGGCCGGATCGGAGCCGGGGGTGACGGGAGCGAGGCCGGGGCTCCCCGCCCCGGGCACCTCGGACATGCCAGGCACGTCAGGCGCCGACCGGGCTCGTGGCAGAGACCGTCCGGTCCGTGCTCGTGCGCACCGCCACGGGCACGGGCACGGGGTAGGTGCCGGTCAAACATGCGCTGCAGAACCCCGCTCCCGGCGCGTCGATGGCTTCCACCAGGTGCTCCAGGGTGAGGTACTCGAGCGAGTCGACCCCGAGGTAGGCGGCGATCTCGTCGGTGCTGCGGCCTGCTGCGACCAGCTGCTGCTGGTCGGGGATGTCGATGCCGTAGAAGCAGGGCCACATGAGCGGCGGCGACGACACCCGCAGGTGCACTGCGGCAGCGCCGGCATCGCGCAGCATGGCCACCACCGCCCGTTGGGTCGTCCCCCGGACCAGGGAGTCGTCGACCACCACGATGCGCTTGCCGGCGATGTTCTCGCGCAGCGGGTTCAGCTTGCGCCGTACCCCGTCGGCCCGGGCCTTCTGCCCCGGGGTGATGAACGTCCGGCCGATGTAGCGGTTCTTCACCAGGCCCTGCCCGTAGGGGATGCCGCTGCGCCTGGCATACCCCTCCGCAGCCGGGACGCCCGACTCGGGGACGCCCATGACCATGTCGGCCTCGACCGGGCGCTGGGTCGCCAACAGCTCGCCCATCCGCCGCCTCGCCCCGTGCACCTCGTGGCCATACAGGCGGGTATCGGGGCGGGCGAAGTAGACGAACTCAAAGATGCACAGGTGCGGGTCGACCTCACCGTCGGGCCACAGCACGGCGGAGCGGGGACCGTCTGCGTCGATGACGACCAGCTCCCCGGGGGCGATGTCACGCACGAACGTCGCCCCCACGATGTCGAGCGCCGGGCTCTCCGAGGCGAGCGCCCATCCCTCTGGCGCCTCGGCCGGCCCGAACCGACCCAGGCACAGCGGTCGCAGACCGTGCGGGTCGCGCACCCCGAACACCCGATGCTCGTCCATCAGCACGAGGGAGAACGCACCCCGCAAGGAGGGCAGCACGGCCCGCAGCGCCCCCTCGAGCGGGCCGCCGCCGAGCGGGCCGGTGGCGCCGGGCCCGGCGTCGGCCAGGGCCACGGCCAGCAGCTCGGTCATGAGGTCGCTGTCGGAGGCGACCACGCCGGGCAGCATGCCGGCCTCCTCGGCCAGGTCTGCGGTGTTGGTCAGGTTGCCGTTGTGGCCGAGCGCGAAGCCGGCCGACCCCACCCCGCGGAACACCGGTTGGGCGTTGCGCCACTCGGACGCGCCGGTCGTCGAGTAGCGGGTGTGGCCGATGGCCAGGACGCCTGGCAGGCAGGCGATCGTCCGCTCGTCGAAGACGGTGGTGACGAGCCCCATGTCCTTCACCACGGTGATGGACTGGCCGTCGCTCACCGCCATGCCGGCAGACTCCTGCCCGCGATGCTGCAGGGCGTACAGTCCGTCGTAGGTGAGCTGGGCAACGTCCTTACCCGGCGCAACCACGCCGAAGACGCCGCACGCTTCTCTCACTGCGTTCTCACCGCCCTCACTGTGCCGGTACCTCACCGTGCCGGTCGGTGACCCCAGGGTCGTCGACGCGTGGGCTGTCCCGGGAGCAGATCCTACCCGGTCAGGCCGAGCCCCGTGCCGTCTCGACTACCGTGCGCGAGGTGATCGACCTCCATACGCACTCCACGGAGTCCGACGGATCCGACAGCCCAGCCCGGGTGGTCGAGCTGGCCGCCGCTGCCGGGTGCCGGGCGGTGGCGCTCACCGACCACGACACCATGGCGGGCCTGCCCGAGGCGTCCGCCGCGGCGAGCGCCAGCGGGACGGTGCTGGTGCCCGGATGCGAGCTGTCGTGCCTCGGCCCCCCGCCCACCGGCGGCGGCCCGGCGAAAGCCGCCCACGTGCTGGTCTACTTCGCCGAGGCCGGCGGCGGGCCGCTGCACGACGAGCTGGTGGTCCTGCGCGGCGACCGGGCTCGGCGCAACCACGCCATGATCGAGCGTCTACAGGCTGCGGGAGTACCTGTCACCTGGGATGCCGTCGTGGCCCGGGCCGGCACCGCCGAGGGCGTGGGCCGCCCCCACATGGCCGCCGAGCTGGTCGCCGTCGGCGCGGCCGAGGACGCCCAGGACGCCTTCGACCGCTGGCTGGTGCCGGGCCGGCCCGGGTTCGTGCCCAAGGCGAGGCTCCATCCGGCCGATGCGGCAGGGCTGGCCCGGGCATCGGGGGGCGTGACCGTGCT
>JAJZLP010000089.1 GCA_021803325.1 Actinomycetes bacterium
CACGACGCCTCGATCAGCATGGTCCGCCGGTTGCTGCAGGCCCAGGGGGTCGAGGTCGTCCACCTGGGTCACAACCGCTCGGTGGCCGAGATCGTCGCTGCCGCAGTGGAGGAGGACGTCCACGGTGTGGCGGTCAGCTCCTACCAGGGTGGCCACATGGAGTTCTTCGCCTACCTGGTCGAGGAGCTGCGGGCTGCGGGCCGCGGTGACGCCCGGGTCTTCGCCGGGGGCGGCGGGGTGATCGTGGCGGACGAGGTCACCGAGCTCGAACGGGCTGGCGTGGCCAAGGTGTTCACACCGGAGGACGGCGCTCGCCTCGGCCTGGTCGGCATGGCGCAGTCCATCGTGGCCACGTGCTCGGTCGACCTGGCTGCCGAGCACCAGCCGATCGCCGGGGGGCTCCTGCCCGGTGCCGGCCCGGTCGCACTGGCCCGGTGGATCTCCGCAGCCGAGCGCGGCCTGCTGGCCGAGGACCACCTGGTCGAGGTCCGCCGGCAGGCGGCGGCCCTGGACGTGCCGGTGCTCGGCGTGACCGGCACCGGCGGGTCGGGGAAGTCTTCGCTCACCGACGAGCTGCTGCGCCGGTTCCGCCTCGACTTCAAAGACGACCTGAAGGTGGCCGTGGTGGCGGTCGACCCCACCCGCCGTCGCAGCGGCGGGGCGCTGCTGGGCGACCGGGTGCGGATGAACGCGCTGGGCCCGACGACGTTCTTCCGGTCGATGGCGACCCGGGGCGCGCAGGCCGAGCTGCCGCCGTGCATCGACGATGTGGTGGCTGCCTGCGCGGTCGCCGGCTACGAGCTGGTGGTGGTGGAGACGCCCGGCATCGGCCAGGGCGACGCCGCGGTCGACGGTCACGTCGACGTCGCCCTGTACGTGATGACACCCGAGTACGGGGCCCAGAGCCAGCTCGAAAAGATCGACATGCTCGAGGTGGCCGACGCCGTCGCCATCAACAAGTTCGATCGTCGCGGGGCGGCCGACGCCCAGCGGGACGTGGCCCGCACGCTGGCCCGCCAGTCGCGCTTCGGCGGGATCGAGCGCGACGAGCTGCCGGTGTTCGGCACCGTGGCCGCTCGCTTCAACGACGACGGGGTGACCGCCCTCTACCAGCACCTGCGGGACCGCCTGACCGAGCACGGCCTGCCGGCGGGTGGCGGGCTGCTCGCCCCGGTGCCCGGGCGGGTGGCGTCGGCGGTGCGGCCGCTGGTCCCGCCGGCACGCGTGCGGTACCTGGCCGACATCGCCGCCGCGGTGCGTGGCTACCACGAGCGTGGACGACGCCAGGTGGAGCTGGTGCGCACGGCCGACGCGCTGGGGCGGGCCGCCGCCCATGTCGCAGGGACCGGCGAGCCTGCCGACGGCCTGGTGGCGGAGCACGACCGGGTCCTGTCGGAGGTGGATGCCGATCTGGTCGCCGCACTTGACGCCTGGCCGGCGACGGCAGCGGTGATCACCGGCGCGGGCGCGACGGGACCTGCGGGGAGGTCAGCGGCGATCTCCGGCGCGGGCGCGACGGGACCTGCGGGGAGGTCCGCGGCGATCACCGGCGCGGAAGAGACCGGACTTGCGGGGAGGTCCGCGGGGCCGGTGTCGGCAGCACCCGCCGACGGCCGGCAGACGCTGTCGGGCACGTGGGTGCCGAAGGTAGCGGTGCCCACCTTCGGCGACCGGGGCGAACTGGCCCGCTGGCTGCTGGCCGAGAACCTCCCCGGCCACTTTCCCTACACCGCAGGGGTCTTCCCCACCAAGCGGGCGGACGAGGACCCGACCCGGATGTTCGCCGGTGAGGGCGAACCGGCACGCACCAACCGCCGCTTCCACCTGCTGGCCGACGAGATGCCCGCCGCCCGGCTCTCCACCGCGTTCGACTCGGTCACCTTGTACGGCTTTGACCCCGACGAGCGCCCCGACATCTACGGCAAGGTGGGCAACGCCGGCGTGTCGGTCGCCACCGTCGAGGACATGGCCGTGCTGTTCGAGGGCTTCGACCTGTCGTCGCCTACCACGTCGGTCTCCATGACCATCAACGGGCCGGCGCCGACGATCCTGGCCATGTTCCTGAACGTCGCTGTCGACCAACGGCTGGCCGCGGCCGAGGCGGCAGCCGGCCGGCCGCTCACCGACGACGAAACGGCAGCGGTGCGGGCGGCCACCCTGGCCACGGTGCGCGGCACCGTCCAGGCCGACATCTTGAAGGAGGACCAGGGGCAGAACACCTGCATCTTCTCCACGGACTTCGCCCTGTCGATGATGGCGGACATCCAGGAGTGGTTTGTGGCCAACCAGGTCCGGAACTTCTACTCGGTGTCGATCTCCGGCTACCACATTGCCGAGGCGGGGGCGAACCCCATCACCCAGCTGGCCTTCACGCTGGCCAACGCCTTCACCTACGTCGAGGCCTACCTGGCCCGGGGGATGACGGTCGACGACTTCGCGCCGAACCTGTCGTTCTTCTTCTCGGCGGGGATGGACCCCGAGTACTCGGTGCTCGGCCGGGTGGCCCGCCGGATCTGGGCGGTCGCCATGCGCGACCGCTACGGTGCCGCCGCCCGTTCCCAGAAGCTCAAATACCACATCCAGACGTCGGGCCGCTCGCTGCACGCGCAGGAGATGGCCTTCAACGACATCCGCACGACCCTGCAGGCGCTCGAGGCCATCTACGACAACTGCAACAGCCTCCACACCAACGCCTACGACGAAGCCGTCACCACCCCCACCGACGAGTCGGTGCGGCGGGCGATGGCCATCCAGCTGGTGATCAACCGGGAGTGGGGCCTGGCCGTCTGCGACAACCCGCTGCAAGGGTCGTTCGCCGTCGAGCAGCTGACCGACGCGGTGGAAGCCGCCGTGCTCGACGAGCTCGACCGCCTGGCCGAGCGCGGCGGTGTCCTCGGGGCCATGGAGCTCGGCTACCAACGTGGCCGGATCCAGGACGAATCGATGGTGTACGAGCAGGCCAAGCACGACGGCAGCCTGCCCATCGTCGGCGTCAACACCTTCCGGCGATCCGACGGCGGGGACGCCGAGCCGGTGGCCACCGTGCCGCTGGCCCGCTCGACCGACGACGAGAAGCGCCGCCAGCTCGACCGCCTGCGGCG
>JAJZLP010000254.1 GCA_021803325.1 Actinomycetes bacterium
GACAGTGAGGTACTGGCCCACCTGGTGGAAGAGGGCCTGGCGGCGGGGGGCCTGCCCGAGGCCGGGGCAGCGGCGGACGCGGCCGACACTGCGCGTGCCGGGGAGACTGGTGTCGTGGTGGCTGGTGTCGTGGTGGCTGGTGTCGGGGCGGCTGGTGTCCGGGCGGCTGGTGTCGACGACACGGGTGCTGGTGCGGGTGACCTGGCGGTGCGCGACGCGGGTGCTGGTGCTGGTGCTGGTGCTGGTGCTGGTGCTGGTGCTGGGGCGGTGGGTGCCGGGGGCTCGGCGCTGGCCCGAGCCGTCCGTCGTGCGTTGCAGGAGGTCCGTGGGTCGTACGCGGTGGTGGTGCAGTGGGCCGGCGATCCCGATCGGCTGGTCGCCGCCAGGCGGGTGTCGCCGCTGGTGCTGGGGCTGGCAGACGACGGTGCCGCCATGGTGGCATCCGACATCCCCGCCCTCCTCGGGCGAGCCGAGCGCTTCTGGGTGCTCGACGACGACCAGGGGGCGGAGCTCGTTCCGGGAGCGGTGTCGTGTTTCTCGTCCTCGGGCGAGCCGGTGGCGGCGCAGCCGCTGCAGGTGACATGGGACCTCGAGCGGGCCCAGAAGAGCGGGTTCGCCGACTTCATGAGCAAGGAGATCGCCGAGCAGCCCCGAGCGGTCGCCGACACGTTGCTCGGCCGGCTCGGGGTCGATGGCACCGCCGGCCTCGACGAGATCCGCATCGACGAGAGCGAGCTGCGCGCCGTCGACAAGGTCATGGTGGTGGCGTGCGGGTCCAGCTTCCACGCCGGTCTCGTGGCCAAGCTCGCCATCGAGCACTGGGCGCGGTTGCCGGTCGAGGTGGACATCGCGTCGGAGTTCCGGTACCGCGACCCGGTGCTCGACAGCCGGACGCTCGTGGTCGGCATCAGCCAGTCCGGGGAGACGGTGGACACCCTGCAGGCGGTCCGTCACGGCCGGGGCCTCGGCGCCAGGACACTCGTGATCTGCAACGTGGTGGACTCGTCGATGGCCCGGGAGGCCGACGGCGTGCTCTACACCCGGGCCGGACCGGAGATCGGTGTCGCCGCCACCAAGACCCACCTGGCGCAGCTCGCCGCGCTCGAGGTGCTCGCCTTGCATCTCGCCCAGGTTCGCGGTGCGCTCGACGCGGATCGCGCCAGGGAGCTCCTGGCCGCACTCGAGCGGGTGCCCGAGCTGGTGGGCGAGGCGGTGGGCCGAGCCGACGCGGTCGCTGATGTCGCACAGCGGCTGCGGACCGTGCGCGACGTCTTCTTCCTCGGGCGCCACGTCGGCTATCCCGTCGCTCTCGAAGGTGCGCTCAAGCTGAAGGAGATCTCCTACGTCCGGGCCGAGGCGTACCCGGCCGGCGAGCTCAAGCACGGCCCGATCGCGTTGATCGAACCGGGAGCGGTGGTGGTGGCGGTGGCCACCCGCACGCCCCTGTGGGAGAAGCTGATGGCCAACGTCGAAGAGGTCCGCAGCCGCGGGGCGACCGTGCTTCTGGTGGCCAACGACGGCGACGACGAGACCGCCGCCCAGGCGGACGAGGTCCTGTGGGTCCCGGCCACCGAGCCGCTGCTGGCGCCGATGGTCGATGTCGTGCCGCTGCAGCAGCTCGCCTACGCCGTGGCCAGGGCGAACGGTCTGGACGTCGACCGGCCTCGCAACCTGGCCAAGACGGTCACCGTCGAGTGAGCAGCGGTGGCGGCGCCCGGCTGGGGGACCTCGGGGCTGGCGTGGCGCCCGAGGCGCCAGCAGGGGTGGTGTCGGGTGGCGTCGTCGGGATCGGCACGGACCTGGTGGAGGTGGAGCGCTTTCGGGCCGTCCTGGCTCGCCGCCCGACTCTGGCCGAGCGAGTCTTCACCGCCGCCGAGCTGGCCCGCGCCGGACGCCGCGTCGACCCGGCTCCGTCGCTCGCAGCCCGGTTCGCCGCCAAGGAGGCTGTCATGAAGGCGCTGGGGGTCGGCATCGGCGCCGTGGGCTGGCACGACATCGAGGTGGCGGCAGCGTCCTCGGGCGCCCCCGTGGTGCACCTGTCGGGCCGGGCAGCGTCGCTCGCCGCGGCCTCGGGGGCCGCAGCGTGGCACCTGTCGCTCACGCACACGTCGGTCACCGCCATGGCCACCGTCCTCGCCGAACGAGCCGACGAACCCCGGCGGGGGTCCCATGCCGTGGACGAGGACGACGGTGTCGACCGGCCTGCCGGTGCCCCGGAGGCGCCGTGAAACCTGTGGTCACCGTAGAGGAGATGCAGGCGGTCGATGCCGACGCCATGCGCTCGGTTCCCCAGGCCGTGCTGGTGGAGCGAGCGGGGACGGCGTTGGCGGGCGCCGCCCTCGACATGCTCGGCGGTGCCTACGGGCGGCGCGTGGTGGTGCTCTGCGGGACCGGCAACAACGGCGCCGACGGGCACGTGGCCGCGGCCCGGTTGGCTCGGCGCGGCGCCAGAGTGCGCGTGGTCCACCTGGCCGACCGGCCCGACCAGCTGGGTGTGGGCGCGGACCTGGTCGTCGACGCCGCCGTCGGCACCGGTTTCCACGGGCGGTTCGATGCTCCGGGCGTGCCCCGTGGCACACCGGTGCTGGCCTGCGACATCCCGTCGGGGGTGCATGGCGACACCGGGGAGGCAGCTGGCCGGCCGCTGCGGGCGGACCGGACGGTGACCTTCGCGGCGTGGAAACCGGGGCTGCTCCAAGGCGACGGGCCCGGTCTCGCCGGCCGGGTGACAGTGGCGGACATCGGGCTGGACTGCTCGCGGGCCCGCATCGCGCTCATGGAGGACGCCGACGTCTCGGCGCTCCCCAGCCGGCCTGCCGAGGCCCACAAGTGGCAGACCGCAGTGGCCGTGGTGGCGGGCTCGCCCGGCATGATGGGGGCGGCGGTGCTGTGTGCCCGCGCCGCGGCACGTGCCGGGGCCGGCATGGTGCGGCTGGGGATCCCAGGAGCGGACCTCCGCGACCTGCCCGCGGGGGAAGCGGTCGGCATGGTGTTGGGACGTGCCGGCTGGGCGGACGAGGTCCTGCAGGTTGCCGGGCGGTGCGCTGCGGTGGTGGTCGGCCCCGGACTGGGGCGTGGCGACACC
>JAJZLP010000218.1 GCA_021803325.1 Actinomycetes bacterium
CCGCCGGCCTGGGGCCATGCACCGCCGGCCTGGGGCCATGCACCGCCGGCCTGGGGCCATGCACCGCCGGCCTGGGGCCATGCACCGCCGGCCTGGGGCCATGCACCGCCGGCCTGGGGCCATGCACCGCCGGCCTGGGGCCATGCACGTCTAGCCTTGGGCTGTGTACGTCGCCGCACTGCGCATGGATCTCCACATCAGCCAGTCAGCGTCGCTCAAGCACCGACGGTCGGTCGTCCGCCACCTCGTGGAGACGAGCCGGCACCGGTTTGGGGTGTCGGCTGCCGAAGTCGACCCGCACGATCTGTGGCAGCGGGCGGCCATCGGGTTCGCCGCTGTCGCCAGCACCCCCACTCATGCCGAGCACCTGGTCGGTCAGGCCGAGCGCTTCGTCTGGTCCCACCCGGAGGTGGAGGTGCTGAGCTCCGAGCGCGGCTGGGTCGAGCTCGACTGAACCTCGGTCCAGCGCATGGCGTTGGATCTGGGTAGCGGCGGCGGTTGGCGGTTGGTGGCACGGGCAGGCCGCTGCCGCGCCCGCCTGGCTAAACTAGACCGGCCGGTCAACAAGGAGGAAGCATGCGGACGAGGCTGACGGACCTGCTGCACGTCGAGCACCCGGTGATGTTGGCCGGCATGGGCGGCGTCTCCTACCACCGGCTCGTTGCTGCCGTCTCCGCTGCCGGCGGGTTCGGCTGCCTCGGCGCGTCGACCATGTCGATGTCGCAGATGGTCCAGGAGATGGCAGCCGTGCGCTCGGCGACCGACCGGCCCTTCGGCGTCGACCTGCTCACGGCCATGCCAGGCGACCTGTCGGCGCAGGTCGAGGCCATCATCGCCGGCGGGGCAACCGTGTTCGTTGCCGGCCTCGGCGTGCCGTCCGACGCCATCGCGCTCTGCCACGACCACGGGGTCCTCGTGGTCAACATGTGCGGCAAGGTCGACCATGCCCGACGGGCTGTCGACGCCGGGTGCGACATCGTCGTGGCACAGGGCACCGAGGCTGGTGGCCATACCGGCACGGTAGCCACCTTGCCCCTGGTCCCCCAGGTGGTCGATGCCGTCGGCGACCAGGTACCTGTTGTGGCTGCCGGCGGCATCGTCGACGGCCGCGGGCTGGCGGCGGCGCTGGCCCTCGGAGCGGACGGCGTGTGGGTCGGCACCCGGTTCATCGCCACCCCCGAGGCGCGCGCCGTTCCCGGCTACAAAGACCGACTGGTGGCCAGCGCCGAGGACGCCACGGTAGTCAGCCGTGCGTACTCGGGAAAGACCATGCGCGTCCTGCGCAACGCCTACACCGACCACTTCGAGCAACACCCCGGCGAGCTCGCACGGTTCCCCGAGCAGCTTGTCCGGTCCTTCGGCGACCACGCCTTCCACCTGGGCGGGGACGACGACACCCCCGGCGTCGATCCCGAACGCGAGGGGTATCCCGCTGGGCAGGGCGTGGGCGCCATCTCGGGCCTGCGGCACGCTGCCGACCTCGTTCGCGACCTGGTGGACGGGGCGGAGTCAGCGTTGCGACACGCCGGGGCCTTCCTGACCGGGCCTTCCTGACCAGACCACCGCGACCGGGCCTTCCTGACCAGACCACCGCGACCGGGCTGTCGCGACCGGGCCTTCCTGACCAGACCACCGCGACCGGGCTGTCGCGACCGGGCCTTCCTGACCAGACCACCGCGACCGGGCTGCCGTGACCAGACCCTCGCGACCAGGCCGCCATGACCAGTCTGTCGTGACCAAGCTCCGGTGACCGGGCTTCCACAACCGGACGGAGCACCCCTGGACGTCACGACGTGAACCTCCGCTGGAATAGCGACCGGTGACCGGGCTTCCACAACCGGACGGAGCACCCGGCACCCAGCCTGCGACCCGCGACCCGCGACCCGCGACCTGCGACCTGCGACCTGCGACCTGCGACCCGCGACCTGCGACCTGCGACCGGTGCGACGCCCCTCGCGATCACCATGCGCAGCCGGCTAGCAGACGACCCGGTCTCCGAACACAAATTGCCACTTGTTGCATTGCCATTGTGACTCTCCGATATTGTTGGACTATGGCGATGTTCACGACCCCGCCGTTCGGCCCCCGGGACCAGCGGCGCGGACGCGGGGCCCGGCGGGCGGTGCGGATGGTGCCGGGCCAGATGCACGTCGCCGGTCGCCGCGTGCACTTCGCCGTGTCGAACAACGAGGCTGCAGTCGGCCCAGACGGGCCGGGATCCCCGCCGATCTGGGCGGTCAACATCCACGGGTACTTCGCCGGCGGCAGCATGTACTGGCGCGAGAGCGCCCACCTCGCCGAACGCTTGGGATGGCGGGTGGTCAACCCGTGTCTGCCTGGGTTCGCCGGCAGCGACCCGCTCCCGGGTACCAATGTGGACATCGAGCAGCTGGCCAGCGCGGTGACCGACGTTCTCGACCACGTCGGTGCCGGACCCTGTGTCGTCCTGGGCCACTCCATGGGCGGTGCCGTGGCCATGGCCATGGCCGACGCCGCCCCCGAGCGGGTGCTCGGCGTGATCTACCGGGACGGCGTGGCCACACCGGCGTGGCGTGCCCGCCACGGGCTGTTGGTCGGCCTGATCGCCCCGACGGTGCCGGACCTTGCCGGGATGGCGGACCTGGTGGCTGCAGTGTTGCTCGACTTCCCCGACATGCTCATCGGGCGGAGACCCCGATCGACCTTGCGCATGACGATTCCCGATGCGCGGCGCAACCTCCTCGTCACCGGGCAGCTCGTCCCCATCGCGTCGATGCTGCTCCACCTCGACCTGAGCGAGACCGTCGCCCGGGTGGCGGCACGTGGCATCCCGGTGCTTCCCGAGTGGGGCTGCTTCGACCGGATCGCCACCCCAGCGGCAGCTGCTGAGGTCTCGGCCCTGGCTGGTCGCAAGGTGGTCTGGGTCCCGGGCGGCCACTCGTGGATGCTGCCCCGGCCGCAAGGCCAGGCCGACGTGCTCAGTCACCTGCCGGCCGGCCAGGAATTCCTGGCCGAGATCACCGAACGGTGGCGCACGAGCTTTTCGGCCCCGGCCGGCGCCAGGTCCCGCCCCCG
>JAJZLP010000123.1 GCA_021803325.1 Actinomycetes bacterium
ACCTGGCAGCACCCACACCGACGGGGCAGCGGTGCAGACGTAGCATGCCGGCATGGCTCGCCGCGTCGCCATCGTCCCCCATACACACTGGGACCGCGAATGGTACGAACCGTTCGAGTCCTTCCGGCTCCGCCTGGTCGACGTGCTCGACGAGCTGCTCCCCCTCCTCGAACGGGACCCCTCCTACGCCCACTTCCTGCTCGACGGCCAGCTCGCCATGGTCGACGACTACCTGCAGGTGCGGCCCGAGGAGGAGCCCCGGGTTCGTGCGCTGGCCGCCTCGCAGCGGCTCACCGTCGGCCCCTGGTACGTCCTGATGGACGAGTTCCTGGTGTCGGGTGAGACCATCGTCCGCAACCTGCAGGCGGGCATGGCACGGGCAGCCGAACTGGGCGGTGCCATGGAGGTCGGCTACCTGCCCGACATGTTCGGGCACGTGGCCCAGATGCCCCAGATCCTGACCCTGGCCGGCCTGCACCACGCAGTGGTGTGGCGCGGTGTCCCCAGCGAGGTGGACCGCAGCGCGTTCTGGTGGGAGGCCCCCGACGGGTCCACGGTCCGGGCCGAGTACCTGCCCACGGGCTACAGCAACGGCGCGGCTGTGCCCGACGACGCCGAGGCGCTGGTCCGACGCCTCACCGAGTACGTGGCAACGATCGAACCCTTTGTTCTCGACACGGTCCTCGTCATGAACGGCACCGATCACCAAGCACCCCAGCGGTGGCTCGGGCGAGTGGTCGCCGAGGCCAACGCCATGCAGGACGACCTCGTCCTCGAGGTCACCTCCTTGCCGGCCTACCTGGCCGGGGCCCCCACGACGGGGCTCCCCCACTGGAGCGGCGAGCTCCGGTCGGGGCACCGGGCCAACGTGCTGATGGGCGTCGCGTCCAACCGGGTCGACGTCAAGCAGGCCGCCGCCGCGACAGAACGCTCCCTCGAGCGCCGGGCCGAACCGTACGCCGCGCTGTTCGGCAACCCGGAACGGCGACCCCAGCGCCTGCTGGACATCGCATGGCGCGAGGTGGTGCGCAACTCTGCGCACGACTCCATCTGCGCATGCTCGGTGGACGCGGTGGTCGACGCTGTGCTGGGTCGCTTCGCCGGCGCTCGCGCCATCGCCGACGGCATCGCCGACCGCGCCCTCGCCGATCTGGCGGCATCGCTGCCCGGGACCGGGCCCACGGTGGTCAACCCGTCGGCGCGGACCCGGCACGACCTGGTCGAGATCGTGATCACCGGGGACGCTCCACCCGAGGTCCAGACCTTGGAAGAGGTCGGCAGTGCCTTCGGGATCCCCCGCGGGCTCGGCACCTTGACCCTCGATGCCGGTACCGTGCGCTCGATCATCGCGCTCCTGCCGGAGGGAACCCGTGTGGACGACCACACCTGGATCCACGACGTCCGCGTCGCCGAGGACGGCGAGGGGCTCGACATCACCATCGCGCTCGGCGCCGAGGAGCGCGCCGGGGTCGACGTGAGCGGGGTTCGCTCCGATCTGGTCGCTCGGCTCGAAGCCCGGCCCGACGCACCCGTGCGGATCCGTCTGGACCAGCCGCCCACCCGCACGGTGCTGGCTCGGGTCGGTCCCGTGCCGGGGTATGGCTGGCAGCCCGCCGTGCCGGCGCCTATCGAGCATCCGGTGCGCTCCGAGCGGCCCACCGGTCCCGGCGGGCCGCTCGTCATGGCGAACGGGTTGGTGGAGGTCGTCGTGGACCCGGCGACAGGGACCTTCGCAGTCGACGGCATCGTGGGGTTCGGCCGCATCGTCGACGACGGCGACCTCGGCGACTCCTACAACTACTCGCCGCCGGGCACCGACATCGTCGTGGACACCGCCGACCGCGTGATCGTGCTGGACGGCGATCACGGGCCTTTGCGTGCCACCGCGACGATCCAAGCGACATACACCTGGCCCGACCACGTCGACGGTCCACAGCGCGCCCGGGTGGGGTCTCAGCCGGTGGAGGTGACCACCTCCGTGGAGGTGCGCGCCGACGACCCGGTGGTGCGGGTCGAGACCTCGTTCACCAATCCCTGCCGCGACCACCGGGTGCGGGTGCACCTGCCGCTTCCCCGGCCCGTCGACGGCTCCGAGGCCGAGTGCGCGTTCACCGTCGTGCGACGGGGCCTCACGGCCGAGGGACGACCGGAGGAGCTCGGCCTGCCGACGTTCCCGTCACGCCGGTTCGTCCGAGCCGGCACCCTCACCGTCGTCCACGACGGGCTCTGCGAGTACGAGCTGGTCGACCTGAAGGCCACCGCTTGCGACGAAACGCCCACCGAGCCCGACGGTCCCCTGCGTGCCCATACGCTGGCCCTGACGATCCTGCGGGCGACGGGCATGCTGTCGCGCCTGGGCATGGCCTACCGGCCGATGCCCGCAGGGCCCCTGACGCCCGTGCCGGGGCTGCAGATGCTCGGCCGGGACATCCGAGCGCGCTATGCCGTGTGCCTGGCGGACGTCGACCCGTACGTGATGGCGGACGAGGTCCTGCTCCCGGTCGATGTCGTGCACGCCTTCGGTGGGGGCAGCCGGCCGCCGGCCGGCCGGGCCCTGGACGTGACCGGCGCCGAAGTGTCCTGTGTGCGACGGGTGCCGGGCGCGTTGGAGGTCCGGGTGTTCAACCCGACTGGCGACACCGCCGACGTCGGGCTGGGCGGACGCTCAGGCTGGCTCGTCGATCTGCGCGGGCGTCCGGTGCAGCCCGTGAGCGGTTCGTTCGATCTGCGCCCGTTCGGGATCGCCACGATCCACCTCACCTCGCCCTGACCCACTGGCGCCGCCCATCGCACACCGGCTGGCCTGGTGGTGCCACCGCGGCCCGCACCGCCGATGCGGCCGGCATCTCCTCGCTCGCGACGTGTGTCACCGGACGGGCACACCCCAGAGCTCGGACGTGGCGGTACGGGCCATGAGCGAGGTGAGCGCAGCCAGGACCGCGGCCCGCACTGCCGATGCGGCCGGCATCTCCTCGCTCGCGACGTGTGTCACCGGACGGGCACACCCCAGAACTCGGACTTGGCGGTACGGGCCATGAGCGAGGTGAGCGCAGCCAGGACCGTGCAGGTGCCGTCAACGACGGCCACAACCTGCTCGCCGATGGGCATCTCCACCCCGTACGAGGCGGCCATGGCCACCAGCGGCTGCGCGCTCTTCACCCCTTCGGCGACCATCCGCATCTCGTGGAGGACCTCGATCATGCTGCGACCCGACCCGAGAGCGACACCGACGCTGCGGTTGCGGCTGAGCGGGCTCGTGCATGTGGCCACCAGATCCCCGACTCCCGCCAGACTGGCGATGGTCATCGGGTCTCCGCCCATCGCCACCACCAGGCGGCCCATCTCCGCCAGCCCTCTCGTGACGAGCGCGGCGAGCGACGAGTCGCCGAGTCCCATACCGACCGACATCCCGGCTGCCAAGGCCAGGACGTTCTTGGTGGCGCCCGCCACCTCGCACCCCACGACGTCGGGGTTCGTATAGATGCGCAGCCGCTCGGTGTGCAGCAGAGCCTGCACATCCTGGGCGATCGCCTCGTCGGACATGGCCACGACCGTCGCGGCTGGCTGCCCCGCCGCCACCTCGCGGGCGAGGTTCGGCCCGGAGAGCACACCGACCGCCCTGCCGGGAAGCTCCTGCCTGATCACCTCGGTCATCCGAGCGTTAGTTTCGCGCTCCAGCCCCTTGCTCAGGCTGAGCACCGGCACGCCCGGTGCCACATACGGTGCGATCCGCCGGACCACCTGGCGGAACCCGTGTGACGGCACCGCCATCACGATCATGCTGGCGTCGCTGACCGCCTCCGCCTCCGACGCCGTCGCCCGCAGGCTCGCCGGCAGGACCACGCCCGGCAGGTAGTCCGGATTGGAACGGCCCGTCGAGATGGCCGCAGCCAGCTCGCTGCGACGCGCCCAGATCACCGTCGGCACCCGACGTGCGGCAATCGCGGCCACCGTCGTCCCCCAGGATCCGGCGCCGATGACGGCAACCCGGTGTGTCACACGATCACCATACGACTCCGAGCACCGTCGCTGGGTCCAGACGCCGGCCCAAGCGTCCGCACGGCGCTGGCACCCCGCCAAGGAACCGGACCTGCCATCCCCTGTCCGGGGACCGGTCAGGCTGTCGCTCTGCCCGAACGTGCCTTCGCTGTGGGCCGGTCGCACCGTCGCCGTGGGCCGGTCAGGCTGTCGCTCTGCCCGAACGTGCCTTCGGTGCAGGCCGGTCGTTCCGTCGCTGTGGGCCGGGCACCGGCCGCGCACCCTACACTTGGCGCGGTGGACGGCGCCGAGGGCACGGGCGACACGCCGAGCGCTGCCGTGCTCGTGCCGATCAAGTCGTTCCGCACGGCCAAAGCCCGGCTGGCCCCGGCCCTGGGACCCACCGCCCGAGCGGAGCTGGCACGCCGCATGGCCCGCACCGTGATCGCGGCAGCCGGGCCGCTCCCGGTCACCGTGGTGTGCGACGATCCGGAGGTGGCGTCGTGGGCACTGGCCCAAGGTGCCGCGGTGGTGTCGGAGCCCGGGCGCGGCCTGAACGGCGCTGTCGCCGCGGGCGTCGCCCACCTCGAACGGTCCGGCGTCGCGCAGGTCATCGTCGCGCACGCTGATCTGCCCGGGGCCCGACAGCTGGCTGGCCTCGCGACCTTCGCCGGCATCACGCTCGTGCCCGACCGCCGCGACGACGGGACCAACGTGATCTGCCTGCCGGCGGGCTCCGGGTTCCGTTTCGCCTACGGCCCCGGCTCGTTCCAGCGCCACCTGGCCGAAGCCCGACGGCTCCACGTCGAGCTCCGAATCGTGCACGAGCCCGGACTGGCATGGGACGTCGACATCCCGGACGACCTCCTGGCCGAGCTTCCCGGCTGCTTGTGACCGACATCCCCGAGGACCACCGTTCGGATCCGTCGTTGGCGGCGGCTGGTCTCGGACCGACGGACGCCACCACGTCGCGCGAGGCGTTCACCTTGCCCGTGGGCCAGCTCCCGGTCGTCGGTCCCCCCAGCACCGACCTGCCCGTGCCGGCCGTCGCTGTGGCGATCGGGGCTCATCCCGACGACGTCGACTTCGGCTGTGGCGGCACCCTGGCCAAGTGGGCTGCCGCCGGATGCCGCACCCATCATGTGGTCCTGACCGACGGGTCCAAGGGAACGTGGGACGCCACCACCGACCAGGCTGGCCTGGTGGCCGCTCGCCAACAGGAGCAACGTCGGGCCGCAGAACTCCTCGGCAGCCAGTCCGTGGTCTTCATGGGATTGGTAGATGGCGAGCTGCGACCCGGCGCTGACGAGCAGCGGCTCCTCTGCCAGATCATCCGACAGCTCAGGCCGGACGTGGTCATCGGTCACGATCCCTGGCGACGGTACCGGCTTCATCCCGATCACCGCCACGCCGGCTGGCTCACCGTCGACGCCGTGGTGGCAGCGCGGGACCCAACGTTCTTCCCTGAATTGCCGGAGCCGCCCCACCGGCCCCAGCGCCTGCTGCTGTTCGAACCTGACGACGTCAACCACGTCGAGGACATCCGCCTCACCGTGGAACGCAAGGTGGAAGCGATCCTGGCGCACCGGAGCCAGCACCGCACGACCATGGGCTTCGACGGCTCCGACGCCGAGGATCTCGCCGGAAGGCACGTGTTGCACACCGCCGTGGTTCGTCAAGCATCCGAGCACGGCGCCGTGGCCGGGCTCAGTGCCGGTGAGGCGTTCCATCGGATCGACGGTATCTGAACGCGAGCCGGGTGGCGGCCTGTCCGTTCGTCGGTCGGCTCGACCAGAGCATTCGGACGCCCCGGCGCGACAAGCAGGGAGCCCAGTCGAGCTCCCTGCTTGTCAGCAACGCTTCACCACCCATCGCCCGATCACCCGGCGGTGTGGGTCCCGGCGACGAACGGGGTTCTTCCGGACTGTCCGGACAGGACGTACCGAACGACAGGGCGTGCTCGCCGCTACCGGTGGTCCGGATCAGCAGGAAGCGGCGCCCACGCCGGTCGTCAGCGGCGCTTGGCGGCTGGCGCCTTGCGAGCCGGCACGCGGGCGGCGGCGACGCGACGGACCGGTGCCTTGCGAGCCACGGCCTTCTTCGCCACGACCTTCTTCGCCGGCGCCTTGGTGGCCGCAGCCTTCTTCGCCGGCGCCTTCTTCGCTGCGGTCTTCGTCGCCACAGCCTTCTTCGCCGGCGCCTTGGCCGCCGCGGCCTTCTTCGCCACGACCTTCTTCGCCGGCGCCTTGGTGGCCGCGGCCTTCTTCGCCGGCGCCTTCTTCGCCGCGGTCTTCGTCGCCGCAGCCTTCCTCGTCCCTGCTGCGGGCGCCGAGCGAGCCGCTCCGGACACCACCACCTTGGGAGCCCCGAGCGGGGCGCGGCCGTTCATGACGTCCTTGAACGTCGAACTGGCAGCGAAGCTCACTCCCTTGCTGGCCGGGATGCGCACAGCCGCCCCGGACTGCGGGTTACGGCCCATGCGGGCAGCACGGCGCGTCGGGCGGAAGGCACCGAAGCCCACCACGGCGACACGGCGTCCAGCCTTCACCTCGCTCACGACCGTGTGCACCAACGCGTTGACCGCGTTTTCAGCGTCACGTTTAGCCAATGATGTCGTCTTGCTGATTGCTTCGACGAGCTCGGACTTGTTCACCGCCACCTCCTGAGCGTTGCGGAATCCCCTAATCAAAGAGCCTGCGCGCCCGCAGGTCAAGTATTTCCGTGCACCGGCAGTGGAATTCATGTCGCTTCAACCTGTTCCGCTCGGCGGGCCCAACCGGTCGCGGCATCCGGCTGTGGATCGATACCCCTTTTTCTACAAGGCTTTTTTGGCGCTCTGCCTTGTCGACAGAACCTCCGATGTGGTGCAGGCCGACGCGAGGACCGATCAGGACGATCGGGGCGCCCTGGTGGAACGGGTCATGACCGTGGGACCATCTGTGAGACACACGATCGCCGTTCAAGGCCCCTTCGACCGCGGTCTCGAGCCGCTGTCCCTCCTCGGCGACGGCGGCACGACGCCCATCGCTGGCGGGCTGCCGAAGTTCCGACGCTCCCGCCCCTGACGACGCGCAGGGGCACCCGGCACGCCCCAGACCAGCCTCCTGCGCCCGCACGTGCAGCTCGTCATGCCCTGCACCGCTCCACTGCGCCCGAGCATGCCATCGACCCGCATGCCGCCGAGCCACTGCCGAAGCCGCGTACACCGGAGGATCCCTACGCCATGGCACGAGAATTCGACTGGAGATCGGATGATGGCGGCTCGGACCCGAGCCGGCCTCGTCCGGACGAACGCGCCACAGCCACGGCCGCGGCGCTGGGGACCGTGCTCGCTCATACCGCCGGCACCGGCGGCGGCGCGTACCTCGGGGCAGTCCCCGACGGATGGGTCTGGTCCGGTCGGGAGCACGCAGCCCTCGTCCTGGGCCCACCCCGCTCAGGCAAGACCAGCGCTGTGGTGATCCCGTCGGTCGTCGCCGCGCGGGGCGCTGTCGTCTGCACCTCCACCAAGCCCGACATCGCCCGGACCACCGCGCCGGCACGACGCCAGGCCGGGCCGTGCCTCGTCTACGACCCCACGGGCTCCGTGCCGCCCATCCCCGGCATCGAGCCGGTCCGCTGGTCGCCAATTTCGGCGTGCCGCTCATGGGATGACGCGCTCGTCATGGCTGCCGGCATGGTGGACACCGCCCGGCGGGTCGCCGGGCCCAGCGCTGCTCGCGGCGCCGACCACTGGAGCGAGCGAGCCGCAGCACTGCTCGCCCCCTTGCTGCACGCCGCCGCTCTCGACGGCGCCGACATGGCCACCGTGGTGAGTTGGGTCGACCAGCACCGGGCGGGGCCGCCGCTGGACATCCTGGACGAGGCCGGGGCAACGCTGGCCGGCAACCTCCTTGCCGGCATCGCGGCGACGGACCCGCGAGAGCAGAGCGGAATCTGGTCGACAGCCTCGGGCACCCTCAGTGCCTACCGGAGCCATGCCGCGCTGGCCACCACCGTGTCACCCACATTCGACGCCGACGCGTTCGTCGAGGCCCGCGGCACGCTGTACATCTGTGCCAGCGCCCGGCACCAGACCACCGTCGCCCCGCTCGTCGTGGGGCTCCTGACGGAGATCCGCTCCGCCGTCTACGCCCGCGCCGCGACCTACGAAGCCGCCCGCAGCGGCGACGGCCCGGCACCCGAACGGCAACCGCCGGTGCTCTTCGCCCTCGATGAGGTGGCCAACATCGCGCCGATCCCCGACCTGCCGGCGATGGTGAGCGAGGGCGGCGGCCAGGGAGTGACCGTACTGGCGTGCCTGCAGGACCTGTCCCAGGCTCGGAACCGATGGGGAGCGGCCGCCGACGGGCTGCTGTCGCTGTTCGGCGCGACCCTTGTGCTCCCGGGCATCGGTGACATGCAGACGTTGCGCGCCCTGTCGGACTTGGCCGGCGAGGAGGATGTCGTGCAACGCGCCGTCAGCGCGCCGGCACCGGACCCCCGATCGAGAGCCGCCGCCATCGCCGAGCGACTGCTCCTGGGGCGGCGTCCCACCGTTGCGGACCACCGGCCCCCAACCGTCACGTGGTCCACTGTTCGGCGGCGGCGGCTGCCGATCGACGACGTGGCCCGAGGCCATTTCGGTGCCGCGCTGTTGCTCGACCAGCGCAACCGGCTGCGCTGGATCGGGCTGACCCCCTGGTTCTCCACCGAGCCGTGGCGCAGCGCAGTCGGGCTAGCCCACCACCTTCCGGAACCCGGCACCCCCTACCCCCGGACCACACCCACACCCACACCCACACCCACACCCACACCCACACCCACACCCACACCCACACCCACACCCACACCCACACCCACACCCACACCCACACCCACGACGCAGCCCGGCCCCTCGCGCGCCGATGCCCGGCATCTCCGGCCCGAGCCCGACCTCGGGCGCCGCTCCAGATCCGAGGACCCCGAACCAGACATCGGCCTCGGGTGAGGCACACGCACGACGTGCGAAGCGAACATATGTTCGCTAGCGTTCGGATGTGGCGCCCATCACGACTCGGCCGGCTCCCTCCTCCGCACCAGCCCCCGGTACTCCCGCCGTCGACGTGGGTCCGCTCGATCGAGCCATCTCGCCACTCCTGCGCACCCAGGCCCGTCCCGTCTCCGCCGCCGCCGACCAGGCCGTGACGCTCCCGCCGGACCTGGGCGCCCTCTTCCCCGGGGGAACGGCACGGCGAGGCACCGTCGTGCACATCGCCCCCGCCTCTCCTGACACCAGCGGCGTGACCAGCCTGGCCATGGCCCTGCTCGCCGCGGTGATGGCCACTGGTGGCTGGGGGGCGATCGTCGGGTTCCCCGACACCGGTGTCGCGGCAATCGCCGATGCCGGTGTCGATCTCGACCGCCTGGTCTTCGTGCCCGAACCGGGTGCCCGGTGGGCCGAGGTCACCGCCATCGCGCTGGCCGGCATGACTGTCGTGCTCACCCGCCCGCCAGCGCACGTCCCACCGCGGATCGGCCGTCGGCTTGCCGCGGTGGCCCGTGATCAGCGGTCGGTGCTGGTGGTGGCCGGACTGCAGCGCTGGCCCGAACCTCCCGATGTCCGCCTGGTGGTCCGGAGCGCCACCTGGATCGGCCTCGGTGACGGGCACGGGCACCTGAGCGCTCGCCACTGCACCGTGGTGGCCGAAGGCCGGCGAGCTGCAGCGCGCCCGGTCGAGACCACCCTGTGGCTCCCCGGCCGGGGGTCCCACCCCGTGCCGGACGACGAGGACGGCCCGGCACGGGCCCGGTGAACAGTGGTGCGCCGGTTGCTCGTGGTCCGCTGCCCAGGCCTGCTCGACGAGGATGAACAAGGACGGGCGGGTCGGAACTTCGCCGACGTGGTAGCCGCCGTCGAGGCACTCACGCCGGTGGTGGACGTCGTCGCCCCCGGCATGAGCTCGCTGACCACCCGAGGACCATCCCGCTACTTCGGCGGCGACCAGGCCCTGGGCGACCTGGTGACCGGGATCGTCGCCACGCGGTGTGGGCATGAGGTCGGCGTCGGGGTGGCCGACGGGCTGTTCGCCGCCGTCCTGGCCGCGACCATGGCAGCCGACGAGGGCCGGCCGGTCATCGTCGAACCCTCGGGTACGCCCGAGTTCCTCGCCCCCTGGCCGGTTGCCGTCCTGGACCGACCCGACCTCACCAGCGTCCTGGAACGGCTCGGCGTCCACCACCTGGGGCAATTCGCGGCACTCCCGCGTCGCCACGTCGCTGCCCGGTTCGGCACCGACGCTGCCACCTGTCACGACGTCGCGACAGGCCAGCGCGGCGAGCTGGCCGGCATCCGGCGCCCGGTCCGGTACCGCCGAGTGGACCATGACCCGGCCGGCACCACCACGCAGGCGGGGTTCTGGGGTGTCGGCGACGACATCGAACGCAGCGCGCTGCAGGCCGTCGCCAGGATCACCGCCATCACCGGTCCTGCTGCGGTGCTCGTCGGCCGCCAGCGCGATGGTCGCAGCCCCGGGGAATGGGCACGGCTCGTGCCGTGGGACGCCGGCCGCAGACCTGGCCGCCGCCGCGACCTCGCCGGTGCAGCACCATGGCCAGGGCGGATCCCCCGGCCGGCTCCCACCCTGGTGCACGCCCGGCCCCCGTCCGCCGATCTGGTCGGCGCCGACGGCCGACCGGTAGGGGTGAGCAGCCACGGCGAGGCCACCGCGGTTCCAGCCCGGCTCTCCATCGACGGCGGCTCGTGGCGGAAGGTCCACGCCTGGGCGGGGCCCTGGCCGATCGACGAGCGCTGGTGGGCGGCGCGCCGGCGGCGCGCCCACCTGCAGGTGCTGACCGCATCCGGCGCCCACCTGCTCGTCCGGGAGCAGCGGTGCTGGTGGGTCGAGGCGACCTATGACTGATCCCGGCACAGCTGGTACGCCGGCCTACGCCGAGCTGCACTGCCACTCCAACTTCAGCTTCCTCGACGGCGCCTCCCATCCCGAGGATCTCGTCGCCGAAGCTGTCCGGCTCGGGCTCAGCGCCCTGGCGCTCACCGACCACGGTGGTCTCTCCGGCGTCGTCCGCTTCGCCCGGGCCGCCGGCGCCGCCGGGCTGCCGACCGTGTTCGGCGCCGAGCTGACGCTGACCGACGAAGCGTTGCCCCCCCGGACCGGTACCCGCAGCAGCCCCGGCGGACAGCACAGCCCCGGCGGACAGCACGAACGCGGCCTCACCTCGACGACGGTCGGCCGTACCGGGGTCGTCGACCCGCCCGGCACCCACCTGGTGGTGCTGGCCCGCGATCCCGAGGGCTACGCCCGGCTCAGCCGGACCATCGCCCTCGCCCATCTGGCCGGGGACGGCAAGGACCTCCCCCGGTGCACGCTGGCCGACCTGGCCAGCGCCCATGGCGGGCACTGGGTCGTGCTGACGGCCTGCCGCAAGGGGCCACTGGCCAGTGCCCTCGACACCGGCGGCCCGCGAGCCGCCCGTCGGCGGCTCGACGAGCTCGTCGACGCGTTCGGGCGCGACAACCTCGCCGTGGAGCTGTGGGACCACGGGGATCCGGTCGACACCGTCCGCAACGATGCCCTGGCCCAGCTGGCGGTGGACCGGGACCTCGACGTCGTGGGCACCAACAACGTGCACTACGCCACCGCGTCGCGGTGGCCGCTGGCCACGGTGATGGCAGCCGTGCGAGCCCGGCGGCCCCTGGCTGACCTGGACGGGTGGCTGGCGCCCAATGCCAGTGCCCACCTGCGGTCCGGGGCCGAGCAGAACCGCCGCTTCGCCCGCTGGCCCGGCGCGGTGCGCACCGCTGCCGACCTCGGTGCCCGTTGCGCCTTCGACCTCCGCCTGGTCGCCCCGGGCCTGCCCCGGGGCTTGGTCCCCGACGGCTCCGACGACCAGGGATTGCTCACCGAGCTGGTCCAGCGGGGCGCCGTGGACCGCTACGGCCCACGGCACGCCGAGCGGGTTCCCGGGGCCTGGGCCCAGATCGACCACGAGCTCGACGTGATCGGGAGCCTCGGGTACGCCGGGTACTTCATCGTCGTCCACGACATCGTGGAGCTGTGCCGACGGCGGGACATCTTCTGCCAAGGGCGGGGGTCCGCCGCCAACTCGGCGGTCTGCTACGCGCTGGGCATCACCCAGGCCGACGCCGTGGCGCTCGGGCTGCTGTTCGAGCGCTTCCTGTCACCCGAGCGCGACGGACCGCCGGACATCGACGTGGACATCGAGTCCTCCCGGCGCGACGAAGTCATCGCCTACGTCTACGAGCGCTACGGCCGCCACCACGCCGCCCAGGTGGCCAATGTCGTCACCTACCGACCCCGATCGGCTGTGCGCGACGTCGGCCGTGCCCTGGGCCACGACCCCGCCACCGTGGCCGGCTGGACCGCCGCGCTCGACCGGGGCGACGCTATCGGCCAGGTCGACGGCCTGCCCCCGAACGTGGCCCGGCTGGCCACCGAGCTGCTCGACGCGCCTCGCCATCTCGGTCTGCACTCGGGAGGCATGGTGCTGTGCGACCGACCGGTGATCGACGTGTGCCCGGTGCAGTGGGCCCGGCGACCCGGCCGCAGTGCCCTGCAGTGGGACAAGGAGGACTGTGCTGCGGTCGGTCTGGTCAAGTTCGACCTCTTGGGGCTGGGGATGCTGCAGGCCCTGCACCGCACTGTCGACCTGGTGCGCGACGCACACGGCATCCAGATCGACCTGGGGACGATCCCCCAGGAGGACGCGGTCTACGACATGATGTGCCGGGCCGACACCGTGGGCGTGTTCCAGGTCGAGAGCCGCTCCCAGATGGCGACTTTGCCGCGCATCGAGCCCCGGTGCTTCGCCGACCTGGTGGTCGAGGTGGCGCTCATCCGACCCGGGCCCATCCAGGGCGGGTCGGTCCACCCCTACATCCGCCGCCGCCGCGGCCAGGAGCCCGCCGAACCCCCGCACCCGCTGCTCCGCCGGGCGCTGGCCAAGACCCTCGGCGTCCCGCTGTTCCAGGAGCAGCTGATGCAGATCGCCATCGACGCCGCGGGGTTCTCCCCCAGCGAGGCCGACCGGCTCCGCCAGGCCATGAGCGCAAAGCGTTCCCAGTCTCGCATGGCCGAGCTCCACGACCGGCTGCTCGCCGGCATGGCCGAGCGCGGCATCACCGGTCCGGCCGCCGACGAGATCGTCGACAAGCTCGCCGCCTTCGCCAACTTCGGCTTCCCCGAGAGCCACGCCGTGTCATTCGCCTACCTCGTCTACGCCAGCGCCTGGCTCAAGCTGCACTACCCGGCTGCGTTCACCGCCGGTCTGCTCGACGCCCAGCCCATGGGGTTCTGGTCGCCCCAGTCCCTGGTGGCCGACGCCCGGCGCCACGGCGTTGTCGTCCACCGCCCGCACGTCAACCACTCGGGCGTTGCCACGGCGCTGGTGGGGAACAGTCCCTTGCCTCAAGACGACGGGACCTCAGGCCGGGGCCACCAACCCTGTGGCGACATAGGCAGCGAGCCGGCCCACGGCTCCATCCGGGCGGCGGGGGGCACAGGGCGACAGGCGAGGGGCACGGCGGGGCCGGTGGGGAGCGACAAGCATCTCGCCGACGCGCAACCGGCCATCCGACTGGGTCTGTCTCAGGTGCGTGGCCTCGGCGAGGATGCCGCCCGCCGGATCGTGGCGGCACAGCCCTACGCCTCGATCGACGATCTGGTCCGGCGAGGGCACCCGACCGCCGCTCAGGTCGAGGCGCTGGCCACCGCCGACGCCCTGGCCGGGCTGCCGGCGACCGCCGGGCGGACGGTTCCCGGAGACCGCCGACGCACGCTGTGGGCCGCCGGCGCCGTGGCCAGGGGAACGCCGGCCATCGGACTGCAGCGGCTGCCGGGCATGGTGACCGGCGACGATCCCCCGACCCTGCCCGATCCCGACACCATCGACGACCTCGGCGCCGACCTCTGGGCCACCGGGCTCACCGTCGGGCCGACGGCCATGGAGCTCGCCCGACCGAGCCTCGATTGCCGGGGAGTGGTTCGCGCCGCCCAGCTGACCGCCCACGACGCAGGTGGGGTACCGGGCGGCGGGCCGGCCAAGGTGCTCGTGGCCGGGGTCGTCACCCACCGCCAGCGCCCGGAGAGCGCCCGGGGCACGGTGTTCATCAACCTCGAAGACGAGACCGGGATGGTCAACGTGATCTGCTCACCCGGTGCCTGGGCACGGTGGCGCCACGTGGCGCGCCGGGCTGCCGCCCTGGAGGTGCGCGGGCGAGTCGAACGGGCCGACGGCGTCGTCAGCATCGTGGCCGAACGGATCCGGTCCCTCGACCTGGCGCTGCTGTCCAGGGCGCCCGCTCCGGCCGGTCGTCCGCCAGCCCCGCGTGGCGCCGGGCAGCCACTCGCACCCCCGTCACGGGACTTCCACTGACGGCGTCGCAACCCGAGCAGCGTCCCCGCCACACGAACCTGGCGGCGGTCCGCTCGACCCCACGGCACCAGCAGGACCCGGCGGCACCAGCAGTCGCCCGGGCCGACTGCTCAAGCCCGTGACCACCCATGCCGAAACCAAACGTGGCAGAAGGAGTCACGGATGACGGCCTGCCCAGGAGAGCTGGTAGTGCACCGCGACGGCGCGGCGTGGTGCAGCGAGGTGCGCGCAGGACGCGCCTGTCTCGGAACGAACCGACCACATCGCGCCGTCTGGACATGCCGCCTCGTGTGGGGCCCCGACGACTGCCCGCGATGCATCCCGTCGGTCACGGCACCCGACGACGTCGCGCCGACGCTGCCGGCGATGACCTGGCCCTGACCCGTCCCTCCACACCCCCACACCCCACCACCGGGACAGCCCCGGCACCGGCACCGGCACCGGCACCGGCACCGGCACCGGCACACCCGAGCATGCCCGGTTGCCGGCAGGGCAGCGTCCCCCGGACCCCGCCACCCCCCGGACTCCGCCACACCCGGGACCCCGCCGCCCCCGAACCCCGCCGCCCCCTGGCGGTTGTGCCCCGGTTGGCTGCAGACCCCGCTGTGTGCTGCCGAGGTCTTCATCACGTGCTCCCGCAGACAACGTGTGCCCGCCCATCACGGCACCAGCGGGAGCGGAGGAGCGCAGAGCTGTGGCGGTCTCGTCAATGTGCAGCGGTTGCCTGGTGGTCCATCGCGATGGCCTGGTGGCCTTCTGCACCGAGGAGCTCGACGGCGGGCACTGCACCGGCTACGACCATCCGCACCTGGCCGGGATCATGCCGTGTCGCGTCGCTCCCCTGGTCGTCCGCTGCCGGCACTGCCAGCAGGCGCTGCAGCTCCGCTTGATGATCGCCGAGCCCTTCAACCCGGCCCTGCCTGCCCACGACTCCGCGTCGATCAACTAACCGCGGAGCGATGTCGGCATGACCGGCACGACCCAATACTCGTGCATTCGACAACTGCACTTTGCTGTTGAGGAGCGACGAGCGGTGATATTCGTCACGTTTGGACAACGCGCTTCACAAGACCCGGTCAACTCGACTACGCTACGTAGCGATGTCACTCCTCCAGACTGAGCTCCAGGCGATCTTTCGCCGGTCGTCGGGACGCGTCCTCGTCGTGGACGACGACGAGGACGTCAGGGCCATGCTCGCCCGGTTCCTGGAAAGCGAGGGCTACCAGATCACCGAGGCAGCCACCGGCGCCGAAGCGCTGACCGCCGTGATCGAACGCGCACCGGACCTCGTGCTCCTCGACCTCATGCTGTCCAGCGAAGACGGGTTCGACGTCCTCGCCTCCATCAGACGCTACAGCGACGTCCCGGTCATCGTGCTGACCGCCCGCGACCGCGAAACGGACCGGGTGCTGGGACTGAAGCTCGGTGCGGACGACTACGTCTGCAAGCCCTTCTCACCCGCCGAGCTCGAGGCACGGATCGGGTCCGTCCTGCGCCGAGGCAACCGCACGTCGGAGGGCAGCCGGACCCTCCAATTCGGGGAGCTGTCCATCGACACCTCCGCCCGCGAGGTGCATGTCGGCGGCGAGCTGGTCGAGACCACCGCCAAGGAGTTCGACCTGCTCACCTTCTTGGCGTCGTCGCCCCGGCAGGTCTTCACCCGTGAGCAGCTGCTGTCGCAGGTCTGGGACTCGTCGTCACAGTGGCAGGACGACGGCACGGTGACCGAGCACGTCCGCCGGATCCGTCGCAAGATCGAACCCGAACCGGAACGGCCCCGCTGGGTGCGCACCGTGCGAGGGGTCGGGTACCGGTTCGAGCCCTGACAGGCTCGCCAGCCCCGACCGACGAGCACCACCGGGTCCTTCGCCCTGCTGACCCCGGCCGACCCGGAGCCCGATCGGCGTGGCAGCGTGGTCTGGACCGGCGGTGCAGGCGGCTCCACGGGGTTCCCGCCCGCCACCGCCGGATGCCATCGCACCGGTGGCGCTGTTGGCACCCCGTGGAGCACGGCGTGATCAACCGTTGGTTCGAACCGGGACCGGGACGGTTCACCGCTCTCGCTGCACTCGTGCGCCGGGCCGCGCCGGTCCCCGGCCCCCGACAGCCCGGCGGGCACGCCGGGCCAACTCCTCGGCCGTAAACGGCTTCACCAGGACGTCCGCTCCTGCAGCCAGACCTGCACTACCCGCGTTGCCCGACATGTAAAGCACCGGCAAGCCGGGCGAGGCGGCCACCAACCGTGCGGCCAGCTCGACCCCGCTCATCCCTGGCATGGCCACGTCGGTGACCAGCAGGCCCACCCGGTCGGTCGCCGACGCCACCGCATCGAGCGCCTCGGCCGCGTCGGAGGCGGCCACCACCAGGT
The DNA here is from genome assembly GCA_021803325.1 of Actinomycetes bacterium. Classification (GTDB taxonomy): domain Bacteria; phylum Actinomycetota; class Acidimicrobiia; order Acidimicrobiales; family UBA8190; genus JAJZYI01. The sequence goes on from JAJZLP010000123.1 coordinate 16,721, forward strand.
ACCCGTGGCGCACCAGCGCCTGCACCGCCAGCCGCCGGACATCGGGATCGTCGTCGACCACCAGCACCACGTCGGCTCCCTCCCCGTCATCGGCACTGTCGTCGCCGTCGCAACCAGCGTCCGGGCTCCCTGCCGGCGACTCGTCGTCGACGGCAGGGAACGCCAAGGTCACCGTGGTACCGGCACCGGGCCGCGTCCGGATCGACACCGTGCCACCGGCCTGGGTCACCGACGCGTGCACCCCCGCCAGGCCCAGACCGGTGCCACTGCCCCGGGGCTTGGTGGTGAAGAAGGGCTCAAAGCAGTGCTCCACGGTGTGCGCGTCCATACCGCTGCCGGTGTCCGAGACCCACACCTCGACGACGTCCCCGTCACCCGACGCCCCGCGCCGCACGGTGCTGCCCAGACGCAGGTGGCCACCGCCATCCATGGCATCACGGGCGTTGAGGGCCAAGTTGAGCACCGCCCGCTCGAGCTCGTCCGGCTCGACCAGGATCCGGGCCGGCTCGGGGGACGGCGCCCGCTCGACGGTGATGTCCACCCCGACGACACGCGACACCACGGGCTCCATCGCCTGGAGGACGGCATCGGGGTCGACGACCACCGGCTGCAGGGGCCGCCGGTGACCGACGGACAGGAGCTGGCTGGTCAGGTCCGCCGCCCGCTTGCCGGCACTGCGTATGGCGCGGACCTCCTCGACCAACGGGTCGCTGGCCGCCATCCGGTCGAGCAGGATCTCGCACGACCCCAGCACCACCGTCAGGAGGTTGTTGAAGTCGTGCGCCACGCCGCCCGCCAGGCGGGCCATCGCTCCCAGCCGTTCGGCCTGGTGGAACTGCTCCACCAGGCGCTGGCGCTCGGTGACGTCCTCCACCATCGCCAGCGCGCCGGTGAGCGTCCCGTCGGCGCTGCGCAACGGCGCAGCAGACACCGACAGCTGTGCAACCCCCCCGCCGGTTCGCGGCGCCAGCACCACCTCACCCACGACGGCCTCGCCGGCGCAGGCCCTCGCCCACACCAGCTGGACCGGTGCCGGGTCCACGTCGCCCTCGGCATCGGGTTCCGGCTCGAGGCGATCGACACCCGGCAGTCCGCCACCATTGGCCGTGCCGGCGGCACCAACCGAGCCCAGACCACCCTGCCCAGCAGACGAACCCAGTGTCGCCGACGGCCACCGGAGCAGCGCTCGGGCCGCCGCGTTGCACCACACCGCCGCACCAGACCGGTCGACCTCGACAATGGCCAGTGGCGACGCTTCGACCACCGCCTGCAGGCGGCGCTCGTTCGCCTCAGCGGTGTGCGCCGCCCGCCGGCTGGCGTGCCAGAGCTCCACGCGCTCCAGCGCCACACCGATGCGAGCTGCCAGCTCCTCGGCCACCTGCAGGTCGGACATCCGGTACCCGCGCCGGTCCAGGCCCGTGACGAAGCTGGCGGCACCGACCACGGCTCCCCGCACGCGTACCGGCACCACCAGCATCGACTCGACGCCGCCAGCCGGAACGGTGCCACCGTGGGACGGCTCCGGCAGGTGCGAGCCGCCGCTGGTCGGACGACGGACCACCATCTCGGCGCGCCCCTCGCGCATGACCTGGACGACCAGCCGGTCCCCGTCGGGATGCCGGTGGGCCGTCGCTGCGCCGAGCGCCTCCGACCACGGACCGTGCTGCGTGCCCTCGGCATCCACCAGGAGACGGGTGAGCGAGCCGTCCGCAGCGACCACGTCCACCGCGAACCAGTCCGCGAACATGGGCACGACGACATGCCCCAGAGCCTGCAACGCCGGCTCAGGATCGCGCAGCGCACCGGCGAGGGCGTCGCCTGCGCCGACCAGCAGCGCCAGATGGCGCCGGGCGTGCTCCACCCCAAGCCGGTCCCGCCGCTCATTCTGCTGGAGCTGCCGGCGGTCCAGCACCACCGACATCCGCTCGGCGCTCAGGGCGACGACCAGGGCGGCCCAGGGTTCCCGGAGCGACTCTGCCGGCCCGACCACGACGACGACTCCAGCAATGCCGCCGTAGCGATGCCACAGGACTGTCGACCGGCACAGGCGGCGACCCAGGCCCGGCAGCTCGACCGTCTGCGCTGCCGCTTCGTCTGGCTCGTGCCCGGGGAACGCGGGGCCTGCAGCGGCTTGCGCTGCCGCCGCAGCCACGCCCTCCACGACAGCCCAGTCCTGCTCCCCCGGTCCAGCACCACCAGGCAGGCAGCCCGTTCCCGCAGCGCCGGGCGCTGCGACACCACCACCGGGCGGTGCGCCACGACCGCTCGACCGCTCCGCGGCGCCAGCGCCGGGCGTTGCTGCCAGCCGACGGAGCGACCCTGTGCCTTCGACCGCCTCGAAGACGGCGACGGCGTCGGCGTGCAGCACGC
>JAJZLP010000309.1 GCA_021803325.1 Actinomycetes bacterium
CGGCATGCGGGTACCGCACCGGGTCGGTTGGTCCGCTGTTCCCCCGCATGGGCGCCACCACACAGCATGCTGGTACCGCACCGGGTCGGTTGGTGCGCTGTTCCCCCGCATGGGCGCCACCACACAGCATGCTGGTACCGCACCGGGTCGGTTGGTGCGCTCATGTCCGTGCTCGCACGCGACCACGCGCCACCCGGGTCGGCGCGGGTCGGTGCGGCGGCCGCCGGTGGGCGGGAGCATCGGGCGCGCCGCGCATCTACCATGAACATATGCGCAGGAGTTCAGGTGACGTGGTGCCCTGGGCGAGCGGTCGGCCAGGCGACATCGATGCGCTCACCCTCACCAGGCCGACGATGCCCGCCGACGAGGACGTGGCCGACCTGGCCGACGTCTTCGGCCTGCTGGCCGATCCGGGTCGCCTGCGGCTGATGGCAGCGCTCCTCGGCGGGGAGCGCTGCGTGGGCGACCTGGCCGCAGCCGCCGGGTTGAGCGAGTCCGCCGCCAGCCACGCGTTGCGCATCCTGCGGGCGCACCGCGTCGTCTCGGTGCGCCGCGCCGGCCGGATGGCCTTCTACGCCCTGGCCGACGCCCACGTGCGAACCCTGCTGGACGTGGCACTGGCGCACGTTGCCCACAGCCCCATGGTCCACGACCATCCTGAGGGGACCGGCCACGCCGAACGACCGGCCGACCGCCGGGGACACGGCCAGGAGGTCGGGCGCAGTGACCCGAGCCGGCGCAGTGACCCGAGCCGGCGCAGTGACCCGAGCCGGCGCAGTGACCCGAGCCGGCGCAGTGACCCGAGCCGGCGCAGTGACCCGAGCCAGCGCAGTGACCCGAGCCGGCGTGGTGACCCGAGCCGAAGCAGTGGACTGAGCCAGAGCGGTGGCTGACCCCGACATCCCGTCGGCTCGGGGAGCTGGTTCCGACCGGGATCCCGCCCCGGTAGCGGATGGCGGGGTCCGAAGCCATGGGCCGGCTGCAGGTGGCCGCCGGGGCGCCAAAGGTCGGCGCCACGGTCACGTCCACGTGCCGGCGCCGGACGCCGATGCTCGCCGTCTGCTGGTGGCCCTGGCGCTCATCGCCACGTTCATGGTGGGGGAGGTGGTCGCGGCGGTGCTGAGCGGGTCGCTCGTGCTGTTCGCCGACGCGGGCCACATGCTCACCGACGTCGGGGCCCTGGCGGCCAGCGTGTGGGCCGCCAGGTTGGCGGCGCGGCCAGCAGGGGGGATCTGGACGTTCGGTCTGCATCGGGCTGAGATCCTGTCCGCCGCGGTCAACGGGGTGACCCTGGTGTCCGTGGCGTTGCTCATCGCCGTCGAGGCCGTCACCCGCCTCGTCCACCCGCCGGCGGTCGACGGGGCTGTGGTGATCGGTGTGGCGCTGGCCGGAGCGGTGGTGAACCTGGGTGCCACCGCGGTGCTGTCGGGGGCCAACCGGACGAGCCTGAACGTGCAGGGTGCCTTTCTCCACCTCCTCACCGACCTGTATGCGTTCCTGGCGACTGCGGTGGCCGGGCTCGTCATCGTGTGGACCGGCTGGCGGCGGGCGGATGCCGTGGCGTCGATCCTGGTCGCTGCGCTCATGGCCCGGGCCGCCTGGGGACTGCTGCGCGACTCGGGTCGGGTGCTGCTCGAAGCGGTGCCCGAGCACGTCGACATCGCCGAGGTCCGGTCGCACCTGCGCACGGTGGAGCACGTCGTCGACGTGCACGACCTGCACGCCTGGATGGTCTCGTCGGGTCTTCCCGTGCTCTCGGCACACGTGGTGGTGGAGAACGCGTGCTTCGCCAGCGGTCACGCGCCGCGGATCCTCGACCAATTGCAGGCGTGCATCGCCGGCCATTTCGACGTGGAGCACACCACGTTCCAGCTCGAACTGGCATCGCACTCGCCGCACGAGCACGGCACGCACCCCTGACGGCGACGGCGACGGCGACGGCAACGGCGAGGGGGCCGACCGCGCCGCCGGCACGAGCCGGGGGTGTTGGTCCGCCAACCGCGCCGGCTCGTGCCGGGGGGTGTTGGCCCGACGACCGTGTGGGTCTGCGCCAGGTCGGGTGCTGTGCAGGCCGCGTGGGGTCGGTGCCGGCCGCGAGCCATCGGGGTCCCGAGGTGCCGCTCGGGGTTCGAACCACCCGTCCGGTACCATGCGCCGGTGGCTCCCCGGCCGAAGACACCAGCGCCGACGGCGCGTCCTGCGCAGGGGGAACAGGGAGCGGGCGCCTCGTTGCCGGACGGGACCCGCGATGCGCCGGACGTGACCGTGCTGCGTGGCCGCGAGGTGACGTTCGTGCCGGCCGACCCGCCGCGCACCGGGCGGTTCGTCGTGTACGACCCCGCTTGCTCGGCGGCCGGCCGGGCCGTCGACCGGCCCCACGACCTGCCCGACGAGATCGAGGTCGCCGTTCCTGTGGGGTCGTTGGTCCGCCGCAGGACCGTTCCGGCCCGGTTCGTATCCGTAGCCGATGCCCTGGACCTTCTCCGCGACGTTGGTGCTTCCGCCGGCTCTCCGCCGACACCGAGCGCCCTGGCCTGGTCGGCGGTGGTGGTCGCCGGGCTGGTGCTGGTGGCGCGAGGCCGGCTGGCACCCTCGGTGTCCGCCGCCGGGTTCGACGCCTGGCGGGCCGCGCCGCTCGACGTCGGCGAGGAGCAGCTGCGCCGGGACCTGGCGGCCGCGCTCCCCCCTGCGGCGCACGCCACCGTGCTCGGCGGCAGGCCGCCCCTGCGGATGCCCACGCCGGAGGTGCTGGTGGGCGAGGCGTGGGACGCGATGGCGGACACACTGCCGCGAACGGCGGCCGCACAGGTCGCGACGGGCACGCCGATGTTCGCCGCGACGGAGCCGCAGCCCGCCGAGGCGCTGCGCAGCTGGCTGGTCGACGCCGTCGGCAGGCTCGACGGGGGAGCCTCCGTCGCGCTTCGGGTCGAGGTCGGCTCCGACGAGACCGGGGATGGGGAAGGCGACGGGGACGGGCCCTGGGATCACGGTCTTGTCGACGATGGTCTTGCCGCG
>JAJZLP010000289.1 GCA_021803325.1 Actinomycetes bacterium
CACCGGGTCCTGCGATCCGGTGGTCCGATCGTGGTGGCTGTGATCGCCATGGTCATCAGCGCCGCCGCGTTGCCAGCTGGCGCCGGCGCTGGCGTGGGCGTGGGCGTGGGGCTGGCAGGTACGGGCCCGGCAGCGGGGGTCACCCCTGTGGCCGCTTCGGGGCTCTTCGGGCGGCTGGTCCGCCACGGGGGGAGCTATCCGGCGCCGCCTGCAGGGACGCCCACGACCGGGACCGTGCCGCCGTCTTCGGTGCTGTCGATCGCCGTGGTCCTGTCGCTGCGTGATCCGGCAGCGGTTGCGGCGGCGGCTCGAGCCGTGGTGACACCGGGCAGCCCCACCTACCACCACTACCTGGCACCCGGGCAGTTCGTGGCGCGCTACGGGCCGAGCCCGAGCACCATCGCCGGTGTCGCGGCCTGGCTTCGCAGCCGGGGCCTGCACCCCCAGCAGACCATCGACGCGATGGTGGTGCCGGTGCGGGCTCCGGCCGCCAGCATCGAGCACGCGTTCGGGCTGACGTTGCGTACCGCCCGGCTCGCCACCGGCAGGCAGGTGCGGGTGCCCGACGCGCTCCCGCTCGTGCCGTCCCGGCTTGCTTCGGCCGTGGCCGGGATCGCCGGGCTCGACACCGTCTCGACCCCGGTCTCGCACCTGGCACGCCCGTCGGCGGCGACCCGGTTCGCCGGGGTCCAGATCGGAGCGCCCGGACAGGCATCCGGCTCCCAGCCGGCGGCAGCGGTGGCCCAGCCGTCGGCAGCGGTGGCCCAGCCGGCGGCAGCGGTGGCCCAGCCGTCGGCAGCGGTGGCCCAGCCGGCGGCAGCGGTGGCCCAGCCGGCGGCAGCGGTGGCCCAGCCGGCGGCAGCGGTGGCCCAGCCGTCGCAGGCGCATCTGGCCGGTGCGTCCGCGTGCAGTGCCGCGCAGGACGCGACCGCCTCAGGCGGGTACACCATCTCCCAGATCGCTGCCGCCTACCAGTTCTCCTCCTTGTACGCCCAGGGGCGGTTCGGGCAGGGCGTGACCATCGCCGCGGTGGAGCTCGAGCCGTTCCTGGCGTCGGACCTCGCCTCGTTCGAGGCGTGCTACGGCATCCGGACGCCGGTGTCCGTCGTGCCGGTCGACGGCGGGGCCGGGGTCGGGTCCGGACAGGGCGAGGCCGCACTCGACGTCGAGATCCTGGCCGCCATGGCTCCTGACGCCTCCGTGCTGGCCTACGAAGCTCCGAACGGCAGTGCCGGGAGCGACGCCGTCTACGCCACCATCGTCCAGCAGGACCGGGCCCAGGTCATCTCCACCAGTTGGGGCCAGTGCGAGGCGCAGACGACCTCGGCGGATCTCGCGGCGGAGACTGCAGCGTTCGAGCAGGCCACCCTCCAAGGCCAGACGGTGGTGGCAGCGGCGGGGGACTCCGGTTCCGAGGACTGCTACCAGTCCGGGCTGGTGAACGACAGCGCCCTTGCCGTCGACGACCCGGGGTCCGAACCGTGGGTGACGTCGGTGGGCGGCACGTCGCTCACCGGGGTCGACCCCACCACGGGCGCTCCGGTGCAGACGGTGTGGAACGACTGCCAGGGGATCCTGTCGGCCACGGGACAGCCCACTGCCTGTGCTGCCAACCCGTACCAGCCGGGCGGGGCGGGTGGGGGTGGCCTGTCGAACATCTGGGCCATGCCCTTCTACCAGAGCGCAGCGGGGATCGCCGCCGCACTGCCGATGGACAGCGGTCGGTACTGCCCCGATGCCGCGGGAACGTTCGGCACGCCGCCGGGCGTATGCCGAGCGGTGCCCGACGTATCGGCCGACGCCGATCCCGCCACCGGCTACACCACCTACTACCAGGGGCAGTGGGACATCGTCGGTGGGACGAGCGCAGCGGCGCCACTGTGGGCGGCGCTGGCGGCGTTGGCGGACAGCGGGTGCTCGCTGGCGAACCAGGTGGGGGAGCTGAACACCAAGCTGTACCCGCTGGCGTCGGGGCCTGCGGGATCCAGCCTGCTCTCCCCGGTCGTGTCGGGGAACAACGACCTGACCGGCACCAACGGTGGGCGGTGGGCTGCCGGCCCCGGCTACAACCTGGCTTCCGGCTGGGGGACGCCAGTGGCGGATGCGCTCGTCGCGGCGCTGCAACCCCCATCGGGATGCCCGGTGGTAGCCGGGCTGTCGGCCACGAGTGGCCTGGCGCGCGGCGGCTCGCCGACGTCGGTGACCATCTCCGGCAGCGGGCTGGCGGGCGCCACCGCCGTGCACTTCGGCACGGTCGCCGTGCCGCCGTCGGCGTTCACGGTCGGCGCCGGTGGCACCAGCATCGTGCTGGTGCCCCCCGCAGCGACGACGGGCACGGTCCCTGTCACGGTGACCACACCGACGGGGACGTCAGGGGCGAGCGGGTCGGCGCTCTTCTCCTACATCGGCCCGGCGATCGCTGCCGTGTCGCCGTCGGCGGGGCCGGCAACTGGCGGCACGGTTGTCACCGTCACCGGGTCGAACCTCGGTTCGCCCGGCTCCGCCGTGAGCGTCCGGTTCGGTGGGGTGGCGGCGTCGGCGGTGACCGTGCTGTCGCCCACCACGCTCACCGCGGTGGCACCCCCGCACGTCCCCGGTGTCGTCACGGTCACGGTCACCGACGGGCAGGGCACGAGCGGGCCGGGGGCAGGGACGGCGTTCCGCTACCAGGGCGCAGGCTACGACCTGGTGGCGTCGGATGGGGGGGTGTTCGCGTTCGGTGACGCGGGGTTCTTCGGGTCGACGGGTGCGATGACGCTGTCGAAGCCGATCGTGGGGATGGCGGTGACGCCTGATGGTGGTGGGTATTGGTTGGTGGCGTCGGATGGGGGGGTGTTCGCGTTCGGTGACGCGGGGTTCTTCGGGTCGACGGGTGCGATGACGCTGTCGAAGCCGATCATGGGGATGGCGGTGATGCGTGATGGTAGTGGGTATTGGTTGGTGGCGACGCATGGCCTGCTCTTCGCTCTCCGTGACGCGGGGTTCTTCGGGTCG
>JAJZLP010000200.1:0-1885 GCA_021803325.1 Actinomycetes bacterium
CCGCGTCGGCGGACGCGCCACGCGACAGCGGCGGCTGCGGCGACCACGGCAACGACGGCGATGACGATCCAGACTGCGAGCACGGGAGAGGGAGCCTAACCCGAAGCAGCAGCAGACCACCCCGCACGCCACCACCACGCCACCACACCACCCCGGCACCACGCCCCACGCCCCACACCACCACCATGCACACCACCACCCCGCACACCACCACCCGGGAGCCATCCGATGTCGGTTCGCTCCAGCGACTCCGGGCAGGCACCCGTTCCCCCATCTCGGCCAGGCATCGAAGCTCGGCGTCGATCCTCGACATCCGACTTGGGGTCCCATGCGAACCCCTGCCCGGAAGGGCCCACCGCTTCCCATTCCCGCCGCGGCGCAGCCGCCGGCAGCGTTCCGGCTGCGTTGTTCCCCCTCCATTGCCTTTCATGTATATTCATGCCATGGAGGACGAGTCGAGCATCCAACACCACACCACCCCACCGAGCGGCGCCGCGGACGACACCCCACGGTTCCGACACGCTGGGGACCTGCCCACAGCAGGGCACGGCACGGCGACCTCGAGCGCCGGCACACCTGCGGCGGGCACACCTGCTGCAGGCACGACACCAGTCGTGGCGGCAGCCGGAAGAACGGGCCCGAAGGCGCCTGGGCCCGCGCCCTTCGCGATGCCCGACGAACCGCTCGAGCCCGAGGTGGTGACCCTCCTCCTTGCAGTGCCGGAGCTGGCCGACCGCTACCTCGACCTCGCCGCGGCCGCTGACGGCCACCCGGGTGCCGCCGCGCTGTTCGACGAGCTCGCGGACCACGTCGCCGGGCTCGTCGAACGTGCCGCGACAGCAGCCCCCGAGCTCGATCGGTGCCTGGCGGCCGTCGAGCAAGTGGCCGCCACGTCGCCCGACGCCGAGGAGCTGGTGGCGTGGACCTTCCTCGACGCCATACCACCACAGGCCCTGCAGTGGCTACGGCCGAGATGCGGCCCGGCGACCGCCGCGCTGCTGGCCACCCTCGACGACGACGGGCGCTGACCGCTGGACCGGGGACCCTCTGGCTGCCCCGATTCGCGGTGTGCCGGTTCCGCTCCCGGTCCCGGTGCCGCCGGCAGTGCCACCACCACCGCCGTACATCGTCGGCGACCGGCACACCGGAACGACGTGCGGACCCTCGCTCCAGCGCTCCCGCTCCTACCCCAGCCTCTCCACCCGCTCGAGCACCATGTCCACCAAACGACCAGCGTCGGTGTCGCTCACGATGGCGGCACGGTTCTTCGCGCCGACGAACCCCTCGACCACCGACACGTCCAGAAACGACGCCAGGCCGTCGTAGTAGCCGGCCACGTCCAGCAACCCGACAGGCTTGTCGTGCAGGCCGAGCTGCTTCCACGTCAGCACCTCAAAGAGCTCCTCGAGCGTGCCGAGACCGCCGGGCAGCGCCACAAACCCGTCGGCCAGCTCGGCCATGAGCGCCTTGCGCTCGTGCATGGTCGCCACCACGCGCAGGTCCGCCAGCCCGTCGTGGGCCACCTCGCGGCCGGCTAGGTGCACGGGCAGAACACCGACCACGTCACCCCCGCCGCCGAGCACCGCGTCGGCGACGACTCCCATGAGCCCCACGCCGCCCCCGCCATATACGAGCCGCACCTTTCGGGCCGCCATCGCCTGCCCGAGTGCCGCTGCCGCGACCGCATACTCCGGACGGGAGCCCGAACTGGATCCACAGAACACCGCCAGTGACCGCATGGCGCGACGCTATCCGTCTGGTCCCGCCCATCTCCCGAGACCGACCACCAACCGGGCCGAATCGCTCCGGGCAGACCGCCCCCGCAACCCCCGGACCAGACGGACCAGGGCAGCAGGTCAGCGAGTCAGCAGGCCAGCAGGCCAGC
>JAJZLP010000200.1:1985-18964 GCA_021803325.1 Actinomycetes bacterium
CGCCAATACGCCAGCGAGCCAGCAGGTCAGCGAGCCAGCAGGTCCCGGGCGATGTGGGTCACCTGGATCTCGTCGGTGCCTGCGTAGATCTGGAACACCTTGGCGTCACGCGCCAGCTGCTCGACCCGGTAGTCCGCCATGTAACCGTTTCCGCCCATCAGCTGCACCGCCTCCATGGCGACCTCGGTGGCGGCCTGCGCCGAGTAGAGCTTCATGGCGGATGCCTCCGCCAGTGAGAGGCTTCGACCTGCAGCCTCCATCTCGATGTGGCGGAACACGAGGTTCTCCACGTTCAGGCGGGCCACCTCCATCCTGGCCAGTTTCAGCTGGATGAGCTGGAAATCGGCGATCGCCTTTCCCCACAGCATTCGGTCCTTCGCGTACGCCACACTCAGCGACAGGCACTGCTCGATGACACCCAGCGCCATGGCAGCCACGCCGGCTCGCTCGGTCACGAAGTTGTCCTTGGCGCTCTGGCGGCCCTCGCCGCTCGCCGCCTGCCCCGCCGAACCGAGCAGGCGGTCGGGCCCTACTTCCACGTCGGACAGGAACAGCTCACCGGTCGGTGACGAGTGCAGGCCCATCTTCCGGAACGGCGCCGACTGCTCCAACCCCGGCATCCCCCGGTCCAGCACGAACGTCAGCACCGGACGCGACCGCATCGGCGTATCCGATCCGTCGTCCAGCTTTGCGTAGAACACGATGGTGTCGGCGAACGGACCGTTCGTGATGAAGGTCTTGTTGCCGTTCAACACGTACCCGTCGCCCTTCACCCTGGCGGTGGCCTGCATGCCCCCGAGCGCGTCAGATCCCGAATTGGGCTCGGTGATGGCCCAGGCGCCGACCGTGTCGAAGGTCACCAGGTCCCGGCCCCACCGCTCCATCTGATCCGCAGTGCCCCGGCGCATGATCGTGCCGGCAGCCAGCCCGATGCTCACTCCCATAGCCGTGACGATCCCCGGGCAGTACCGGCACAGCTCGACAATGGGGACGAGGGTCAGCGCTGCAGCACCCCCATCGCCACGCCGCACGCCATGGCCCCCGCTCCCGCCATCGCCATCGCCCCCGCTCCCGCCATCGCCATCGCCATCGCCATCGCCATCGCCATCGCCCGACGGTTGCGCCGATGCGCCGCTCGCCTCCACCGCCCGGCGCTGCGCCAGCGTCCGCTCAAAACGGTCACGTGCCAGCTGGTCCATCCCGAACGTCCGGTAGAGCGAGCGGATCACGTCGTACGGCGGGACGTCTCCGTGCTCCAACTCGTCGACGCGTGGGGCGATCTCCGCTTCCACGAAGCGGCGGACCGCGGACCGGACCGCCTGCTGCTCCTCGCTCCATTCGAACACCGCAAACCTCCTTGACCGCACGGTCAAGGTGACCCTAGCTGGCCCTGCTCATACCGTCCATCCGGACACCATCGATCCGGACGGCATCGATCCGGACACCATCGATCCGGACACCATCGATCCGGACACCATCGATCCGGACACCATCGATCCGGACACCATCGATCCGGACGGCATCGATCCGGCACCATCGATCCGAGCGGCATCGGTCCGGACGGCAGCCTGGTACCCGGGTGCCACCATCGACCGGGGTCGCACCATCGCTCCGGCTATCCGGGACGCGCCCATACGGCAGGCAGCGGTCTACGGCAGGCAGCGCCCATCCGGGAACCGGTGGCGCTGGCCGGGTACGTCACGTGCCGCTGGTTGCCCCAGGCCAATCGAGGTGCCAGGCCCCTGGAGCGATCCACAGCCGCCGCCGCGGTCCCGGGGCATCGAGTGAGCCGCCGTCATAGGCCACGTCGCCTTCCCACAATGTGGCCATGCGCTCGCCCTGCCGGGCGATGCGGGTGCTGAACCGCTCGGGGGGCCGAGCTGCAGCCGCCGCAAGCAGCCTGGCCACACCTCCTGACTCGGCATCCGCGGCCGCACCACCTTCGGACGCGCCGCCTGCACCGTCCGCTGCGTCGGCAGCCAGCCGCCACAGGGTTACCCAGGTTGGTGGCGCAAGCTCGATCTCGCCCGCAGCCTGGCTCGCCAGCGCAGCAGCCGGTTCGAGCCAGACGTGATGGTCGATCTCGCCGCCGTCCACGATCACCTCGCTCACCGGGGCCGGTGCCAGGAAGAACCAGGTTCGGTACCGGCGCGGCGCCTCGGGTGGCGGCTCCCACAGCGCGACTGGCACCAGGGAGCCGGGCGGCACCACCAGGCCGGCCTCCTCGGCCGCTTCGCGGACTGCGGCACGCCGCGCCGCGGCCACGTCGTCGTCGGGCTCGTCAGGATCGACGTCGCCCGCTTCGACGCCGCCTCCGGGGAACACCCACATCCCACCGAACGCGACCTTCGACGTCCGGCGCAGCATCAGCACTTCGGCACCCAGAGCCCCACGACGACCCGTCGCCGGCCGGAGCAAGACCACCGTCGCCGCGGCGCGAGCCGCCTCGACGGGCCCACTCCCGGCGGGGCGCAGCCAATGGGGCACCCCGGGGCCAGGCAAACCCTCGCTCGCGCCACCGGCCGCATCCACGTTGGGCGGGCCACCGGCCGCCCCGCCACCGGCCGCACCCACGTCGGGCGGGCCACCGGCCGCATCCACGTCGGGCGGGCCACCGGCCGCCCCGCCACCGGCCGCATCCACGTTGGGCGCGCCACTGGCCGCCCCACTGCCCGCCAGGCCGGCTGTTCCCGACTCCGGCCCACGAGCCTCGTCGCCGCCGGCCATAGCCGTCACGGCAAGACCGGGTGCCGGTTGTGCCACGGAGCCGCCGCCTCGAGCTGGGAGGCGACGCGCACCAGCAGCGACTCGTTCCACGGTCCAGCGACCAGCTGCACCCCCACCGGCAGGCCGCTCGGGCTTTGCGACAGCGGCAAGCTGATCGCTGGCTGGCCGGTCAGGTTGTACGGGACGGTGAACGCGACCATGGCCAGCACGGTGAGCGACGGCACCGCCGGCTCGGCGTGCACTGCGGCCAAGACCTCCCCCGCTGCCGGTGGCTCGATGGACATCGTCGGCGTGACCAGCAGGTCGAAGTCACGTCCCCACCGGGCCACCACCGACCGGGTCCCGCGCCGCAGGTCGTTGAGCGATTGGACGATGGCCAACCCGTCGATCGCGGCGCCGGCCGCGCGCCCTGCCGCGTTGTGCGGTTCCACGCGCGCCCAGTCGACGCCCTCGAACCCGGCGTAGGCAGTGTTCACCACGTTCAGGAACGGCACGACGAGCGACGGGTCGAGAACGTCCTCCTCCAGCACCGACACGTGGTGACCCAGCTGCTCGAGCAGCCGGCCCGCATCTTCAGCCGCCCGCCGGGGCGCTTCGCCGACCGGAAGGCCCATTGCGCTCGTGGTGAGAACGGCGACGCGCAGCCGGCCGGGGTCGGCGCCGAGCTCGCTGGCGAACGGACGAGCCGGGGCCGGCGCCTGCTCCCACACCAGCGGATCCGGCCGGGCCACGCAGTCGAGAATGGCAGCAGCGTCGGCGACCGTGTGGGTGAGCACGCCCTCCACCGACATCCCAAACCACCCAGGCGTCGTGCTCGGCACCCGCCACCGGCTCGGCTTGAGGCCGACCAGCCCGCAGCACGATGCCGGGATCCGGATCGACCCGCCACCGTCGTTGGCGTGGCCAACCGGGATCATCCCCGACGCCACCGCCGCGGCCGACCCGCCGCTCGACCCGCCGGGACTCCGCCCGGTGTCCCACGGGTTGCGGGTGATGCCATACCGGGTGTTCTCGGTGACGGTGAGCGGGCCGAACTCGGGAGTGTTGGTGCGCCCGCACAGGACGAAGCCGGCGCGGCGCAGGGCCGCCACCACCAGCTCGTCTTCGGTGCACCGCGCATCGCTCGCCCCGGCAGAGCCGAACGTGGCGGGTTGCCCTGCTGCTGGTGTCAAGTCCTTGACGGAGATCGGCACGCCGGCGAACGGCCCGACCTCGTCGCCGTCGGCGAGGCGCTGGGCGACCGCACGGGCATCTGCTCGGGCCTGGTCGTCGTCGCGCCAGACGACGGCGTTGAGCGACGGGTTCCATCGGTCGATGCGCTCGATACACGCGTCGACGGCTTCGACCGGCCCGATCTCCTTGGACCTGATCGCCGCGGCCAAACCGAGCGCGGTGGGAAAGGAATCCATGCCCAATGCCTACCCCATGGCCGCCGTCGCTGCCGGGCTGCCGGCCGTACCTCGCCCGATAGGACCTGAACCCGGCGCCGTCGTGGTTACATGAGGCACTATGGCTGACAGGATCGAGATCTCCCGAGACATCGCTGCCACCGCAGCCCAGGTCTACGCCGCCATCTCGGACGTCACCCGCATGGGCGAATGGTCCGAGGAGTGCTACGCCTGCGACTGGCACCAGGGCTTCGACCGGCCAGTCGTCGGTGCCGCGTTCGACGGTCACAACCGCCACGGCGACCACGAGTGGACCACACAGGGCACCGTGATCGAGGCGGATCCGGGGCGAGCGTTCGTGTTCGAGTGCTCGATGAGGGACTTCCACTACTCGACATGGGGATACCGCATCGAACCCACGGAGACCGGGTGCCGGGTCACCGAGTGGTCCGAGGACCTGCGGCCCGAGTCCGCCATCGAGCTCAGCACGCGGATCTCGGGCATCGCCGACAGAGCGGGGCGCAACCGCGAGACGATGAGCCGAACCCTCGAGCGACTCGCCCAGGCCCTCGAGCACTGACCACCGACGCTTGCCCGGCCCACGCAGCGATCCCGGTTCCTCCGGTACTACGCCGCTTGCCCGGTTCGGCGCGCTCAGCCCCGCAGCCGCGCCCGGTGGGCCTGCTCGGCAGCCGCCACGCACGCCCGGCGCAGCCCGGCGACATCGTCGTCGGTGAGCGTCCGGTCGTCCGCTCCGAACCGGAGCCGGTACGTGAGGCTCCGCTCCCCGTACGCCATGGCGGGATCGCGGTACACGTCGAACAGGGCCACGGCTTCGAGGGTGGCACCCCCGGCGGCTGACAGCGTGCGCCGCAGCGCCTCCGCCGTCACGTCGTCGCCCACGACGAAGGCGAGGTCCACGTCGCTCGACGGGAACCGGCTGACCGGCCGGACCTCCTGGGGTCGGCGAGCCGCCCGGCGGAGGACGGCACCGAGGTCCACCTCGAAGAACCCGACACGAGGCGCGCCGCCAGCCAGCGCGGTGGTGGCCGGGCCCGCTCCCACGCCGAAGGCAGCGGCGACATCAGGGTCGACCTCGCCGACGACCCCAAGGTGGACGGTGCCCCCACCGGCTGCCGCCGTGACCAGCGTGGCGCTGCGGCCCGGGTGCAGGCCTGCGACCACCGGGCCCTGGTCCACCTCCACGTCCTCCAAGCCGAGCGCCTCGGCCAGCACGGCCCAGGCGGCCACCGCCGTGGTGGCATCGTCGCCGTCGGCGGCGAACACCATGCCCAACAGCTCGCGCTCGTCGACCACCGACGTGCCGGGGTCGTCGTGTCGGACGGCCGCGGCCAGCCGCTCGGCGTCGGGCACCGGAAAGACATGGCCGATCTCGAACAGCCGTACGTCCCCGGCTCGACGCGCCGCGTTGAACGCCACCGCCCGCAGCATGCCGGGCAGCAGGCTGCGGCGCAGCACCGACTCGTCGGGGGTGAGCGGGTTGGCGACGGTCAGGCTGTCGCCGATCATCCCGGCACGAGCGTGGTCGTCGGGGCCGAGCAGTGACGGCGTCCATGCCTCGTCGGCGCCGAGCCCGGCGACCACCCGCCGCACGACGCGGCGCTCGCGCTGGTAGCTGTCGAGCCCGCCCACCTGAGGCGGTCGCAGCCGTCGGCGCGGCACCCGGCCGTAGCCGTGGTGGCGGGCCACCTCCTCGATGACGTCGATCTCGCGTGTGGAGTCCGAGCGAAACGTCGGGACGGTCACCGTCTGCACGCCGGGGGCCTGCGACGCGCAGGCAAAGCCGATCGGCTCCAGGTAGGCGGCGACCGCCGCGTCGTCCAGTTCGGTCCCGAGGATGGCGTTCACGCGGGCGGTGCGCACCGGCACCTCGATCGGCCCGGGCACCACGCCCCTGCGGTCGATACGACCGGGTGCGATCTGCAGGCCGGGCACCGATCCGGCCAGGATCTCCGCCAGCCGAGCGACAGCCAGGTCGATCCCCCCGGGATCGCACCCCCGCTCAAAGCGAGCCGACGCCTCGGTCCGAAGCGCCAGGCGCTTGGCCGTCCGGGCGATGGCGGTCGAGTCGAAATAGGCCGCTTCGAGCAGCACCCGCACGGTCTCGTCGCCGATCTCCGTGCTGGCGCCACCCATCACGCCGGCGATGCCGATGGGGCTGTCGTCGCCGTCGCAGATCAGGCAGTCACGCCGGTCGTCGCCCGGTGCCACCGATCTTGTTCCCAGGGCGCGCTCGGTGCCGTCGAGGGTGACGACCGCCTCGCCGGGGCGCGAGGCCCGGACCCGCAGTGCCGAGCCGGCAACCCGGTCGAGGTCGTAGGGGTGGGTGGGCTGCCCCAGCTCCAGCATCACGTAGTTGGAGGCGTCGACCACGTTGTTGATCGGCCGCATGCCCGCCAGCGTCAGGCGGCGAGCCACCCATCGAGGCGACGGGCCCACGGTGACCCCGGTGAGGACACTGGCGGTGAACCGTGGGCACAGGTCAGCGTCGACGACGGTGACGTCGGCCAGCTCGGCTGTGTCCCGAGGACCGTTGGGCACCCCGGCCGGCGTCGGCAGGGCGAACGGCACCTTCATGCGTGCCGCGGCGTCACGCGCCACGCCGGCGATGCTGAAGGCATCGGGCCGGTTGGTCTCGACCGCCACGTCGAACACCACGTCGCGCTGCACGCCGAGCGCCTCGCCGATCGGCGTGCCGAGCGGCGTTGCGCCGTCGACCACCAGGATGCCGGCGTGGTCTTCGCCCAGCCCGAGCTCGCGGGCCGAGCAGAGCATGCCGTTGGACACCACCCCGCGCAGCGTGCGGCGCTCGATCCGGAAGTCCCCCGGCAGCACCGTGCCCACCCGTGCGAGGGGCACGCGGTCGCCCTCGTGGAAGTTCCACGCACCGCACACGACTTCGACAGGACCGTCGCCGGCCTCGACCACGACACGTCGGACCCGGTCGGCGCCGTCGATCGCAGCGATCTCGGCGACCTCCGCCACGACCACGTCGTCCAGGCCCTGCCCGACGTGCTCGATCGCCTCGACGACCAGTCCCAGGTCGTCGAGCGCGCCGGCGACGTCCTGCCAGCGGTCGCCGAACGGGGCGAAGTCACACAGCCATGACAGCGGGACCCGCACGCGGACGCCTCCTAGGCCTGGCGCAGCACGCGCACGTCGTTGTCGAACATGGCACGCATGTCGGGAATGCCGTAGCGCATCTGGGCGCACCGGTCGATGCCGAACCCGAAGGCGAAGCCGCTGTATCGCTCGGGGTCCACACCGACGGCCTGGAGCACGGCCGGGTCGACCATGCCGCATCCGCCGAGCTCGACCCATCCGGTGCCCGAGCACGTGCGGCACCCGGCGCCGTGGCAGATCGTGCACGTGATCTCGAACTCGGCCGACGGCTCGGTGAACGGAAAGAACGCAGGTCGCAGGCGCGCCGAGATACCGGGCCCGAAGTAGGCGGCAGTGAACGTCTCGATCGTGCCGGCCAGGTCGCCGAAGGTGATGCCCTCGTCGACCACCAGCCCCTCCACTTGGTGGAACACGGGGAAATGCCGGGCGTCCGCGGTCTCACGCCGGAAGCACCGGCCGGGCATCACCGCGTACACCGGCAGGCGTCCGCTCTGCAGGACCCGGATCTGCACCGGCGAGGTATGGGTCCGGAGCACGACGGACTCCGCCGGCTCGACATCGAGGTAGAACGTGTCGAACATCCCCCGGGCGGGGTGCGCCGGGGGCATGTTGAGCGCCTCGAAGTTGTACCAGTCGGTCTCGACCTCGGGACCGTCGGCGACGGTGAAGCCCATGCCGACGAACACGTCCTCGAGCTGGTCGCGGGTGCGCTGCACCAGGTGGACGAGCCCCTGGCGCCACACGGCCACGCCCGCACCGCACGCAGCCGACGTCGCACCGAGGCTGCGCGCTCGGGCCGCGGCAAGTGGCTCGGTCAGGTCCAGACGCTCGGCCTCGACCCGCGCTCGGCGCTCGGCCGCCACCAGCTCGCCCCGGCGCCGTTCCACGGCCGCCTCCACCTGCTGGCGCACCCGGTTCAGCTCACCTCCGGCCGCCTTGCGCTCTTCGGGGGCGAGGCCGCCCAGGCGCTGGCGCGCCGCGGTCAGCTGCGAGCGCTTGCCCAGGAGCAGCGGATCGAGCGACCGCAGCTCCTCGGCCGACGCCACCGCTTCGACGGCACGCTCCGCCGCCAGGGCCCAGCCCGCCGGGTCCACGGCCGGATCAGGGGCACCCGCCAGTTCGTCCTCGGCGACCACCTGCCCGACCCCGGTGCCGGCCGCGCCGGTGCCGTGGCTCGCCCCGCCCGGGTCCGCGCCGGTCACGTCCGGTCCACAGCCGGCGCTGCGGTCCTGTCCCCGTCGTCCTGCATCTTGTGCAGGTTAGAGCGTTGCCGTGCAACCTCAAAGCACAGCACCGTGGCCGCCATGGACACGTTCAGCGATTCCACCGCGGGCGCCATCGGGATCGTCACCCGCTCGTCGAGACGGTCGACGAGCTCATCGCTCAGACCACTGGCTTCGTTGCCCAGGACGACGGCGCTCCGCCGCGTCCAGTCGACGTCAGTGTGGGGCCGGCCGCCGCTCGCCACCGCGCCCACACGCCGGACCCCTTCGGCGCCGAGCAGGTCCAGGACCGTGCCGGCGTCGACGTCGACCACCAGCGGGACCTGCAGGACCGTGCCGGCAGACGAGCGGACCGTCTTGGGGTTGAACGGATCGGCGCTTCCCGTGCAGCACACGACGGCGTCCGCTCCCGACGCGGTAGCGCTGCGAACCACGGTGCCGAGGTTGCCGGGATCGCGGACACCCACGCACACCACGACCAGCGCGGCCTGTCGGACCACCTCGACGGACGCCACCGGCATGCGGACCACGGCGAGCACCGGCTGGGGGGTGACGGTGTCCGCCACCCGCTCGAGAACCCCGCCAGCAAGCTCGAACACCCGGGCCCCGGCTCCGGCCGCCGAATCGGCGACCGTCTGCTCGGCGTCGCCGGCCTCGGGGGCCAGGTAGACGGACTCCACCTCGGCACCCATCTGGAGGGCGACGCCGATCAGCGTGGCACCTTCGGCGACGAACGCGCCGTCCTGGCGCCGAACGCGGCGCCGGCTCAGCAGCCGCCGCAGGCGCTGGACGCGCTGGTGGCGCAGCCCTAGCGGCTCGATCAGCCCGCCTCCCCGGCAGGCTCGGCGGCGGCCGGGGCCGCTGCCGCGAGCGCTGCCGAGGCAGCGGCGGCCAGCTGCCCGAAGGCACCCGGGTCGGTCACGGCCAGGTCGGCCAGGACTTTGCGGTCCACATCCACCCCTGCGTGGCGCAGCCCGGCGATCAGCCGGCTGTAGCTCGTGCCGTTCTGGCGCGCAGCCGCGTTGATCCGCTGGATCCACAGCCGACGGAAGTCGCCCTTGCGGGCCCGGCGGTCGCGGTATGCGTACTGCAGCGAGTGCATGACCGCTTCGTTGGCGGACTTGAAGGAGCGGCTGCGGTTGCCGTAATAGCCCTGCGCCTGCTCCAGCACGGCACGGTGGTGCTTCCGCCCGTTGACGGCGCGCTTCACCCTGGCCATGACGAGCTCCTCTCTTCGAGAACGGAAATAGTCGGGGTGCACCGGCTGTCCGGCGACACCCGAAGCACGGCACGCCCGGACAGGGCGCGCCGATCGGTCAACGACCCAGCAGCCGCCGGACCTGACGGACGTCGGCAGCAGCCACCTCGACTTCGCGGCCGAGCCGCCGGGTGCGAGCCGAGGACTTCTTCTCCAGCAGGTGCCCGCGCATCGCCTGGCGACGCCGCAGGCGACCGGTGCCCGTGACCTTGAATCGCTTGGCGGCACCCCGGTCGGTCTTCATCTTCGGCATGGCGCTCAGCTCTCTCCCTCGGCGGCGAGCGGCCCATCGGCCTCGCCTTCGTCCTCGTGCTGCCCGTGCTCGGCGTCGTCGTTGGTCGCCCGAGCCGCAGCCGCCTGGCGCGCCCGCTTGTCCGGGGCCAGGACCATCACCATGTTGCGCCCGTCCAACCGGGCCTCGGACTCCACGCGGGAGTTTCCGTCCACCTGCTCCGCCACCCGGTCCAAGATGCGCTTGCCCAATTCCGGATGGAACACCTCACGGCCCCGGAACATGATCGTGACCTTGACCTTGTGCCCTTCGCCGAGGAACTTCTGGACCTGGCGCGTCTTGGTGTCGAAGTCGCCGGGCCCGATCTTCGGCCGGTACTTCATCTCCTTGATCCCGGTGCTCGTCGTCTTGCGCCGGGACTCGCGCGCCCGCTGGGCTGCGTCGAACTTGAACTTCCCGTAGTCCATGATGCGGCAGACCGGCGGGTTCGCCTGCGACGCCACCTCGACCAGGTCGAGGTCGAGCTGTCGGGCGATGGCAAGCGCCTCGGGCAACGGCTTGATCCCCAGCTGCTGCCCGTCCGGATCGACCAGCCGCACCTCGCGGGCGCGAATTCGGTCGTTGATCCTGGGTTCGCTGGTGGTCGTCGAGGTGGTGGCGATGCGGCATCCCTCCCGTCGGTGCTGGTACTCCGGATCTCCCCGGAGCCGTCTGCGGAAAGCGCGGCATCACCCTGCGCGACGCCCATCGCGATGGACGTCCGGACCCGTCGCACCTGGCGGTGGCCGGGTGGGGGTGCACCGGTCGCCCGGCACCCCGCTTCCCTCGTTGTACGAAGCCTAGGATACCAGCCGTGAGCAGCCTGTGGACACCTGACGGCGAACGACCCGTCCCGCGGCAGGGTTCCGGTCCTGCACCGCGCCCGCCCGCCGCACCGCAACACGGCCCCACCGACGCCGACGACATGACGAACGCAGCCAGCCAGCCGACGGTCGGCCACTCCGGCACGACCGGCCACACCGGCGCGGCGGGCGGTTCCGGCGCGACGCCCGGTACACGCGGAGCCGATGGCTCCGGCCAGGCCCGCAGCGCCCCGGCCGGGATGGACGAGGCCACCGCGGCCGAGGTCGATCGCCTGCGGCGGGAGGTGGCGGCCACGCCGGCGGCGGTCGTGGTGGCCAACCACGCGTACGGCCTCTTCGAGCTCGCTGCCATCCACCTGTCCGAGCAGCCGCCCCGCCTGGAGGACGCCCGTCTGGCCGTCGACGCGTTCGGCAGCCTGGTCGAGACGCTCGGGGAGCGGCTGGGCGAGGCGGCACCGCAGCTCCGCGACGCGCTGGCCCAGATCCGCCTGGCGTTCGTGCAGATCAGTGGCACGACACAGGCCGCCAACGGTGGCGGGCCGCCGTCCACCTGACCCCGGCTGACCACCACCTGACCCCGGCTGACCACCACCTGACCCCGGCTGACCGCCGGCAGGGCTGGAGCAGGACTCAGGCAGGAACGGAGGGGAAGCCGGGCGTGGAGATCTCCCGCCCGTCGTGACCGATCAGGTACGCCTCGTACCCTGGCAGGCCGCCGACGAGCGCCAACGCCTCGTCGGCACCCACGGCCACCGCTGTCGCCAGGGCGTCGGCCACGGCCAGGCTGGGGCCGGTGACCGTCGCCGATGCCACCGCCCCGGCCGTTCGCACACCCCGGCGGGGGTCGACGAGATGCGTGCCGCGCTCGTACCCGCCCGAGGTGGCCACGGCGTGGTCCACCGCCACCACACAGGCCAGCGCACCGCGTCGCCACGGGTGTTGCACGCCGATCCGCCAACCTCCAGGCTCCGGGGAGTCTCCGTGCACGACGATGTCTCCCCCGCCGTTCACCACAGCAGACGCCATCGATGCCTTGTCGAGCACGCCCATGGCCTGTTCGATGGCCCAGCCCTTCACCAGCCCTGTCGGATCGACACCACCGGGCATCGCCCACGGGTCGAACCAGCCGTCCGTCGCCCGGCGGGCATCCCAGCACAGGGCCAGCACCGACGAGATCTCGGCGGCAACGTCGTCGGGGAGCTGGTCCAGGCGGACAGCCCCGCGCCGCAACCGGCTCATCGGGCTCCACGCCGTCCAGGTGCTGAACACCCGGTCAGCCCGGTGGAGCTCGGCGCACGCCTCGACGACAGCGGCGTCGACATCCTCGGCCGCCAACCCACCGCCGTCGATGGTGATCGTCACCATCGTCCCCATCACCGGTTCGACGTGCACCACCGGGTGACCTGCCGCCCCGGCCCGCGACGTCGTCGTCGTCGTCACCCCTTCGGGCGCTTCGCCAGGGCCGACTGCAGTGACAGCGCGTACGCCTGCGCGGTGTAGCTGGCACCCGACACGCCCTGGATGTTGGCGCTCTGGGCCTGCAGGACCTCCCGCTTCAGGTAGGGAACCGCCTGCTGCTCGATGTACTGCGAGGTGGGGTCGATCACCTGCAGGCTCGACACCGCCACGTCCGTGATGCGCGTGCCCGTGAGGGTCACGGTGACGGCCAGCTGTCCGTACCCGAACTGCTCCACCTTGCCCGTCAGCTTGGTCGTCGTCGGGGTGGTCTTCGCCGGCGGCGGACTTGCCGGTCCCCCTCCGGACGAGCCAGCGCCAGCCGAGGTACCGCCCGCCGTGCTCCCGCTGGAAGACGACCCCGACGACGCGGTACCTGCCCCGCTGGACGCCGGGGCCCCAGATGAACCGGACGACGTCGAGCCGGCCGAACCGCCAGACGAACCCTGCTGGTGCTGCGGCGCCGTCGTGCTGGCTGGCAGGGCCGAGAACGATCCGGTCTTGCTGTGGAAGCTCAGCACGCCGGCCAGACCCGCCGCCGTGGCGCCGATCACGATCGGTCCTTTGCGCATCAGGAACGCGCCCTTCGCACCATCAGGACCGCCGGCCCGCTGACCACGGAGATCGCCGCCACCGGTGTTGCCTGTCGTCCCATCGCTGCCGACGTCATCGTTGCTGCCCTCGTCCCATCTGGATCACATCCCCTGCTGTGGATTCCACACTGCCACCGCCGAACGCACCGCCGAACGAACCGCCGAACGCACCGCCGAACCCACTGCCGAACGAACCGCCGAACGCACCGCCGAACCCACTGCCGAACGAACCGCGGAACCCACTGCCGAACGCAGTGCCGAACCCACTGAGGCCGACGCCGGTGCTGCCATCGACGCCAGTGCTGCCATCGCCGCCGGTGCCGGTACCGGTGCCACCCACGTCGACGGCGCCATCCTCGGCCTCCACGCCGGGATCGCCGCTCGACCGAAGGGTTCGCGCCGTCACAGCGCGTACGCCTCGTGGTGCAGCGAGCTGCGGTGCACGCCCAGATGTCGGCACGTCAGGTCCACCGTGTCCACGAACGACTCGGGCCCGCACACGTACACGTCGCGCCGGGCCAGGTCGGGCACCAGCCGGCGCAGGGTGGCCGAGTCCACACGGACCTCGTCGCGCCGGCCCACCAGCTCGTGCAGCTTCCCCTTGTGGTGGCGGACCAAGGCGGCGATCTCACGCCGCAACACCAGATCCTCCTCAGTCGTGGCCCGGATGAGGACGATCGGCTCGGTCCCCGACGGCAGGTCCTCGAGCAGGCTTCGAACGGCGGTCACGCCGATGCCCGCAGCGATCATGGCCACCCGGTGGTAGCGCCGAGAGTACCGGGTGAACGCGCCGTAGGGCCCTTCGATCGCCACGCGGGTCCCCGGCCGCAGGCTGGCGACGGCCTCGGAGTGGTCCCCCACCGCCTTGACCGTGATCCGCAGGTATGGCGGCCGGGGCATCGACGACAACGTGTAGGGATGGGCCTGCCACCACAGGTCGCGGACCAGGAACCGCCACATCACGAACTGGCCGCCAGCCACCGGCAGCCGGTCGAGGTTGCGCCCCTTGCAGATCACCGACACCACACCGGGGCCCTCGGGACGGACCTCGACCACCCGGATGTCGTGGCGCAGGGTGCGCACCACCGGCAGCCCGATCCGGTAGACGACGACGAGCCCTGCGGCACCCGCCCACACCAGCGACCAGATGGCCTGGGTCAGCGGATGGCCGACGAAGGTCGGGCCGAGGACCAGCGCGTGAGCGAAGGACAGTGCCAGGGCGAGGTAGATGTACAAGTGGATGGCCCACCACGTCTCGCGCCGCAGCCGGCGGCGGATGGCCCGGACCGAGAGCACACCGATCAGCAGCATCAGGCCAAGGCCCACCGTTGCCGCCAGCACGTCCTGGTAGTCGTTGAGCAGCACACCGATCTCGTGTCCGAACCCGCTGTGGGCGGCCTGGGCGTACCCGACGGTGATGAGCACGGCGTGCAGGAGGATGAGAAGGATCGGCCATGCGGAGATCCGCCGGTGCCAGCGCAGCAACCCGTCCTGGCCCAGCACCCGCTCGACCGGGGGTATCCGGCTGGCCAGCAGGACCATGACGAGGGCCAGGTACGTGCCCACCAGACCCGTGGCCGTGCCGAGGAACGTGGCCCAGCCCCCCGGCGCGTGCAGCTCCGACCCGGTCTCCCCGGAGACGACCAGCCCGATCAACCAGACGAGCCCGCCCACGACGAGCACGCCAGCGAGCCGCACGACCCAGGGCCGAGGCGGAGGTGGCGGCAGCGTGCCGGACCGGCGGGGAGCCGTCTTTGTCGTCTTCACCGGGGCGGACGGCTCAAAGCTGACAGTGGACATCGCCATCAGCCTGACAGGGGTAGCTGACGAAATCGTGATCGGTCCCTGTGGCTTCCTGAGGGATTCGGAGCACGTCGAGCGCACCATCACGTCTCGACGCGAGCGCAGCAGGCGATGGCCCCGACCAGTCCCGTGGGCCGCTCGCCGGCCTGCTCGGCGCTGGGCGGCTCCGGGCTCGGTCCGGCTCCTGGGAGGAGGTGCGCAGCCGCGCGGCCTGCGGTCCTCCGAGACCGTCAGGCGTCGCGGCGCTCGAGGACCCAGGCGCCGATCACGAGCGCCGCCACGGCATACCCCCCGAGGATGGCCAACCCTTCCCACGCCGGGAACGCGTCGAACGCAGCTCGGACGCCGGGCCGTGTGGAGGTCGTGGCCGCGCCGATGAAGGCAGGCAGGTACCGGCTGACGGCGTGCTGGATGGCGGTGGGTAGCGCCTGGGCGATGAGCGGCAGCACGAACAGCACACCCACGAACGCGCTGATGGCACCTGCGGTGTGCCGCACGATGGTGGCCACGCCGAGCGCGAGGAGGCCGAGGATGGCCAGGTAGAGCCCGCCACTCACCACGGCACGCAGCACGCCGGGCTGCCCGAGCGTGGCATGAGGCGGCCCGCTTCCGAGCATCACCTGGCCGACGAAGAACGCCACGAACGACACCAGCTCGCCCACGACCACCACCAGCACGAAGAAGACGATGGCCTTGGCGGCCAGCACCCGCCAGCGACGCGGTACCGCCGCGAGCGTGGCACGGATCGTCCCGGTGCCGTACTCGGCGCTCATCGTGAGCACTCCGAGGACACCGACGGCCAGCTGGCCGAACAGCAGCCCGGTGAGGCTCCGGCTGGTCGGGTCGAAGGTAAGGCGGTCGATCAGGCTGCGATGCGACCAATGGCTGGCTGCCGTCCCGGTCGCCAGCATGCCGATGGCAATGCTGAGCAGCACGGTTGCCGCCAGGCTCCACGTGGTGGACCGGACGGTGCGCAGCTTGGTCCACTCGGAGCGCAGCACGCCGCCGAAGCCGGTGTCTGCGATCTGGTGCGGACCCGTCGACGACGGTGACGGCGATGCCGCCGACGTCGTCGCATCCGCCGCTCTGGCCCGGACGTCGCCTGGCACGGTCACGACTGGCCCAGCCAGCGCTCGGCTCCACCGGACCCCGCCCGGGCTGCTCCCCCACCGGCTCGGCCATCGGGCCTGTCCCCGGGAACGGCTGCAGGGACAGCGCCGGTGACGGCTCCTTCACCGTGGTACTCGACGCTGTCGGACGTCAGCTCCATGAAGGCCTCCTCGAGCGATGCGCTCTCCGGGGCCAGCTCGTGCAGGACGATGCCCAGCGAAGCCGCCAGTTCGCCTACCGTGGGTGCGTCGACCCCGCGAGCGACGACGGCGCCGTCCGCCAACGGCTCCACGACCACACCTGGTCCCACGAGCGCGTGCACGAGCTCGGCGATCCTCGGGCTGCGCACGCGCACGGCCCGTCCCGAGTACCGGGCGATGAACTCGTCGACCGAGGTCTGGGCCACCAGCCGTCCCTTGCCGATCACCACCAGGTGGTCGGCGGTCAGGGCCATTTCGCTCATCAGGTGGCTCGACACGAGCACGGTCCGGCCCTCGGCCGCCAGCTTCTTCAACAGGGTCCGCACCCACCGGATCCCTTCGGGGTCGAGCCCGTTGACCGGCTCGTCGAACAGCAGCACCCCGGGATCCCCGAGCAGCGCCGCCGCGATGCCGAGCCGCTGCCCCATCCCGAGCGAGAAGGTCCCGGCGCGTCGGCGAGCCACCGCCGCCAGCCCGACCAGGTCCAGGACCTCGCCGACACGCGAACGCCCGATGCCATTGGTCTGGGCCAGCGCCCACAGGTGGTCGCGAGCGCTGCGACCAGGGTGGATCGCCTTCGCCTCGAGCAGGGCACCGACCTCGCGCAACGGCCTCGGGATCGACCGGTACGCCCGGCCACCGACGGTCACCGATCCCGCGTCCGGAGCGTCCAACCCGACGATCATCCGCATGGTGGTCGACTTGCCGGACCCGTTCGGACCGAGGAACCCGGTCACCCGGCCGGGGAGCACGTCGAACGACAGGTCGGCCACCGCGGTCACCGGCCCGTAGCGCTTCACCAGCCCACGCGCTTCGATCACGCTCGGCCGTTCCGGAGCCAGCTCCCGACGTGCACACCTGTCGTGCTCGCCCACCTGCCCACGCTCATGGACCGCAGCCTTGCACGGAAAGCTGACGAGACCGTGAGCGAACCCTGTGCGAACCTGTGCGCCGGGATTCACAGCTGTCCCAACCCTCCGGCC
>JAJZLP010000040.1 GCA_021803325.1 Actinomycetes bacterium
CTCGGGGGTGTGCGGCGGTCCCGCCGACGATGGGGATCCCAGTGCTCGTGGCGTGCACCGTGCTCGTCGTTGCGGGCGTTGGGCCGCACTGAGGTCGTTCGCCCTGACGCACTAGGGTTGTGCTGTGGCTGACCAGGCGAACTTCTCGGATGTCGCCATGGAGCACATGCCGGCGCTCTATACCGCGGCGCTCCGTCTGACGCGGAACCCGGCCGATGCCGAGGACCTGGTGCAGGAGACGTTCCTGAAGGCATACCGGGCCTTCGGGAGCTTCCAGGAGGGAACGAACCTCCGGGCCTGGCTGTACAAGATCCTCACCAACACCTTCATCAACAGCTACCGGGCAGCCAAGCGCCGACCGGAGAAGGCGGACGTGGAGGACGTCGAGGACCTCTACCTGTTCCGGCGCCTGGGCGAGCTGCAAGGCGGCGCTGCAGGCCGATCGGCTGAAGACGAGGTCTTCGACCGCTTCACCGACGACGAGGTGAAGGCGGCGATCGAGTCCTTGCCCGAGGCGTTCCGCATCGCGGTGCTCCTGGCTGACGTCGAGGGTTTCTCCTACAAAGAGATCGCCGAGATCACCGAAGTGCCCATCGGGACGGTCATGAGCAGGATCCATCGGGGAAGAAAGGCGCTGCAGAAAGCGTTACTCGATTTTGCAGTGGCGCGAGGCCTGGTCGGCAGCGCGGACACCGGACGCTGATGCGCTCCGGGGCCATGGGAGGGTGAGGCATGGACAGCGGCGACCATGGTGTCGACTGCAGCGACACGATCGGGCGCATCTACCACTTTCTCGACGGGGAGCTCACCGAAGAGCGGCGGCAGGAGATCCAGCGACATCTCGACGAGTGCCCTCCCTGCGTCGAGGCGTACGACTTCGAGGTGGAGCTCCGCCAGGTTGTGGCAAACAGGTGTCGCGACCGCGTCCCGCCCACGCTCATCGATCGCGTTCGCAGCGCGCTGATGGAGGAAGAGCGACGTCGCGGCTCCGGCCTGGTGCCGGGCGCCGGCTGACGACCGTGAGTGGCCGCCTGCGATCGCCTGGGGGGGCGTGCCCGGGGCGCCGGCTCCCTACAGTGGTCAAGTGAGCAGCCCTGTGTCCTGGGACGTAGCGCAACGCGTGGCCACGCGGGTGGCGGCCGGGCGTGGTGGCTCGGGCGGGTCGCGGCCAGATCTGGACGACGCCACCCGGGTCCGTCTGGATGCCGATTTTGCCGAGGTGACAGCCGAGGCCGAGCAGCTCGTGATCGCCGAAACCGGGTTGCGACCGGTTGCTGGCGCCGCACGCGGCACCGTGGTGGATCGGGCTGGTTGGGTGGCGTCCAACATCGTCACGTTCCGACGGCTCATCGAGCCGGTGCTCGCCCAGATGCCGGGTGGCGCCCTCCCCGGCCCACTGGCCCGGGTCGGCCCACAGGTCGCCGGGGCGCAGATGGGCATGGTCCTGGGGTGGATGTCCACCCGGGTGCTCGGCCAGTACGACCTGCTGCTGGCCGACCAGGAAGGTGCGGGCGACGTGGTCAGCTACGTCGGCCCGAACATCGTCGCGCTGGAGCAGCGCCACGGGTTCCCCGCTCGCCGGTTCCGGTTGTGGATCGCGCTGCACGAAGTCACCCATCGATGCCAGTTCACGGCGGTGCCGTGGTTGCGCCCCTATTTCCTGGGGCTGGTGGAGCAGGCGCTGCAGATGGCGCGCCCTGATCCCCGCCAGCTGCTCGCTGCCCTGCGGCGTGCAGCAGGGGCTGCCCGCCAAGGCTCGAACCCGCTCGACGAGGCGGGGGTGCTCGGGCTCGTCGCGCCGCCTGAGCAGCTGGCAGTCCTGCGCCAGGTCCAGGCCCTCATGAGCGTGCTCGAGGGTCACGGGGATGTCACGATGAACCGGGCCGGTGCCGACGCGGTGCCCGAGGCGG
This sequence comes from Actinomycetes bacterium, assembly GCA_021803325.1. Classification (GTDB taxonomy): domain Bacteria; phylum Actinomycetota; class Acidimicrobiia; order Acidimicrobiales; family UBA8190; genus JAJZYI01. The sequence goes on from JAJZLP010000040.1 coordinate 1,911, forward strand.
CGTGGTTCGCGGGGGTGCTCCACGACCGGCGGCGGCGAGCGAACCCTCTCGCCCGGCTGCTCCTGCAGATCACCGGCCTGGACGCCAAGCTGCGCCAGTACGCCCAAGGGGAGCGGTTCGTGGAGGCCGCAGAAGCGGCCGGGGGGCCGGCGCTGTTCCGGCGCGTGTGGGAAGGCCCGGACATGCTGCCGACGGTCGACGAGATCCGCGAGCCGGCAGCGTGGGTGTCCCGCGTCAGCCCACCAGGCATCGCTGCCCGGTGATGGCGGGCGGGCCGTCGAGCCTGCTCGGGCGGTGCCGGTTCCCTTCCGAGGGGAGCCCACTCGTGTGTGCGGTCTCGGGCGGCCCCGACTCCTTGGCGCTGCTGGTGCTGGCCGTGGAGGCCGGGTGCCAGGTGACGGCGGTCCACGTCGACCACGTGCTGCGCCCCGGCTCGGCTGACGAGGCAGACGTCGTCGCCGACGCAGCGCGCCGCTACGGTGCCGCCTTCCGGGCGGTGCGGATTCCGGTCGCGCCCGGCCCCAACGTCGAGGCGCGGGCGCGCGCAGCGCGCCGACAGGCCGTCGGGCCCGGTGCCGCCACCGGGCACACCATGGATGACCAGGCGGAGACCGTCCTCATCAATCTCCTGCGGGGGGCGGCGACCGACGGCCTGGCCGCCATGCGCGCGGGCCACGCTCACCCGCTGCTCGGCATTCGCCGCACGGACACCGAACGCGTGTGCGCGGCAGAGGGCCTGGTGCCCGTCCGAGACCCCTCCAACCAGGATCTGACCCTTGTCCGCAACCGGGTGCGGCACCAGGTCCTGCCGCTGTGCGAAGCGGTCGCCGGTCGGGACCTGGTGCCGGTCCTCGCTCGCCAGGCGGCGGTGCTGGCCGACGACGCGGCGCTCCTCGACGCCCTGGCAGCGGTCCTCGATCCGACGGACGGTCCCGCCTTGGCGGCAGCACCTCGCCCGCTTGCCCGACGTGCAGTGCGCACCTGGCTGCGTGCCGGCGGGGCCTATCCTCCTGATCTGGCGTCGGTCGACCGGGTGCTGGCCGTCGCCCGGGGTGAGGTTCGCGCTGCTGAGGTCGCCGGTGGCAGGCGTGTCGCGCGTCGGCGAGGGCGCCTTGCCGTGGATCCGCTACCGGTGCCGCCGTCCGAGGCCGACCCGGTGCTGGTGCCGCCGTCCGAGGCCGACCCGGTGCTGGTGCCGCCGTCCGAGGCCGACCCGGCGCTGGTGTCGCCGTCCGAGGCCGACCCGGCGCTGGTGCCGCCGGCTCGAGGGCATCCGGTCTCGCGACCGCCCGTGTCGCTGTCACCGCCCTCAGCCGTCGGTCAACCGTCCGTCGGATAGTCTCAGCGAACGATGACCCCCGAGCGCTCCGACGTCGCAGCCGCGTGACCCCGACGCCGGTGAGCTCCTGGGATGCCGATCCCGATCTGGGGGACGTGGTCGTCGACCGGGAGACGCTGCGGGTCCGGGTCCAGGAGCTGGGCGCCGAGCTGGCGGAGGTGTACCGGGACCGGCCACCACTGCTGGTGGGCGTGCTCAAGGGCGCGTTCATCTTCTTGAGCGATCTGGCTCGGGCTATCGAGCTGCCGATCGAGTTCGACGTGATGGCGGTCGCCTCGTACGGATCGGGAACGACCAGCAGCGGGGTGGTCCGCATCGTGAAGGACCTCGACGCGGACCTCACCGGCCGCCACGTGCTGGTGGTGGAGGACATCGTCGACAGCGGTCTCACGCTGTCCTACCTGCGGCGGAACCTTCTCGCCCGGCGGCCAGCCAGCTTGGACATCTGCGCCCTGCTGGTCAAAGACGGCCGCCAGCAGGCCACCGTCGACCTTCGGTACGTGGGGTTCCACATCCCCCCGGAGTTCGTGGTGGGCTACGGCCTGGACGTGGCCGAGCGCTACCGGAACCTGCCCGACATCCGGGCGTACCGGGGATCGGTCCCCGTTGACTGAGCCGGGCGCAGGCAGGCTGTGAGCGTCGACGTCGACCGCGTCGAGCGCTTGGTGGCGGAGCTCCTGGACGCCATCGGGGAGGACCCTGGGCGCGACGGCCTGCTGGCCACCCCGGCGAGGGTGGCGAAGATGTACCAAGAGCTGTTCTCGGGCGCCGACCAGGATCCCGAGCGCCACCTGACGGTGACGTTCGCCGCCGAGCACGACGAGATGGTGATGGTGCGCGACATCCCCTTCGCATCCCTGTGCGAGCACCATCTGGTGCCGTTCATGGGCAAGGCCCACGTGGCGTACATCCCCGCCAGGGACGGCCGGATCACTGGGCTGTCGAAGCTCGCCCGGCTGGTCGAGGACTATGCCCGGCGTCTGCAGGTCCAGGAGCGCCTCACCACCCAGGTGGCCGACGCCATGCAGCACGTGCTCGAGCCACGAGGTGTTCTCGTGGTGATCGAAGCGGAGCACCTGTGCATGGCCATGCGCGGCGTACGGAAGCCCGGGACCCTCACCATCACCTCGGCGGTGCGGGGCCTGTTCCGGGACGACCATCGGACTCGGGCCGAGGCGATGCAGTTCATCAACGGGCGCTGAGGACAGCCAATGGCCCGCCGAACGTGCAGCCATCGTGCCGACCGCTGGGCGCTCGGGCGCCGGGAGCGGTCGGGCTGTCATGGTGGCCGGTCGGGCTCTCCTGGGCGCCCGCTGCGTTGCAGCGGAGGCCGGTCGGGTGATCGCGGAGGCCGGTCGGCGCTGCCGTCGGTGACCGCCAGCGGTCGGGCTGGCGCCGCCCCAGCTTGCGACGCCGCCCCACTGGGCGCGTGGCAGCGCCCGGCCGCCCCACCTCGTACGCTACGGGCCATGCGCTGTGCCGTCATGGGGATCCTCAACGTCACCCCCGACTCGTTCTCCGACGGCGGCCGGTACCTGGACGTGGGCCGGGCCATCGAGCACGGCCGGATGTTGGCTGCCCAGGGTGCCGACGTCGTCGACGTCGGCGGGGAGTCGAGCCGTCCCGGAGCCGAACCGGTCCCCGAGGCAGAGGAGCGGCGGCGGGTGCTCCCGGTGATCGAAGCGCTGGCGCCCACCGTCCGCGTGTCGGTGGACACGGTCAAGCCCGAGGTCGCCGAAGCGGCGATCGCCGCCGGAGCCAGCATCGTCAACGACATCTCGGCCAGCCTGTGGCGGGTGGCTGCCGCTGGTGGGGCTGGGTGGGTGGCCATGCACATGCGGGGGTCCCCACGGACGATGCAGCAGCAGGCGCGCTATGGCGACGTGGTTCGCGAGGTGCACGATCACGTGCTGGACCGCGCCCGCCAGGCCTTGGACGCCGGGGTCACCGAAGTGTGGGTCGATCCCGGCATCGGCTTCGCCAAGGCAACCGCCCATAACCTGGCCCTGCTCCGCCACCTTCCCGAGCTGGTGGCGAGCGGCGTGCCGGTCCTGGTGGGCACCAGCCGAAAGTCGTTCCTCGGTGCCATCGCCCCGGCGGTCGGCGGCGGGCACGCTCCGGTTGGCGAGCGGCTGCCGGCGTCTGTGGCCACCGCCACCTGGGCCATGGTGGCCGGGTGCGCGATGGTGCGCGTCCACGACGTGGCGGCAACCGTCCAGGCCGCCCGGCTTGTCGCTGGTCCGCTTGTGGGCCAGGACCACGACCACAGCTCGCTGCCACCGGGTGCGGTGGCAGCGGCGGGTGGCGGCGGGGCGTCGACGGGCGGGCAGTGTGCAACAGCAGGCGGAGCCGGAGTGGGGACGGGGGGCGTTCGATGAAGGGTCGCTGGGCTGCGGGCATTCCGCCGCGCAATTTCACGTGGGTGCTGCGGGACCAGCTGGCGCTGAGCGAGCGACCAGGCGGTTTCGCCGCTACGCATCGCCGGGTCCGGCGCCAGGAGGAGATCATCTGGCTGAAGGTGCAGGGGTTCGACCGGATCGTGTCGCTGCTGTCGTCCCCGCACAACCTGTCGGCGTACGACGAAGGCGGCATGGTCTGGTCACACGTCCCGCTGCACACCACGGGCGATGTTCGCGACGACCTGAGCGAGCTGTATGGGCAGCTCGGCGGCTGGATGGTCGCCGGTGAGCGGGTCCTCATCCACCAAGACGAGCTCGGGGATCGGGTGATCGGCGCGGCAGCGGGGTTCCTGTTGTGGTCGGGGCGGCTCCCGGGGGGAGCGCAGGCCATCGCCGTCGTGGAGCGCCTGGTGGGCAAGCAGCTTGGCCCGGCAGGCCGCGACGTCGTCGCCCAGGCCGAGCGGATCCGCGGTGCCGTCCGGTGAGACCGGGGGCCGAGGCCGACCGCCTCGAGGTGCGGGGCCTGCGGGTGATCGGGATCCACGGCGTGCTGCCCGACGAGCGCCGACGTCCCCAGCCGTTCGAGCTCGACCTCGATCTCGAGCTCGCTGAACGCCGCGCGGTGGCGAGCGACGACCTGGCCGATACGGCGGACTACGCCGCCGCTGTGGCGGCGGCAGTCTCGGTGGTCACCGGGCCGCCCCACAACCTGTTGGAGTCGCTCGCCAGTGCGGTCGCCCACGCGGTCCTGGCCGATGCCGCCATCAGCTCGGCCACCGTCACCGTCCGCAAGCTCCGGCCGCCGGTCCCCCACCAGATCACCTCGGTCGGCGTGCGCGTCACGCGGCGCCAGTCCTGAAGACCGGGCGCAAGCCGGCGTGGTCCACCGGGCGTTCCTCGGGCTCGGGTCGAACGTCGGTGACCGTGCCGGGCACCTGCGCCGGGCGGTGGCCGATCTCGATGACGTGGTGGCCGTCTCCCCTGTCTACGAGACCGATCCGGTGGGCGGTCCGCCCCAGGACCTGTACTTGAACCTGGTGGTGGAGCTGCGCACTGGCCGGGGGCCGCGCCAGCTGCTCCAGGAGTGCCGGCGTCTCGAGGAGGCGGCGGGCAGGCGCCGGACCGTGCGATACGGGCCACGCACGCTGGACGTCGACGTGCTGCTGGTCGGCACCGAACATGTCGATGACCCCGATTTGACCGTGCCGCACCCACGCCTGTGGGAACGCCGGTTCGTCGTCGCGCCACTCGCGGACATCGCCCCCGACCTGGTTCCCGCCGGTGCGTTGGCTGCCGCTGGTGGAGTGGTGCGCCGGATCGGTACACTGTCTGACGTCGATCCGATCGCCTGACGCGACCGGCACCCACTTGGGGCTGGAGCGCAGAAAGGGGTCTGGTGCTCTCAGCACGCGTCGTCGGCCCGGGACGGGCCGGACGGTCCATGGCAGCGGCACTTGCCGCCAGCGGTGTCTTCGTTCGCGACCTGTTGGGGCGTCGGGACGATCCACGGCTGGCCGCGGTCGGTGTCGACGCCGTCGTGCTGGCTACGCCGGATGGTGTCGTCGCCGCGGTTGCTGCCGCCATCGAGCCGTCGGACGGCGCCGTGGTGCTGCACCTGTCGGGATCGCTCGGGCTGGACGTGTTGGCGCCGCACCCTCGGGTTGGGTCGCTGCACCCGCTGGTGCCGCTGCCCGATCCCGAGATCGGCATGCGCCGCCTGCTGTCGGGCGCGACCTTCGCGGTGGACGGCGACCCGCTCGCTGCCGAGCTCGTCCGCCGTCTCGGGGGTCGAGCCCTCCGGGTCGATCCACGGCGACGTGCTGCCTACCACGCTGCAGCCTGCATGGCATCGAACCATGTGGTGGCACTGCTCGGCCAGGTCGAGCGGGTGGCGGCGAGCGCCGGTCTCGGGCTCGACGCGTTCATCGACCTCGCCCGCTTCGCGGTGGACGACGTGGCCGAGCGTGGCACCGTCGCCGCGCTCACCGGACCCGCCGCCCGGGGTGACGTGGCCACGCTGGACCGTCACCGTGCTGCTCTGGACCCCGAGGAGGTGGCGGCGTACGACGCAATGGTCGGCCTGGCCCGCCGCCTGGCGGGGCGAGGGGCGCTGGACCCCGATCTCCTGCATACCCGGCGCGCGATGTCCACGACCCACCAGCCGGTGTGCTCACCGTCTGTGCCGTCTGTGCCGTCTGTGCCGTCTGTGCCGTCTGTGCCGTCTGTGCCGTCTGTGCCGTCTGTGCCGTCTGTGCCGTCTGTGCCGCTGGCACCGGTCGCTCCGGTGGTGCCGGTGGTGCCGACTGAGCGCCTGGCGGTGCCATGCAGCTGATCGAACGAGTTGCCGAGCTGTCGGCCGCGCTGCAGGCGGAGCGTGACGCTGGGCGCCGGGTGGGCCTGGTGCCGACCATGGGCGCGCTGCACGCCGGGCACCAGTCGCTGGTCGAGCGGGCGGCGGCCGAGTGTGACGTGGTGGCGGTCACGGTCTTCGTCAACCCGTTGCAGTTCGACGAGATCGGTGACCTGGCGGCGTACCCGCGTACCCTCGCCGCTGACGTGGCCCTGGCCGCCGCTGCCGGTGCGAGCATCGTCTTCGCTCCGCCCGTGGTCGAGATGTACCCGGGTCATCCGGCGCCGCCGGCCACCACGGTCCACGTGGCCGGGCTGACCGACCGGCTCGAGGGGGCGTCGCGCCCGGGCCATTTCGACGGTGTGGCGACGGTCGTGACCAAGTTGCTCGTCATGGCCGGCCCATGCCGGGCCTACTTCGGTGAGAAGGACTTCCAACAGCTCGGGGTCGTCCGCCAGCTCGTGCGTGACCTGTGCCTGCCGGTCGAGGTGGTCGGGTGCGCCACGGTGCGCGAACCCGACGGGCTTGCCCTGTCGAGCCGCAACTCCCGGCTGTCGCCCGACGAGCGCCGGGCTGCCACCGTGCTCCACCGAGCGCTGCAGGCGGGTGCGGCCACCGTCGGCGCCGGCGAGCGCCAGGCGGGCGAGGTGCGTGCTGCGATGGCGAGCGCGCTGGGGCGCGAGCCGTTGGTCGCCGTCGACTACGCGGAGGTGGTCGACCCCCGCTCCCTGGAGCCCGTCGACGAGATCGTCGGCGAGGTGCGGCTGGTCCTGGCCGCCGCCGTCGGCCCGGTCCGCCTGATCGACAACCTGGCGGCCGGCCGGCCGACTGTCGACGACGGGTTTGCCGGCCGGCCGACTGCCGACGGCGCGCCTGCCGGTCGTGCCGGTGTCGACGCCGACGCTGAACGGATCGGCGTGTGAGCCCGGGCCACCCGCCAGTGCCCGCCCGGTTCCGGCGGTCCGGAGCGCGCTCCCCATCGCCGGACCCCGCCGTCGAACCCGGACCGCCACCACCGCCACCACTATCGAACCCCGTTCCCGAGAGCACGTCACGCCACCACGAGAGGAGCGCACAGCCCATGCGCCGCCGCATGATGAAGTCGAAGATCCACCGAGCTACCGTCACCGACGCCAACCTCGACTACGTCGGGTCCATCAGCCTGGACCCCGAGCTGATGCGGTTGGCCGATATCCGCGAGTGGGAGCAGGTGGCGGTGCTCGACATCGACAACGGTGCCCGCTTTGAGACCTACGCCATCGTCGGCGGCCCCGGCGAGGTCACCTTGAACGGAGCGGCGGCCCGGCTGGTCCACCGGGGCGACAAGGTGATCGTGATCACCTATGCGGACTACGAGGACGCCGACCTCGAGGGCTTTGCGCCCACCGTGGTCCATGTCGACGCGGCCAACGACGTGGTGGACGAGGCGACGGCGACCATGGCAGCGCAGGTCCGCCGGGTCCTGCCGGTCTGACGCGGGAGCGGACGGAGACGTGGTGGCACCCGATCTGGACGTGCTCGTTGTCGGGTCGGGTGTCGCCGGCCTGTCCCTGGCCGTACGGCTGGCCGATTCGTCGCTTCGTGTCGGCGTCCTGACCAAGGCTGAGCTGTCGCAGTCGACCACGCGGTGGGCGCAAGGCGGGGTGGCCGCCGTCCTCGGAGGTGACGAGGACTCCGTCGACCTGCACCATGCCGACACGCTGGCCGCCGGGGCCGGGCTGTGCGATGTCGAGGCTGTCCGTGTCCTGGTCGCAGAGGGCCCCGACCGGGTTCACGAGCTCATAGCACTGGGCGCCGTGTTCGACAGCGAGGCCGGAGGGTCCCTTGCTCTGGCGCGCGAAGGCGGCCATTCCACCGCCCGCATCGTGCACGCCGGCGGTGCCGCCACGGGCGCCGAGGTGGAGCGTGCCCTGGTCGAGGCCCTCCACCGAGGTGCAGCCGCGGTCCTCGAGCACTGGTTCGCTGTCGACCTCGTGCTCGACGCCGGCCGGTGCACCGGCGTCGTCGCCCGGGACCCCCAAGGCAACGTCCGTCAGGTCGCCGCTCGCCACGTGGTGGTGGCCACGGGCGGCGTCGGTCAGCTCTACGCCGTCACCACCAACCCGGCTGAAGCCACCGGCGACGGTGTGGCCATGGCGCTGCGCAGCCGCGTGCCGGTCGCGGACGTGGAGTTCGTGCAGTTCCATCCGACCGCGCTGCACCACCCAGCGATGCCCCGCCCGCTGCTGTCGGAGGCGCTGCGAGGCCATGGGGCATTGCTGCGAGACGCGTCGGGCGACCGCTTCGTGGACGAGCTTGCGCCGCGAGACGTCGTGAGCCGTGCCATGGCCGACCGTATGGCGGACCAGGGCGTCGACCACCTGTGGCTCGACGCGACGGCGCTCGAGGGTTTCGACGACCGGTTCCCGACTCTGGCGGCTTCGGTCCGGGCAGCGGGGCTCGACCCGGCCACCGACTGGTTCCCGATCGCCCCCGCCGCTCACCACGTGTCGGGTGGGATCTGCACGGATCTCGACGGGGCCAGCGCCCTCCCCGGGCTGTGGGCCGTCGGGGAGGCCGCGTGCACCGGCGTGCACGGCGCCAATCGTCTGGCGTCGAACTCCCTGCTCGAAGGCATGGTCTTCGGTGCCCGGGCGGCGGAGGCCATCGCTGCAGGACGTGAGGGCCCGGTCCCGACGGGAGCGCTGGCCGCCATCCTCCTCGGCGAGGGCAGGACAGCGGGCGAGGGCAGGACAGCGGGCGAGGGCAGGACAGCGGGCGAGGGCAGGACAGCGGGCGAGGGCAGTACCGCGGGCGAGGGCAGTACCGCGGGCGAGGGCAGTACCGCGGGCGAGGGCAGTACCGGTCGGACCGCCGGGCGGGTCCCCGTGGTAGGTGTGGACGGTGTCATACTGCCGGACTGGGCCGTTGGGGCTGACCCGGCCTCCGCCCCTCCGGCGCGCGGGTCCGATCCGGAGCCCGACGAGCCGGCCGACTGGGAGAAGTGGCGTGACCGGGTGCAGCGAGCGATGACCGACGGCGCCGGGGTGGTCCGCTCACCGGCATCCCTGCGGCGGGCGGCGACGACGCTGGGCGCGGCGGCACGAGCGCTCGATGCCAGTGCCGGTGCCAGTGCCAGTGCCGGTGGCGACCCATCAGTGACGCGTGCTGCCGCCGAGGTTCGCAACCTGGTGACCGTGGGTTGGGCCCTGCTCCGAGCGGCGGTGGCACGGGAGGAGACCCGAGGGGCGCACACCAGGCGGGACCACCCCGGTCCCGAGGAGCGCTGGCGCCTGCGGCTGGCCCACGGGGCCCTGTCCGGCGGCGCCGTCCCTGCGAGCAGCTTTGTCCCTGCGAGCGGCAGCACCTCCCCCGTCGAGGGAAAGGTCGGACGGTGACCGAGACCCCCGTCGATCCTCCGGCCGTCGCTGTCACCGACGCCGTCCTTCGGGCACTGGCCGAGGACGTGCTCCCGATGGGCGATCTGACGGCATCGCTGGTCCCTGCCGACGCTCGGGCTTCGGCAGCCGTGGTCTCCCGCGCCAACGGGGTGCTGGCCGGCTCCGCCTGTGCGCACCAGACATGTGTGGCGACCGACCCCGACCTGGTGCTGCGCTGGCACCTGGGGGACGGAGCCGTCGTGGAGCCGGGTTCGGTGGTGGCCGAGGTCTCCGGTCCCTTGCGCTCCCTGCTGACAGCCGAGCGGACCATGTTGAACTTCCTGTGCCACTTGTCAGGGATCGCCTCGCTCACCCGTCGGTACGTCGAAGCCGTCGCCCGGGCGAACCCGACGACCCGGGTGCTCGACACCCGCAAGACCACGCCGGGCCTGCGAGCGCTCGAGAAGGCGGCGGTGCGCGCCGGGGGCGGGCACAACCACCGGGGAAGCTTGTCGGAGGCCATCTTGGTGAAGGACAACCACCTCGGCGGGGTGACCATCACCGATGCCGTCGGGCGCGCGCGCCGGGCGTGGCCTGGCCGGATGGTCGAGGTGGAGTGCGACCGGAGCGAGCAGGTGGTGGAGGCCGTGGCCGCCGGAGCCACCATGGTGCTGCTCGACAACATGGACCCCGGCGAGGTGGCCGCGTGCGTGGAGCTCGTGCGCCGGGCAGAAGGGCCGGGTCCTGGTCGAGTCCTGGTGGAGGTATCGGGAGGGGTGACGCTCGAGCGGGCGCCGCTGTTCGCCGAGGCGGGGGCGGACCTGGTGTCGGTCGGTGCCCTGACCCACTCCGCTCCTGCGCTCGACCTCGGCTTGGACCTGGTCCCGGCTCGCACCGGTGAGCGGAGCTGACGTGCTGCTGGCGATCGACGTGGGCAACACCGAGACCGTCGTCGGGTTGTTCCTCGACGGTCCCGACGAGCCGTCCGGCGCTGCTGGTGGGGTGCCGTTTGCCGGCAGCCCAGGACCGGTGCCGGCGGTGGCGCCGGACCGCCGGGCGGTGGCGCCCGAGCCCGCCGGCCTGGTGCACCACTGGCGGCTGTCGACGGTCGGGGAGCGGACTGCCGACGAGCACGCCCTGTTGCTGAGCCAGCTCCTGGACCTCGACGGCCTGGTGGCAGAGGAGGTCGTCACCGGCATCGCCGTCACGTCGTCGGTGCCGCTGGTGACGTCCGCCCTACGCGAGATGGCCGACCGCTGGTACGACGTGCCCTGCGTCGTGCTCGGCCCCGGCGTGCGGTCGGGGATGCCGATCCTGTACGACAACCCCAAGGAAGTGGGCGCGGACCGCATCGCCAACGCCATCGGCGCCTACGACCTCTACGGCGGCCCCTGCATCGTGGTGGACATGGGCACCGCCACCACCTTCGATGCCATCTCCGCCGCCGGCGAGTATCTCGGTGGGGCCATCGCGCCGGGCGTCGCCATCTCGATGGACGCCCTGTTCCGCCATGCGGCGGCGCTGCGCCGGGTAGAGCTCGTCGAGCCGCGGTCGGTCATCGCCAAGTCGACGGTCGAGTCCATCCAGTCAGGTGTCCTGTACGGCTTCGCCGGGCAGGTCGATGGCGTGTGCGAACGGTTCCAGGCTGAGCTGGGGTCGTGCACGGTGGTGGCGACCGGCGGCTTGTCCGAGGTGATCGCCCCCTTCTCCCAGACGATCGACTATCGGGAGCCGTGGCTGACGCTGCACGGGCTCCGCCTGGTGTTCGAACGAAGCACTGGGGGCGGCTGACCGTTCGCTGGCCGCGCCGCCCGCTGGGATCGGTGCGGGTGGCACCGAGCTGGTCGGACCTCGCCTGCAGGGTTGCCGGGCAGGTCGCCCGCGTGGCCGAGGACTGTCGCCAGGGTGGGTCGCCCGCGGCATGCTGCCGGCGCAGGCGCAGGGTTGCCGGGCAGGTCGCCAGCGCGATCGAGGACTGTCGCCAGCGTGGGTCGCCCGCGGCATGCTGCCGGCGCAGGCGACGAGACGTGCCGTCAGACGCTGGCGATCCCGTCGGTGGATGCGCTGGTCTGCCGGCCCGACCGACCGTCGGCGCGCGCCTGGCCGACCAACTCGTCGATGGCGTCCACCATGCTGTGTGACAGGTCGGCAAGGGCGCTGGCGAGGTTGTGGTCGGCGAGGGAGGCGACGGCGTCCGCAGCTTCGTCGGCGAAGCGCCGGCCGAGGTCCACGGCGGCGACGATGCCGGGAGCGCCGGCCACCAGGACCCGTGCTTCTTCGCGTTCGAATGTCTGCAGGGGCCGGCCGAGCAGCGGGCGCAGTGCAGCCCCGTGCACGGGGTCGGCCAGGGCGACCAGGACAGGCAGCGTATAGATGCCCTCGGCGAGGTCCTGTCCGGCCGGCTTGCCCAGCTCGACCTCGGTGCCGACCACGTCGAGCACGTCGTCACGGATCTGGAAGACCATGCCGAAGCGGTGGCCGAACGTCGTGAGGGCTTCGACCTCCGAACGAGGGAGCCCGGCGGTGAGCGCGCCGATCCGGCAGGACGTCGCCATCAGGGCTGCGGTCTTGCCGGCGATCGTTGCCAGGTAGTCGGCCTCGGTGCGCTCCAGGCGATAGGCGGCCTGGACCTCGGCGACCTGGCCCCGGCACAGCTCGCCGAGTGTGTGGGCCAGCAGGCCGGCGATCTCCGACCCGAGGCTCGCCGCGATCTCCGCCGAACGGGCCAGCAGGAAGTCGCCGGCCACGATGGCGACGAGGTTCCCCCATCGGGCGTTGACGCTCGGGACGTTGCGACGCATGGTCGCCTCGTCCATGACGTCGTCGTGGTAGAGCGATGCCAGGTGGACCAGTTCGACCGAGACCCCGCCCAACAGGTCGTCGTCGGAGGCTTCGCGGCCTCCGGCGGTCGCGGCTGCCAGGGCGAGCCCCGGCCGAACCCGTTTGCCGCCGGCGTCGATGAGGTGGCAGACCACCTCGTCGAGGAACGCGTCGCCGCAGCAGACCGATTCGCGCAGCACCGGCTCCAGCCGCTTCAGATTGTCCTCCATGGCGGGAAGAGCGATGAGAGGGGCGACGTTCACTATGAGCACGATAGGCGACGTGGCCGCAGGACGGCCCATCGAGCCGGCCGTCCGGGAGCGCACGAGCAACCCCGGTCTGCGGTGATCGACGGGCTCTGGGCCACGTCGCGTGAGGTGGTCAGGATCCAGGGTGCACCTGCCGATGACGATGGAAGGGGTCCTGGAGATCAGCGGTGTCGTTTTCGGCGATTCGACCGGTAGACTCGGTCACGTTGTCGAACCGTCTAGGGAGGCGGTCTGGTGTTCGAACGTTTCACAGATCGAGCCCGAAGGGTGTTGGTGTTGGCGCAGGAAGAGGCGCGCCTGCTCAACCACAGCTTCATCGGGACCGAGCACATCCTGCTCGGGCTGATCCACGAGGGCGAAGGAGTAGCCGCCAAGGCGCTCGAACAGCTCGGCATCTCTCTCGAGGCGGTGCGCGAAAAGGTGGAGGAGACCATCGGTCTCTCCGGGACGGCCCCCACCGGGTCGCCGCCCTTTACGCCACGGGCGAAGAAGGTGCTCGAGCTGTCGCTTCGCGAGGCGCTGCAGCTCGGCCACAACTACATCGGGACCGAGCACATGCTGCTGGGCCTCGTTCGCGAGGGTGAGGGCGTTGCCGCCCAGGTGCTGGTCAGCCTGGGTGCGGACCTCGCTCGGGTGCGTCAGCAGGTCATCCAGCTGCTGTCGGGCTACCAGGGCAAGGAGGCGGTCGGCGCTGGCGCCGGCTCGTCTGCGTCTGACACCCCGTCGGGCTCTCCGGTGCTCGACCAGTTCGGGCGCAACCTCACCCAGCTCGCCCGCGACGGCAAGCTCGACCCGGTGATCGGTCGCGACAAGGAGATCGAGCGGGTCATGCAGGTGCTGTCGCGGCGCACGAAGAACAACCCCGTGCTGATCGGCGAGCCTGGCGTCGGCAAGACCGCCATCGTCGAGGGCCTGTCCCAGCGCATCGTGGCGAACGACGTCCCCGAGACCCTGACCGGCAAGCAGCTCTACACCCTGGACCTGGGCGCGCTCGTGGCGGGCAGCCGCTACCGGGGTGACTTCGAGGAGCGGCTGAAGAAGGTCCTGAAGGAGATCCGCACCCGAGGGGACATCGTCCTGTTCATCGACGAGCTGCACACGCTCGTCGGGGCGGGGGCAGCAGAGGGGGCCATCGACGCCGCCTCGATCCTGAAGCCGATGCTGGCCCGCGGCGAGCTGCAGACGATCGGCGCCACCACGCTCGACGAGTACCGCAAGCACTTGGAGAAGGACGCCGCACTGGAGCGGCGGTTCCAACCCATCCGGGTCGAGCAGCCGACGGTGGCCCACACCATCGAGATCCTGAAGGGCCTGCGTGACCGGTACGAGTCGCACCATTCGGTCACCATCACCGACCAGGCGCTGGTGGCGGCGGCGAACCTGGCCGACCGCTACCTGGCCGACCGTTACCTGCCGGACAAGGCCATCGACCTCATCGACGAGGCCGGCAGCCGGCTGCGGATCCGCCGGATGACCACGCCGCCGGACTACCGCAAGCTCGAAGAGGACATCGCCCGGATCCGCCGGGACAAGGACGCGGCCATCGAGCGTCAGGCGTTCGACCAGGCCAAGCAGCTTGCCGAGCAGGAGAAGGAGCGCCTGGAGCGCAAGTCGGCCATGGAGGCCGAATGGCGCGCCGAGGGCATGGACCTGTTCGACGTGGTCGACGAGGACGTCATCGCCGAGGTGCTGGCCAATTGGACCGGGATCCCGGTCTACCGGCTCACCGAAGAGGAGACGTCCAAGCTGCTGCGGATGGAGGACGAGCTCCACAAGCGGGTGATCGGGCAGGAGGAAGCCATCAAGGCGCTGTCCCGGGCCATCCGCCGGACCCGCGCCGGCCTGAAGGACCCCAAGCGCCCGAGCGGCTCGTTCATCTTCTTGGGCCCCACCGGTGTCGGCAAGACGGAGCTGGCGAAGACGCTGGCCGAGTTCCTGTTCGACGACGAGGACGCCTTGGTGCAGCTGGACATGAGCGAGTACATGGAGAAGCACACCGTGTCCCGCCTGGTCGGCTCGCCCCCGGGCTACGTCGGGTACGAGGAGGGTGGCCAGCTCACCGAGGCTGTTCGGCGCAAGCCGTTCTCGGTGGTCCTGTTCGACGAGGTGGAGAAGGCCCACCCCGACGTCTTCAACGCCCTCCTGCAGATTCTGGAGGACGGACGGCTCACCGACGCCCAGGGACGCTCGGTGGACTTCAAGAACACCGTGCTCATCATGACCTCGAACCTGGGGACCGCCGATCTGCGCAAGGCGTCGGTCGGTTTCGCCAAGTCCTCGGAGGCCGTCACCTACGAGCGGATGAAGACGAAGGTCAACGAGGCGCTGAAGGCGCACTTCCGGCCCGAGTTCCTGAACCGGATCGACGAGGTGGTCGTCTTCCACGAGCTGACCCGCGACGAGGTGGTCCAGATCGTGGACCTCATGATCAAGCGGGTCAGTGGCCAGCTCGAAGCTCAGGGCATGGGTCTGGAGCTCACGCCGGCGGCCAAGGCGCTGCTGGCGGAGAAGGGCTACGACCCCACGCTCGGGGCGCGGCCACTTCGCCGGGCCATCCAGCAGATGGTGGAGGACCCGCTGTCGGAGCGCATCCTGTGGAAGGAGTTCCGGGTCGGGGAGACCATCATCGTCGACGTCGAGGACGGAGAGGTCGTCTTCCGGGCGATCGAAGGCCTCGAGCCGCCGCCGGTCGAGCTGGCCGGAGCCGGCCCCAGCACCTGACCTCGGGCCGCTGCGGCCCGAACGAACGAACGATGTAACCGCCCGGCCGCAGAGGCCGGGCGGTTGCGCGCGCTCGGATGGCACACCCGGGTCGTATGGTTCCACCGTGCCTCGCTCCGCCGCTGCATTCGCCTGCGCATCGTGCCGTGCGGGCGTGCCCCGCTGGGTTGGGCGGTGCCCGGCCTGCGGCGAGTGGAACAGCGTGGTGGCTGTTCGCCCGGCGACCACCCGGCCGGGCTCGGGGCTGGTGGGCGTGCGGCCGGGCTCGTCCGGCGGCGCCGGCAGGCGGGGATCGGGCCACGCGACCAGCGGCGAGGGGCCCGTGGCCCTCGCTGGTGTCGATCTCGGCCTGGCGGCTCCCCGTCCCACCGGCCTCCCCGAGCTGGACGCGGTGCTCGGCGGCGGGCTCGTTCCCGGGTCCGTCACCCTGGTGGGCGGCGAGCCCGGTGTCGGTAAGTCCACCCTGCTGCTCCAGGTGCTGCGCTCCGTGGCCGTGCGTGGCGACGTGGCCGTCCTGGTGTCGGCCGAGGAGTCGGCCCGACAGGTGCGCCTGCGAGCCGAGCGGCTCGGCCCCATCCCGCCGACCCTGCTGGTCCAGGCCACCACCGACGTGACCGTGCTCGACGACGTCGTCCGCTCGTTCTCGCCAACACTGGTCGTGGTCGACTCAGTGCAGACAGTAGCTGACGCGGATATCCCCGGTCCTCCTGGCAGCCTGGCTCAGGTTCGAGCCTGCGCGGAGCGGTGCGTGGCGCTGGCCAAGACGGAGGACGTCGCCGTCGTCCTCGTCGGGCACGTCACGAAGGATGGGGCGCTGGCCGGGCCGCGTGCGCTCGAGCATGTGGTCGACACCGTGGTGACGGTCGAGGGGGACCGGCACCACGCCCTGCGCCTGGTGCGCACCGTCAAGCACCGGTTCGGTCCCACCGGCGAGCTCGGTCTGTTCGAGATGACCGACGCGGGCTTGTCCACGGTGGCCGATCCACACCGCTACCTCCTGGGTGATCGGCATCCCGACACGCCCGGCAGCGCGGTCCTCCCGGCCATGGACGGACAACGTGCCCTCCTCGTCGAGGTCCAGGCTCTCGTCGTGGGCGCTGTCCCCGGCGTGCCGCCACGGCGCAGCGCGCAGGGCGTCGACGGCGGCCGGCTCGCGCAGATCCTGGCCGTGCTGGCCCAGCGGGCTGGGGGGGTCCCCGCGCAGAGCGACGTCTTCGCCTCGGTGGTCGGAGGTGTCAGGGTGGCCGAGCCGGCAGCCGATCTGGCCGTGGCGTTGGCGGTCATGTCGTCGGTCACCGGACGACCGCTGCCCGCCGACCTGGTTGTCTTCGGGGAGCTCGGGCTCGGGGGCGAGGTCCGCCAGGTGCCCCACGCCGGTCGCCGCCTGGCCGGAGCAGCCGCTGCCGGCTTCCGCCGGGCTCTCGTGCCGGCGCAGGTGCCTGCGGGTGTGTCTCCGCGCACCATCCCCGTCGCCCACGTCGCCGATGCGGTCGCGGCCGTGTTCGGCGACGGCCCTGGTGACGCCGACATCCGCGCCGCGGGTCGCCGGCATCCCTCGGCGGCCCGGCCGTCCCCGCCAGCCCGGCCGTTCCCACCGGCCCGTCCCCGGCTCGTCCGAGGTGACGACCCACACTGATCGGTTGCACCACCGATGGTCCGTGGCGGGCTCCGTCGCGGGCCGGTGCCATTCCGGCCCCCACCTGTCCGGGTAC
>JAJZLP010000211.1:0-1418 GCA_021803325.1 Actinomycetes bacterium
CCGAGCCCCAGCACGCTCGAGCGCAACCAGCGTGTCGTGGTCGCAGTTGGTGCCGGGGAACACCACCACCCCGACGGTGGCCGTCACGGCCTTCCGCCCGAGCCCGCCTCGGTGCGCGCATCGCGCGCTCCGGCCACGGCCCCGGTGACGACCGTCGCGCCGTCCACCGGACGGCACACAAGGACCTCGGTGTCCTCGATGACCGGGTTGGACAGCAGCCGGCCGGCGAGATCGGCCGTCACGGCCCGGGCCGCCTGCTCGTCGGCGGCGTCGACCTCGAAGTGGATGGCCTTGCCGACGCGGACGCGGTGGACGGCGTCGAAACCCAGCGCCGGCAGCGCCCGCTCCACCGTCGCCCCCTGGGGATCGGCGATCCCCGGGCGCAAGCGCACCTCCACCAGGACCTCGTACCGACCCACGTCAGGCACCGTACCAGTCGTCCAGGCGCCGGTCGCAGATCCGCTCGTACGCGGCCCGGTAGCGCTGGGCAGTGGCTGCGACCACGTCGTCAGGCAGCGCCGGCGGCGGAGGCTGCTTGTCCCACCCGCTGCTCTCGAGCCAGTCGCGCACCGGCTGCTTGTCGTATGAAGGGGGGTTCGTACCCGGCGCCCAGGCGTCCGCCGGCCAGAACCGCGACGAGTCCGGCGTGAGCAGCTCGTCGCACAGAGCCAGCTGGCCGTCGATGAACCCCAGCTCGAACTTGGTGTCCGCCACGATGATGCCCTGGCGCTCCGCCGCGGCCGCGGCCCGCCGGTAGGCCTCGACACACATGTCGCGTGCCGCGACGGCGGTCTCCTTGCCCACGATGTCCGCTGCCTCGTCGAAGGAGATGTTGACGTCGTGGCCCTCGGTGGCCTTGGTCGACGGGGTGAACAGCGGCTCGGGCAGCCGATCGGCCTGGCGGAGACCTGCCGGCAGCGGCATGCCGTGCACCGTCTGGGACTGCTCGTACTCCTTGAAGCCGGACCCCGCCAGGTAGCCGCGCACGATGCACTCGATGGGCAGCATGTCCGCCCGGCGGACCAGCATCGCCCGGCCGGCGATCGGGGCAGCTCCCTCCTGGCCCGCCAGCGCGTCGACGTCCTGGGGCAGGCCGGCCGGATCGGCGGTCACCAGGTGGCTCGGCGCCAGGTCGGCCAGCGTGTCGGCCCAGTGGACCGTCATGGCGGTGAGGACCCGGCCCTTGTCGGGGATGGGCTCCCCCAGCACCACGTCGAAAGCCGAGATGCGGTCGGACGCCACCATGAGCAGCAGGTCGTCACCTGCGTCGTAGAGCTCGCGGACCTTGCCGGAGCTGATCAGCCGCAGTGCCATCGGACCTCCTTGCCGAACCGGACAAAAGGGTCGCGGTGCGGCACGGCAGGCACGCGACCCGGCCCCGAGCGTACGCGGCCCGCGGCCACACCGGCACCGCCCAC
>JAJZLP010000211.1:1518-2960 GCA_021803325.1 Actinomycetes bacterium
GGCATGCCGTCCTGGCGCTGTCACGGCACCGCCTGCAGCGCGTCGAGGAACCGGTGGACGTGGCGCACGGAGCGGTCCACGTCGAACGCCTCGTCGAGGGCCTCGGGTGCCACGGTGACCTCCGGATCATCCTGCAGGACCTGGCGCAGGGGCCGGCGCTCCTCCCACGCGACGCGGGCGTCGCGCTGGACGATGCGGTAGGCCGTGTCCCGGCTGAGGCCACCGGCCACCAGCCCCAGCAGCACCGGCTGGCTGAAGACCAGCCCGAACGAGGCATCGAGCAGGTTGGCCCGCATCCGATCCGCGTGGACCACCAGCCCGTCGACGAGACCGGTGCAGCGCCGCAGCATGTAGTAGGTGAGCAGCAGGGCGTCGGGGAACGCCACGCGCTCCACCGAGCTGTGCGAGATGTCGCGCTCGTGCCACAGGGCGACGTCCTCCAGACCCGCACCCAGGTAGCCGCGCAGCAGCCGCGCCAGGCCGCACAGCCGCTCCGACAGGATGGGGTTCCGCTTGTGGGGCATGGCCGAGCTGCCCTTTTGTCCACGACCGAAGGGCTCCTCCGCTTCGCCGACCTCGGTGCGGGCCAGGTGGCGGATCTCGGTGGCGATGGTCTCGACGGTGGCCCCGGCCGACGCACACGCCCACAGCAGCTCGGCGTGGCGGTCCCGGGCCACCACCTGGGTGGCAGGGACCGGGGTGAGGCCGAGCGCGCCACACACGTGGGCCTCGACAGCCGGGTCGATGTTGGCGTAGGTGCCGACCGCACCCGACAGCTTGCCCACCGCCACCTGCTGGCGGGCTCGCCGCAGGCGCTGGCGATCACGGTCGACCTGCAGGCACCACAGCGCGAGCTTGGCGCCGAAGGTGGTGGGCTCGGCCTGCATGCCGTGGGTCCGGCCCGCCATGACCGTGCCGATGTGCTCTTCGGCGCGCGCCTTCAACACCGCCACCAGCCCGTCAGCCGCCTCGACGAGCAGGTCGGCTGCGCGGGTGAGGGTGGCGCACAAAGCGGTGTCGACGACGTCGGACGACGTGAGCCCGTAGTGCACCCACGACCCCTCGGGCTGGCCGATCGCATCCTGCACCACGTCGACGAAGGCGGCCACGTCGTGGTCGGTGACCCGCTCGCGCTCGTCGACGGCGGCGACCAGCTCGGCGGTGACCTTCGGGGCACGGCTCCGGCAGGCCGCCGCCGCCTCGGCCGGCACCACGCCGAGCTCCGCCCATGCCTCGACGGCCAGCAGCTCCACCTCGAGCCACAGCCCCATGCGGGCTTCGTCGGTGAACAGGACCGCCATCTCCGGCAGGCTGTACCTCGGGATCATCGTGCTCCCCTCCGTCGTGAACCGGGGTCGAGCCGCCCAGCGACATCGGCGCCGGCATCTGGCCTACCGCCACCAGCGCCACCTCGGCCGCCACGGCCACCGCCGCCACCACCA
>JAJZLP010000142.1 GCA_021803325.1 Actinomycetes bacterium
CCACGCGAAGACCACCCTCGTCGTCCGGCACGTGGGCGACGACGTCCGGCGCTACTGCCACGTCGGCACCGGCAACTACAACCCGAAGACGGCCCGCATGTACGAGGACCTGGGCCTGCTCTCGTCCAGGCCGGCTCTCGGTGCCGACCTGACCCGCTTCTTCAACTACATCACCGGCTTCAGCCACCCCCCGGACTACGAGGAGCTGGTCACGTCGCCGGGGGGCATCCGGGCCAGCGTGCTCGAGCACATCGCGGCCGAGGCCGCGCACGGGCCGGACGGTCGGATCGTGCTGAAGGCGAACGGATTGGACGACCCGGAGATCATCGACGCCCTCTACCGGGCCTCGGCGGCCGGCGTCCCCATCGACCTGGTCATCCGGGGCATCTGCTGCCTGCGCCCGGGCATCCCCGGGAGATCCGACACGATCCGCGTCCGCTCCATCGTCGGGCGCTTCCTCGAGCACTCGCGCATCTTCCGGTTCGGTGGGACCGGTGGTCGCCCGGCCCGGATCTTCATCGGGTCGGCCGACCTGCGCCGGCGGAACCTGGACCGGCGGGTGGAGGCGATGATCGCCATCGACGACCCTGTGGCCGTGGCCAAGCTGGAGCGCATTGTGGAGCTCAACGTGGCTGACGACAGCCAGGCCTGGGAGCTCGGCCCCGACGGGGCGTGGAGCCGCTGCCCGTCCGTGACGGGCGCCGATCTGCAGGCGTCGTTGCGAGCTGCCGCCTACGAGGAGAGCGTGGGCGGGGGGGACGGCGTGCCGGTTGGTCCCGGGGCGGGGACCCCGGCGTCCTAGGGGCACGACGATGGTCGATCGGCACGACGACGGCACCCTCCCCCCAGGGTCGCCCGCCCCCGGTGAGGCGACCCACCGGCGGGCGCGCCGCCTGGCCTGGCTGTACGCCGTTGGAGCCGCCGCGCTGGTGCCGTGGGTCACGTGGCTGGCCCTCAGCCTCCCCAAGCGCAGCTTCGACCACCACTACAAGGCGGCGTGGGTCGGGTTCGACCTCCTCCTCATCCTGGCCATGGGCCGCACCGCCTACCTGGGCTTCCGCGAGGACGCCCGCATGGAGATCCCGGCCACCGCCACCGCCACCCTGCTGATCGTCGACGCCTGGTTCGACGTGACGACGTCGGCCAGCCGGGAGGCGGCCGCCGTGGCCCTGTTCTTCGCGGTGGTCGCCGAGTTGCCCATCGCCTTCTTCTCGCTCTACGTGGCGTTCCGGGCCAACGCGCGCCTGGCCCAGCGGGCAGGGCTGCCCGCCCACCCGCCCGGCAGTTGGTTGCGCCAGCTCATGGGTGGTCGGTTGGACGCCATGCACGCTCACGCTCTCGGCCACGGCCACGAGCATGGCCACGGGCGCGGCGCCGAAGGGTCAGGCCGGCGAGGAGCCGGTGAGGCCGGTGATGCTGTCGGCGAGGCCGGTGGTGCCGCCGGCTAGGCCGGCTGGTCCGGGGCGAGGACGGCGTCGATCCGGCTCATCACCTCGTCGTCGAGGCGGCCGGCCACCTCGAGGGCGGCCAGGTTCTCGTGGACCTGCTCCACCCGGCTGGCACCGGTGATGACGGTCGAGACGTGCGGGTTGCGCGTGCACCAGGCGATGGCCAGCTGGGCCAGGGTGCATCCCAGGTCGTCGGCTACGGCCCGCAGCCCGGCCACCTTGGCGTTGCGCTCCTGGTCGGTCAGGAGGTTGGCCAGCCACTCGTACCCCGGAAGCGTCGCCCGCGAACCCTCGGGCACGCCGTCGAGGTACTTGCCGGTGAGAAGCCCGGAGGCGAGCGGGCTCCAGGTGGTCAGCCCGAGGCCGATCCCGTCGTAGAGGGGCAGGTATTCCTCTTCGACGCGGTCCCGCCACAGGAGGTTGTACTGGGGCTGCTCGACCACCGGCTTGTGGAGATGGTGGCGCTCGGCGATGTCCCACGCATCGCGGATGGCCTCGGCCGGCCACTCGGAGGTGCCCCAGTAGAGGGCCTGGCCACGGGTGACCATGTCGGACATGGCCCACACCGTCTCCTCGATCGGGGTGTTGGGGTCCGGGCGATGGCAGTAGACGAGATCGACGAAGTCGAGCCCGAGCCGGTCGAGCGACCCGGCGATGGCCTGGGTCAGGTACTTGCGGTTCAGTGTGTTGCGCATGTTGACACCGTCGTGGAGGCCCCAGAAGAGCTTGGTGGACACGACGTAGCTGTGGCGGGGCCAGCCAAGGCGGGTGATGGTCTCGCCCATGATGCGCTCGGACTCGCCCCCGGCGTAGGCCTCGGCGTTGTCGAAGAAGTTGACGCCGGCGTCGTAGGCGGCTGACAGGCAGTCGGCGGCAAGGTCACCGGCCAGCTGGGGCCCGAAGGTCACCCAGGATCCGAAGGACAGCACGCTGACCCGCAACCCGGTGCCGCCCAACCGTCGGTACTCCATCTCCATGGTCACTCCTCGTCGTGTCGTCGCAGCCAGGGGAGCCCCCCGGCGTCCCCGCCACACCCTACGGGCCGGGCCGCCGGAGCGGTTCGCAGGACGCAGGCGCATGCGGCACGCGCATGGGCACAATTGGGACCTTCGGCCCTAATGGAACACGTTGCCGATCTGTACCGTGCCCTCCGGGGGGTCATCTGCGCCTCCCGTGGGGAGGATGGCCGATGACCGTGACCGACGACGCCGATCGTCCGGCGTACGACGAGCTGCCGAGCGAGTCGCCGCTCGGCGCACCGCTCGACTGGGCCTGGCTGCGGGGAGCCAAGAGCGAGTGGGGGATCCACCCGAAGCCGAGCCCGCGGGGCCTCACCATGCTCGACATCGCCGTGGGCACCTACGGCGACATCCCCGAGCACCCGCCACGCCGATCGATGGCGCCGCGGGGTGCCGACGTCGACGACGACGTCGTCGACATGGGCTACATCCTCAACTCGAAGACGGACGTGTGGGCGGAGAACACCCGCGAGCTCTACGAAGAGGCCGTCGCCCGGCAGTGGTCGGCGACGAGGGACATCCCCTGGGGCGAGCTCCAGGAGCTCCCCGACGACGTGGAGCACGCCGTGTGCCAGCTCTGCACCCTCCTGACCGAGGTCGAGATGATCGCGGCCGACCTGCCGGCCAAGTGGATGTGGCGCATGAACCACGACTTCATCGAAGCCAAGATGTTCCTCTGCACGCAGATCATGGACGAGGCCCGCCACGCCGAGGTCTTTCGCAAGCGGGCCCTCGCCAACGGGGGTGGCCTCCTGCTGTCGCGGGGCGGACCCACCAGCCTGCTCCGCACCATCATCGAGGCGAAGACCTACACCCAGGCCTCCGCACTGCTGCACCTGCTCGGCGAGGGCTTCGTCCTCGACATCTTCCGGATGGGCGAGCTCATCGCACCGACCGACGTGGAGAAGCGGATCTTCCGCATGTGCATGCAGGACGAGGCCCGCCACGTGGCCTACGGCACCATGCACCTCCGCTACGCGGTGGAGAACGATCCCGACGTCGCCGAGGAGATCCACGCCGCCCTCGACCACGGGGAGCAGGTCCTGATCGACTTCGGCACCGCTCCCGATGTCAGCACGGCCCTCGCCCTGCTCCTCGCCGGCGGCGCCGAGCACGTCGAGGACAAGGGCTTCCCGCTCGCCCTCGAGCTCACGAAGAAGCAGTTCACCTCGTACCTGGCCCGGTGCGAGCGGGCCGGGATCAGCCGGCTGGAACGCACGACGGTGCCGCTCGACCTGTTGGGCATCGACCCGGAGCAGGTCCGGGGCGCCGCTCCGGTGGCCCAGGGAGCGCAGTCATGAGCCCGGCCATCGACACGGTTGCGTTCTTCGACGCACTCTCCGACGAGATGAACGCGTCGACGGAGCGGCTGCGGATCGTCGGCGATGCCGACATGACCGCGGTGGTGGTCATGCACCGGCCCGGGGGCGATCTGCGCGTCCGGCTGGTCTTCGAGGGCCTGATCTGCGCGGGCGTGGCCGAGGTCGGCGCGGAAGAGGCCGGCCATGCCGACTTCGCCCTGGTGGGCGACCTGGCCGACTGGCAGGGCATGTTCGACGACATCGTCGCCAACGGCCGGGCGACCGGGCTGTGGACCATCAACAGCCTGGCCCTGCTGGGCGACCGCATCAGCTGCCAGGGGGACGACCCCATGGGACTCGACAAGTTCTCCCGCTTCAACCAGACGTTGCAGGAGTTCTTCGACGGCGCCGCCCGCATCGCGGTCGCGGCCTGAACGGCAGGAGGAGATCACCATGGACGCACCCCGCTGCCCGCACTGCGGCGAACCGGTCACCCGTGCGCTCGACCTGCCCTATGGCTGGTGGGAGTGGACGGGCGACGGCTACCGCCTGACCACCGCCTCGGACCGGGTGGACGTCTCCCCCTGGGTCCACTGGGACTGCATGGGCGAGCTGCGCCAGTTCCACCCGCAGGACGTGGGCACCTACCAGATGCGATGATGGGAAGGCTATGAGCTTCCGGGTCGAGGAGGACGTGTGCATCGGCTGCGGTGCGTGTGACTTCTCGTGCCCGACGGGGGCGCTGACCAAGACCGAGTCGTTCCTCGGGCTCTTCGCCATCGACCCCTACACGTGCGACGACTGCGCCATCTGCGTGGAGAAGTGTCCGGTGATGGCCATCGTCCCCGATCCGGCGTGGCCGGTGTGCCGGGGGCACGGCTGCCCGCTCACCTCCAAGCGGCTGGCCGGGGTGGACTGCGCCATCTGGCAGGAGCGCTGCCCGTCGTGCGGCTCGACCATGTGGATCACGCCCGACGGCCGCCATGCCTGCTCCCGTTGTGACCTCGAGATGAAGGTCACGTGCCCGAAGAGCCGCCACCTGGGAGAGACGGCGCCGTCGCCGTCGCCCGTGTCGGCCCGTCACTGAGGAGATCAGGGAACGGCATCACGGCCTAAGGGTGAGAACGCACCGGTCGGCGGCACCAGCCTGGGCAGGCCCACGTTCGAGGGCGCACGACGCGGGCACTCTGGCCCATACCGGCACTCCGGTGTCGTCGGGAACGACATGAGCATCACGTGCCATGCATTCAACGCTCGCAGTACCGCGGCCTGGTTCCCGGCGCTCGGATCGGGGTGAGGGACGGCACCGACCCGGCCCGTAGCACGACGGAGCTCGCCTTCTACGACCCGGCCCGTGCAGGCGGGTCCACGTCCACTTGTCATGCGGTGGTGTGCCCCGGCCGGGTGCAGTGGTGTTCATCTCGCCGCGATTGTCGTGAGCAGCGTGATCGCGTCGTGGCGCACTGTCCTGGGCCAGCGCTGGTGGCCGGACGCATTCGTGCCGGTTGGCCTGGTACATAATGGGCGCCGTGAGCCCGGACGGCGAGGCAGGCGCGGGCCCACCCTTCATAGCCGGACTGGATCGTGCTCGGTATCGACGGTGATTCCGTGGACGGGCATGGTCGCGTGACTGGAGTGCCGGCTGGCACCCGTAAGGAATTCGGGATCGCCAGCAGCACCGAGCCTCAACTCGGCGCGCAGAGTGGCGATCGACGGAGCCGTGCCGCGCGCCGGATTGTGCGGGTGGTCCGGACATCGTGGCCCATCATCGTCCCGCTGGTGGTCGTCTTGGTGGGCACGTGGACTTACCGCTGGGTGGATGAGGACGCCTTCATCAACTTCCGGATCATCCACAACCTCTTGGCCGGGCACGGTCCAGTCTTCAATGTGGGCGAGCGGGTAGAAGTTGACTCCGACCCATTGTGGGTGGTCACCCTCACTCTTGCCCACCTGGTCCTGCCTATGGTGAGCCTGGCCTGGACGTCGGTGGTCCTCGGCCTGATCTGCACTGCAGGTGCATTCGGTGTCGCCGGGCGCGCCGCCGTCCGGATGTACGAACAGCGGGTGGAAGGGACCGCATTGCCCGTCGGTTTGACCATGGTCTCAGCGGTTGCCGGTGTGTGGGAATTCGCCACTTCCGGTCTGGAGATGTCGATGGTCTTCTTGTGGCTGGCGGCGAGCTTCTTGTTGCTTGTCCGGGTCGAGCGGACCCGGATCCGTGCTGTGCCCGCAGCGGTCGTGGCCGGGCTCGGTGTCCTCGTCCGCCCGGAGCTTGCTCTCGGCTCAGCCGTGTTCTTGGCTGCGCTGGTGTCGTTGGTGGCGGCACCGTCGTGGCGCGGTCGGGGCACCCGAGGTCGACGGATCCTCGCCACTGTTGCCGCCGCCACCGTGATCCCGGTCGCCACGGAGATCGCCCGCATGGCTTACTACGCACTGGTCATTCCCACTACCGGACTAGCCAAGGCGGCCGCTTCGACATGGTGGTCCCAGGGACTTCGCTACCTGTGGAACTTCGTGGGCCCCTACTGGCTGTGGTTGCCACTGGCGGCGTGTGCGGTGCTGGTGGTGTCGCCTGCCATCCGGTGGTGGGGCCAGGGAGACCGTGCTGGTGTCCTCCTCCTGGCCACGCCGATCGTCGCTGGGGGTGCCGACCTTCTGTACGTGGTGGCCATTGGCGGCGACTACATGCACGCCCGCCTACTCCTCCCAGCGTTCTTTGCAGTCAGCCTGCCGATAGTGGTCACCACCCGGCAACTGCGAGGAGTGACGGCGGCAATGGTTGCGGTGGTCGCGGTGTGGGCGGTCGTCTGTGCTGGCTGGCTGCGCTATGTCCCCAGCCCGACCCTTCCGGGAAACATGACGGCCTACATTTCGAATGAGCGGAACAATTGGATCACGGCAACCGGCGTGGCCCACCCGATCACCACCGGCGACTACCGGCGAGCACTCTCGGGCCGTGACGGCGCGGTGCTCCGGTCCCTTGCCGCTTCCGCGCAGGCTGGCCATCAGGAGCTACTGGTCATCACCGATCCGTACGCACCGATCGACAGTGCCGACATCCGCCCGGCACGGTCGCCGCTCCCCTTCACGCTGGTGGTAAACCTACCCGCCATCGGGGTGATCGGCGACCTGGTGGGGCCCGACGTCTACGTCTTCGACAGCTATTCGCTCGCCAACCCCATCGGTAGCCACACGACGGTAGCCGTCCACACACGCCCAGGGCATGAGAAGTACCTGGGACCAGCGTGGATGATCGCCCGTTTCGGTGTGCCGGGTTCGCCGCCCGCACCAGGCGGTCCGTCGAGTACTCAGATCGCCGCCGCTCACCGGGCCCTTGGCTGTCAGCCCCTTGCTGGCTACCTGCGCGCCATCACCGCTCCCATGACGCCTGGCAGGGCGTGGTCGGACATCGTCCACTCGTTCTCGTACACCGGCTTCTCATTCAGCCCGGTGCCCCAGATCGCAGCACGGCAGCTCTGCGGTCCCGTCGTGGGGGGCAGGTAAGGGCTATGCGTGGGCAGGGCACGGGGCCCAGGCCGTCTACTTCTCGCCAACTGGCACCGTGGGGATTGGCCGGCGCCGCCTATCTGGGTCTGGCCGTACTTCTGTGGTGGAGCGTGTGGTCGGGCGACCCTGCGACGGTGACCACGTGCGGCTGCGGGGACGCGGCTCGCTTCGTTTGGTTCTTCGAGTGGCCTGCTTACGCGCTTACGCACGGGAACGCACCGTGGCACTCTTCGCTCCTGCTGCACCCGACCGGGCTCAATCTGCTCGCGGACACCAGCGTGCTTGGACTCGCAATTCCGCTCATGCCTGTCACGCTGGTCGCAGGCCCGGTCGCATCGATGAACGTTGTGCTGACCCTGACCCCGGCCTGCTCGGCGCTGGCCATGTACTGGCTTCTCCAACGATGGGCGACATGGCGCCCGGCCGCATTCATCGGTGGCCTCCTGTACGGGTTCTCCCCGTTCATGCTGACTGTCCTGGCTCTCAATCAGCTCAACCTGGCGTTCCTCGCCATCCCGCCCCTGATGGTCGGCGTGCTCGACGACATCCTCGTGCGCCAGCAGATAGGAGCGCGTCGTTCGGGAATGGCACTGGCCGCCCTTGTGGTCGTCCAGTTCTTTGTCGGGATCGAACTCCTCGCCATCGTTGCCGTGTGTGTGCTCGTCGGCATGGCGCTCGTAGTTGCCGGCAGTGCTCGGAGGCCCGCCGCTGCCCGTGCCCGGCTCTCCCACGCTCTCCGGTCCTTGGCATGGGCGACTGGTGCGTCGGTGCTCGTGCTCGCGGTACCCGTTTGGTACTTCGCGGCTGGGCCAGCTCACCTGTCCGGTCCTATATGGGGCACGGGTCCCCTTTCGACGTTCGGCACGGGGCTGGTATCGACGGTCGAGCCGGGCGGGCTGGCCGCTCTCGAATCAGTCATGCACCGTCTCGGCGGTTACCAGGGGAGCGGGCTTCCCGGGTTCGCCTACCTGGGGTGGACATGGGTGGCGGCCATTGTTGCCGGCATGGTCTGGCGCAGGCGCGACCGGTTGCTGTGGCTGTTCGGTGCTGTGGGTGTCATGTCCGCCCTACTCGCGCTCGCCCCGTCGCAGGTCGGGTGGGCACCGTGGCGTGCGCTTCGCCACGTTCCGCTGCTCTCGCAGGTGGTGGAGGTGCGCTTTGCCGCAGTGACCACCCTGTGCGCGTCAGTCCTGGCCGGACTCGTCGTGGATCACGTCCATCGGGCGTTCGTTTCGCCGAAGGGCAGGATCGCTGCTTCGCGACCGACTGCCGCAGCTGCTTGCGCCATCAGTCTGGCCGCCGTGGTTGCCGTCCCGCCGGCGGTCGCCATGGCTTCCAACGTCCCGTTGGTTACACGCCCCGTGGCGCCGCCGCCGTGGTTCGCAGGCCCGGGAAGGAACCCCGTGCCGGGCCGGGTCGTCCTCACATACCCCGTGCCGTCGTCGGGCTTGCAGGCCTCACAGGCGTGGCAAGCGATCGCCGGCATGCCATTCTCGATGGCTGGCGCCGGCGGCCCGGCCGGCACCCCCGCCCATGCGGGGGACCAGGCGGCGGCAGTCCGCCTCCTCGACCATGCGTCCTTGCCGCTCGGGCCCGCACCCGTCCCTACCACTCCCGTAGCGAAAACCTTGCGAGGAGCGATCCATGCATGGGGAGTGACGACCGTCATAGTTCCTGATCAGCGGAAACTTGCACCCTACGACCGGGGCCGTTCGACCTCCTACGCTGTGGGGCTGTTCACCGCCGTGATCGGCTCGCCACCGCAACGTAGTGCAGGGGCATGGGTGTGGAGCCTGGCGGAGGTGAACGCCCCCGCTGTGCCTGAGTCGCCTATGACCTTCACCCGGTGCACGGCCGGTGTACCGGCCGCCGACGTGGCAGCGTGTGTGCTCGGGCGGGGTTGACCTACCTCAGGCCGAGGCGGTCCGATCGAGGGCCCGGCGGCGCCACCTGGCCAGAGGGCGTTCGAGGGCGAACCAGCTCGCGGAGGCAATGGCAATGCTCACGGTGAGTCGAGCGATCTCCGTTGGCCAGTATCCCCAGTGAGTCTCCGACGGGGCTATGGCCAAGTAAATGGGCCAGTGGACCAGGTAGAGGGTGTAGGAGAGGTTGCCGAAGTAGACGAGAACTCCTGTGCCGACGGCGCGGGAGCTGATCCCGGCAGGGTTCACGATGAAGTGCACAATGACCAGTCCGGCAGCGACGGAGCCGATCGGAAACCACCACAGCGCGAGGACTCGTGTCCACAATGGAACTTCGAATGCAGCCCAGACGATCACTGCCACCGACACGAGGGCGGAGCCTGCCGCCATTCGACGCGGCCGGACCCCCCATCCGTCGAGGCGACCGTCGGCTGCGGCCAGGCCAAGGAGGGACCCTAGGAAGAGTGCGTCCGCACGAGTATCAAACGCGTAGTACACCCTGGAAAAGACGGCGTGGTCGAAGTGCGTGGCGCCCAGCACGATCCACAGGCGTGATGCTGTGCTGGCGAGGAAGCCAGCGGCGCCGAGCGCGTAGGCGAACCGGCGCCGGTGTGCAATGACGGCGACCGCCATGAGGATTGACCAGACGAGATAGAACTGTTCCTCTACCGACAGCGACCAGGTCTGGGCCAGGAAGCCAAAGAAGGGACTGTGGCCGAGCGCCTGCCGATAGTCCGCGTAATAGAACACGGTGGCGGCGATGTCACCCCAGACTCGCGAACCAGCGTCTGCAACGTGGACGACTCCCGCGTAGATCGCGATGAGGGCGACTGTGAGGGCGAGGGGTGGAAGGAGCCTCGCCGCTCGCCTCGCGTAGAACGTCCGCAGGCTGATGTGTCCGGTCCGGTCGGATTCAACAGCCAGTCCGGCCGTGATCAGGAACCCGGAGAGGACAAAGAACACCTGCACCGCGACCCAGACCCCCGGAAAGGCGCGAAAGTTCGAGTGGTACGCCAGGATCACGACGATGAGGAAGGCGCGGATGCCGGTGAGCGGCGGCCTGTTCCCGAGGCGGAACCGGCCTTTCGACCGTCCGTTGCCGTGGAGGGGCCCCTCGGGTACAGGAGCAGGTGATGCTCGATCCGGCGCCGTACCGGCGGTGTCCATCGGCGCTACGGACGGACCCCCATGCATGGCCGGAATGGTACCCGACCCCCGTCCGAGCCTGGTCGGCCGCCTTCTGGCCTACCTGGGCTCCACTACCGGGTACCGTGCCCGTACGATGGCGTGTGCTCCACAGGCCCTCCGAAGCTGCTTCTGCCTGTCCAGCTGCCGGCACGGTCTTCCCTGACGTGACCGACGCCCCCGGAGCGCCTGCCATGCGAGAGCCAGGCACCGCCCACGAGGTGGGCGGTGCAACTCCCATCCATGGTCGCCGACGTGTCGATCTCATGGTGGCGCTCGTCGCCTACCTGGGTCTGGCTGTCGCTGTGTGGTGGGGGGTGTGGTCAACCCATCCCACGTCGGTGACGACGTGTGGGTGCGGAGACAGCGCGCTGTTCCTGTGGTTCCTCGACTGGCCGGCAGTGGCCCTCGCTCACGGGCACAACCCGTTCTTCTCCACGGCAATGTTCCATCCGACGGGCGTGAACCTGCTGGCCAACACGTCCGAGACAGCCATCGGGCTGGCGCTCGCCCCGGTCACCTGGATCTTCGGACCGGTAGCTACCTTGAACGTCGCGCTCACGCTGGCACCCGCCCTCTCGGCGTGGGCCATGTACTGGCTGGTGCGGCGGTGGGTCGATTGGCGCCCGGCGGCGTTCGCCGCCGGCCTCCTCTACGGGTTCTCCCCCTTCGTGCTGAGCAGCCTGGCCGACGCCCACCTGATGAACGGGTTCCTCCTCGTACCGCCATTGGTGGTCGGCGTCCTCGACGAACTGCTGGTGCGCCAGCGCACATCGGCCATACGGTCAGGGGTGGGTCTCGGTCTGCTGCTGGTGCTTCAGTTCTTTCTCGGCACCGAGCTCCTCGTCATCATGGCGATCAGCGCCGTTGCCGGCATCGGCCTCCTCGTCGCCCATGCGGTGGTGGCTCACCGGGACGAGCTGGCCCGGCGGTGGCGCCACGCCGTCACCGGCCTCGCCGCCGGTGCCGCACTGTCGATCGTGCTGCTGGCGTGGCCGGCGTGGTTCGCGTTGGCAGGGCCGGCGCACCTGGGTGATCCCGTCTGGCCGCATAGCGACTTTTGGCTCGCCGGAATCCGACTGTCCGACCTGGTGATGCCTCACTACGCGAAACAGCAACTGCTGTTCTTCTTCCACACAGCGGGCGGCTACCAGGGCCCGGCCCAGCCTGGCGCGGCCTATCTCGGCGTCGGTGTCGTAGCGATCTCCATCCTCGGATTGGTCGGATTGCGATCTGATCGCCTTCTGCGGTTCTTCGGGGCGACCACGGCAGCACTCGTACTCCTTGCGCTCGGAAGTGTGCGCGGCTGGTGGCTGCCGTGGAGACTTGTAGGCCATCTCCCCGTGCTCGACAACGTCATACCCGGTCGTTTCGTGACGATCGTCTTGTTGTGCACTGGCGTAATGGTCGCGGTGGTGGCGGATCATGTGCGAACGTGGGCTGCTAGGGGTACCGCAAAGGGGACGGCTGTTCTCCGCCGATTTGCCGCCTCGGCCTCCGCTGCAGCGGTCCTGCTGGCAGCCCTGGTGCCTGTCGCTGCAGCCCTCGCGGGCAACGTGCCCGCCACTGTCGTCCCCGTCGTCGTTCCTCGTTGGTTCGCACACCGTGGAGCCCACCTGCCTGGTCGCCAGGTGGTCCTCTCCTTTCCCGTGCCATTTGCCTTGAAGGAATCGGCGATGGCATGGCAGGCGGTGGAGAACATGCCGTACGATCTTGCAGGCGGCGGAGGTCCGGAAGGGTGGCCCAGTTACTCGGGCGCGGTCAGGGTTGGTGATGAGACGCTTGCCTCCGTGTCCCTCGATTACAAGACGAGCGCCGCAGCGGTGGCCGGCAGGTTGGGCGCTATCCGGGCAGCACTCGACGAGTGGGGCGTCACCATCGTTGCTGTTCCCGATCCCGTCGGGCTTCCCCCGTATGACCGGGTCGGCAACCTCGACTGGGTTGCGGCGGTTGTCACCGCGGCAACGGGTGAGGCGCCTGTGAAGCAGGAGGGAACCTGGGTATGGGCAGGCGTGCCGCATGCTCCGCCACCCGTCCCATTGACCGCCGCCGCGCTTGCCCGATGCAGTGGAGCGGGTTTTGCTGTGGGTCGTCCGCCGCCGGCGGTGGCCACCTGCATCCTCGGCTCGGCGTCGCCAGCCGCGGATCCGCCAACGTGACCGACGCCCCCGGAGCGCCTGCCATGCGAGAGCCAGGCACCGCCCACGAGGTGGGCGGTGCAACTCCCATCCATGGTCGCCGACGTGTCGATCTCATGGTGGCGCTCGTCGCCTACCTGGGTCTGGCTGTCGCTGTGTGGTGGGGGGTGTGGTCAACCCATCCCACGTCGGTGACGACGTGTGGGTGCGGAGACAGCGCGCTGTTCCTGTGGTTCCTCGACTGGCCGGCAGTGGCCCTCGCTCACGGGCACAACCCGTTCTTCTCCACGGCAATGTTCCATCCGACGGGCGTGAACCTGCTGGCCAACACGTCCGAGACAGCCATCGGGCTGGCGCTCGCCCCGGTCACCTGGATCTTCGGACCGGTAGCTACCTTGAACGTCGCGCTCACGCTGGCACCCGCCCTCTCGGCGTGGGCCATGTACTGGCTGGTGCGGCGGTGGGTCGATTGGCGCCCGGCGGCGTTCGCCGCCGGCCTCCTCTACGGGTTCTCCCCCTTCGTGCTGAGCAGCCTGGCCGACGCCCACCTGATGAACGGGTTCCTCCTCGTACCGCCATTGGTGGTCGGCGTCCTCGACGAACTGCTGGTGCGCCAGCGCACATCGGCCATACGGTCAGGGGTGGGTCTCGGTCTGCTGCTGGTGCTTCAGTTCTTTCTCGGCACCGAGCTCCTCGTCATCATGGCGATCAGCGCCGTTGCCGGCATCGGCCTCCTCGTCGCCCATGCGGTGGTGGCTCACCGGGACGAGCTGGCCCGGCGGTGGCGCCACGCCGTCACCGGCCTCGCCGCCGGTGCCGCACTGTCGATCGTGCTGCTGGCGTGGCCGGCGTGGTTCGCGTTGGCAGGGCCGGCGCACCTGGGGGGCAGGGTGTGGCCCGCCATCCGCCCCGGTACGTTCGGGGTTCCGCCAGCGTCTTTCGTCCAGCTCCATGTCACTGCCCCCCGGTTTGTCCACGCCTTCCACGTCATCGGGGGCTACCAGGGCGGGCCCCTGCCCCAAGCGAGCTTCGTCGGGTGGGGGGCCGTTGTGGTCTGTGCATCAGCACTGGTCCTGTGGCGCTCGGATCGTCGACTCTGGTTCTTCGGAGCACTGACGGGAGTAGCGGTGGCATGTGCGCTCGAAGCTGGCCCCGGTCCCCGTCCATGGGACCTTCTGCGGCATGTGCCCGTCGTGTTGAACGTGCTGCCGGTGCGCTTCACCGCCATCGTCCTCGTGGCGATGGCGGCTGTGGTGGGGATCGCTTCCGATCGGGTCCATACATCTGTCCGGCGTCGCATCATCTCCGGTCGAGTCGGGTGGGTCATGTCCGCGTGCGCGGCGCTTGCCGTCTGTGCAGCTGCCTTGGCGCCACCGGCTTCAGCGCTGAGCGGCGAGATTCCCCTCACTGTCGTTCCCGTCATCGTCCCCCGCTGGTTCGCCTCCGCGGCTCTACGTCTTCCACCGGGTGAGGTCGTGCTGACCTACCCGACTCCCCTTGCGGGCCCGCAAGCGCCACTCGCCTGGGTGGCTGTGGGCGGGATCCACGTCGCGCTGGCGGGGGGAGGGGGACCGGAGGGTACCCGCCACTTGGTGGAGGGGGCGGATCGGGGTGCCGCCGTGCTTGCCTCGCTCTCCTCGTGGTTCGGCGGTCCTCTTCCGACGCCCGACAGTTCCACCATCCTTGCGGTGCGTCAGGCGATCCATGCTTGGGGAGTCACGACCGTGGTGGAGCCGTACCAATCCGGACTCCCTCCGTACGCTCTTGGACGAGAGCCAGCGCTGGCGCTCGCCGTGCTCACCGAGGCTGTGGGGACACTGCCGCACCGCGAGGAAGGGGCATGGGTATGGAAGGTTTCGTCCGAGTACCCAAAGCCGGCAGGTGCGGGACCAACAGAGTCCTGCGTGGAGGGCACGTCGATGAGCGACCTGCTGGCGGTGCCCCGCTGCGTGCTCGCCCATGCGTGAAGGCTCAATCGGCTCGAGCTCGGTCCGACATGCCGGCGCTCGGGGGGATCCGGCCGCTGTCAGTGGATCGTGTCGCTGTCTCCTCCTGACTCGTGGCGGGGTGGCGCTGTCGCGAACAGCGGCGATGAGGCGTGTTGACGGCCAATGGACTTCCCGGTGGCGGTGCTGGCACCTCGGGCCCCCACCGATATCCATCGGCTGGCAACGGTTGAACGGTTGGCGGGGCTCGCACGCCATGCCAGGTGGCGGGCGGCACACTCGAGCTCAGGCTCGGGGTACTCCTGGCATCAGCTGGACGGCGATGTTGCTGGCGCGTCCCAGGTAGCCCGGAAGAGACGTCGACGTCCGTGTCCACGAGGTCAGGAGGACGCTCACCTGTTCATGTCCGCTGGCAACGTACGAGGTGCCGAACTGCGCCCGCCATGCTCGGCTGACCCTGGGGCGAATCCCGTGGATGTCGAGCTGGTTGACCAAGCCGATGAACTCCTCCAGCTGGATGAGGTCCGGTCCGCTGTCGCCCACGTAGACGAGCTCCCCTTGATGGAGCCGGGGGATCACAATGGCGGTCAGCCTTCCGACCACGGGGTCCGAGGCTGCAGCCAGCGTAGGTATACGCATCACCTGGACGGTGGCGACGACTGCCAGGATCCCTGCTCCCACAGCGGCGGCGAGCCGGATGGCCGAACGAGCGGAAACGGGAAATTGTCCCGGCAGGCCGAGAGCACCCAGCCCGATGAGCGAGGCCACCGGGCACGCGACCGACCACAAGACCAGGTAGCCGAAGAACATGCCGGGGATGCGCATTGCCGACAGCAGCGATGCGCCTGTGCCGAGTAGGCCGACGGCACCCGCGGAAACGGCGAACGGACGCCCCAGCCGGATGCCCGCGGCGACACCCGCCACGGCGGCGGCCAGACACAACCCAGTGGCGAGCAGCGCCAGTACCGCGTGGTCAGGTGGCGCACCCAGCACGGATCCCATCACTCGGGAGGGCCCGGTGGCCAGGATCCCCTGAGTCGTGATGATGCCCCAGAAGGCGTCGTGGAAGGTCTGGCCCTGGGAAGCAGCGGAGAAGTAGTGGGCGATCCGGGTGAGGTTTCCCGGGTGACCGGTCGCCTGCTCTACGAGCGGTGGAATCCAGGCCAGCACGACGAGTGCGCCACCGGCCACCCACCACCCGAGTGACCGCGGGACCCGCCTCCCGGCGGGCGTGCTGCCGGTGGCCGGGTCCGCACCCGCCCGACAGGTCACCAGGGCCCGGACCACGGTGGCGACGATGGCCGCCAGGCCGACGGTGGCGATGAGCGGGGCGGTTGCGATGTCGGTCTGGACCACGAACGTGCCGCTGACAGCGGCCCCGACGAGGGACAGCGGGGAGCCGGCCGGCGCGGCGGCGCACAGCACCAGTGTGAGGAGGAGGGGGAGGACGATGACCGTCGGGTTCCATGGGCTTACCAGCGCGCCGAGCCGGCTCTCAGAGTAGGTCACGTCGAGCGGCCCAGTGAACGAGAGCTGGATGGCCAGGAGCCCGATGACGCCAGCCGCCCACAGCGCGGCACCGTCGCCAGCTCGTCGTCGCACTACCCACACGGAGCAGGCGGCCGCTGTCCCGTTGATGGCGGTGGATCCGACGAACAGCGCGCGCGGCCCGCTGCCGAGCAGTCGGGCGGGGATGGTCAACAAGTAGAAGTAGGAGGGTCCGGGATGGTTCCAATTGTTGCGGTCGAAGGGGCCCAGCGACTGCGCCCACGACAGCGCGTTCCGGGTGTGGAGCTCGATGAGCGCCAGGTCGTCGGGCAGGGTGATCCGGGGCGATCGCTCGAAGATGAAGCGGATCACGGCCACCAGGAATGGCAGCAGGATGGTGCCCAAAGCCGCCCATGTCATCGGAGACCGGCGGGCCGTCCGGCCGGGGGAACCGCCTGGCGACGTGGCCCGCTCCATGACCGGCCGAGTGTACCGGCATCGCCGAATTGCCGGTGTCCTCGCCGCATCGGTTGTCAGCGAGTAGATCACGCTTTGTGGGCAATTTGTCACTAATAGTGACCTTGGGCCCTGGGTACGAGGACATTTCGCCCATACCGTGAGATGAGAAAACAAGCGGTTGATGGCGGCTGGAGGGCCTGGGGTCATGGGGAAACGTGGTGCGGCACGAGCGGCGGCTTCGAGGGGCCCGAATGCAGGAGCTCGGGACGGAACGGCTGGGAGCGGAATGTTGCCGGTCGGCCAAGATGTCATCCAGCCCCGAATACTCCACGCGTTCCAGCGCGCCTTGTTCATCGCCGACGCGGAGACGGCGCGACATTCAGCTCGGGTAGGCGCGGCGGCAGCGGCGCTCGGTCGATCGATGGGTCTCCCGGAAGGAGAGGTCCGGCAGCTGCGAGCTGCCGGCATCCTCCACGACCTCGGCAAGCTGGTCGTGCCTCAGGACATCCTCGACAAGCCGGGCCGGTTGACCGCTGAGGAGTGGATCGAGATCCGTCGTCATCCAGCGGTGGGTGCTGACATCCTGCTGGCCGTCTCGGCTGATCTGGCGTCTCTCGCTGACGCGGTCCGTTCACATCATGAGCGGTGGGATGGCTCTGGCTACCCGGACGGTCGCGTCGGGGACCAGATTCCCCTCGCTGGCAGGATCCTGGCCGTGGCCGATGTGTTCGATGCCGTCACATGCACTCGGAGCTACCGGTCGCACACGTTGGGAGAGCTCGAGGCGCGTGCGCTCCTGGTTGCCGAGGCGGGCAGCCATTTCGATGCGTCCGTGGTCAAGGCCTACCTCGCGGTTCGGGCCAACGCCCCGACGGGCCAGCGCTGGGTACGAACGGGGAGCAGGCCTTCCTCCTGGGAGCCCACTTTGGTCGAGGCGACGCGATGACGACCCATGCCCACGGGTGGGGGCTGGCCCGTGACGAGGCCGCTGTTGGCGTCACGTGCGTGGTGCTGGCAGTGACGGCAGCGCTGTCTCTACACGGCACTCTGGAGGCAAATGGTCCGCCGCGGGCCGTCACGCTCACCGTCACTCCGATCGCCACGGTTTCATCCGTATCAGGCCGAAGTCTGTACGCAGACGTGGTCGATACAGGCGGAGAACTCCCCGAGCAGGTGGCTATCGACACGCATGCCCCGACCTCGGCGAGGGGCGAACTGTCTGCATGGGTCTGCAGCCGACACTGGGTGACGGCGACGGGCGCCTGCCCTGGCCGTGCCACTCTGGTCGAGGCACCCGGCGCACCCTCCCGGGTCGCCCTCGTCTCGGTCCCTCCGTCGATGGCAGCCGGAGACGCCGCCCACTTCCGATTCGTACTGGCCGGGCCGCCAGGGAATGGGGGCGGAGCGCTCACCCTCTCAGCGGTGCCCGTCTGAGCCCCGGGGGCGGCGAGGTCGCTGCAGAGGCGGGCGGTCCTGGTCCGGACACCAGCAGGCCGTCAGCCGATGCGTCTGGGTCCGTGGCCCGGCGCCGCGGCCGAGCTCGTCCCGACCGGTTCCAGCCGGACGACGCCACCGGTGTCACCCTCTGCCATCTCGTCCATGCCGATCGGTCCAGCGGCCCGGCCTGCCAGGAACTGCTGGATCACCGGGTCGTCCGACGAGCACATGTCCGCCTTCGTCCCAAAGCGAACGAGCCGGGACCGGAACAGGAGGCCGAGGTGGTCAGCGGTGCGCATGACCGACTGGATGTTGTGCGTGATCACGAAGAAGGTGGCCCCTGTCTCGCGTTGGGCCGTCAGGACCAGGTCGTCGAGGTAGGCCACCCGAACCGGATCGAGGCCGGAGTCCGGCTCGTCGAACAGGACGATCTCGGGCTCGAGCACCATCGCCCGGGCGAGGCCTGCTCGCTTCTTCATCCCGCCCGAGACTTCACCCGGCAGCTTGCTCAGATGGTCGCCGAGCCCGACGAGCTCGGCGTTCCTGTCCACGATCTGCTGGATCTCCCGCTCGCTCTTCCGGGTGTGCTCACGGAGCGGGAATGCGATGTTCTCCCGCAGGCTCATCGAGCCGAAGAGCGCGCCGTCCTGGAACAGGACGCCGAACTTGCGCCGGACCCGGAAGAGGTCACGTTGACCGAGTGATCCGATGGATGAGCCGTCCACCACCACCTCACCGGTGTCCGGCCGGAGCAGGCCGATGATGACCTTGA
>JAJZLP010000113.1 GCA_021803325.1 Actinomycetes bacterium
TTGAGCTACGCCCGCGAGGGTCTTGAGATTACCCGTTCCTGGCGACGGACCCGTAGCGTCGGGTGGCTGACCCCGGCGGCGAGCCCATCGTCGCGTCCCAGACCGGTCGTGGTGTCCGGTACGGTCGCGGTGTGAAGGCACCCCCCGAGCCCGCTGCGTTCGGCAGTCGGGCCATCGAGGCCGGCAGCCGGGCGATGCTGTGGCAGCAGGGGCTCGACGACCTGCGGGCCGCCGCTGCCGCTTCGGTGCCGCAGATGCTCCGCCGCCGACGGGTGCCGCCGGCACCACGGTTGGCCACCACGGCGGGGCATCTGGCGGTGGCGGCAGCGGGATGGTGGCTCGTGGACCGCCGCCGAGACCGCAGTGGGTCGCGAGTCGGGGCGGCACGCCGGGTGCGGCGAGCGTTCGAGCGCTTGGGTCCCACCTACATCAAGCTCGGGCAGATCCTGTCGGCGGGGGAGGGGCTGTTCCCGTCCGAGCTGGTGACCGAGTTCCACCAGTGCCGCGACCGGGTCCCCGCCGAACCGTTCCCCGTCGTCAGGAGGACGATCGAGACCGACCTCGGCGTGCCGCTCGCCGCCGTGTTCCGCTCCTTTGACCCGGTCCCGCTGGCAGCGGCATCCATCGCCCTGGTCCATGCGGCGGAGCTGCGCGACGGGACGCCGGTGGTGGTGAAGGTGCAGCGCTCGGGGATCGAGCGCCTGGTGCGCCGCGACGTGGCCGTCATGAGCTGGCTGGCCGAGCTGCTCACCGGGCGGATCCCCGTGGCCGCGCTGGCCAACCCGCCAGCGTTGGTGGAGGTCTTCGCCGAGACGATCGTCGAGGAGCTCGACTTCCGGCTCGAGGCGCAGAACATGCTCGACGTGGCTGCGGTGCTCGACGGGCTCGACCAGCGAGCCCTGGTGGTCCCCCGGCCACACCACCGGCTCGTGACCCGCAGAGTCCTCGTCATGGAACGGCTGTCGGGCTTCGCCTGGGGTGACACTGTGGCCATGCGGGCGGCGGGCGTCGACACGGCCGAGGCGTTGCGGAGCGCGCTCCGTTCGCTGCTCGAGGGGGCGATGCTGGCTGGTGTGTTCCACGGTGATCTGCACGGAGGGAACCTGCTGGTGGCGCCGGATGGCCGGGTCGTGCTGCTGGACTTCGGCATCACCGGTCGGCTCGGTCCGGTCCAGCGGCTCGCTCTGCTGCGGATGGTGGTGTCCGCCACCGCCAACGACGTGCCCGGGCAGGTAGCCGCCATGCGTGACCTCGGCGCGCTGCCCGCAGATGTCGACGTGCCAGCGGTCATCGCCGACCTGGGTCTGGACCGGCTGCCGGTCGACCCGGCGGCCATGGACGTGGAGGAGCTGACAGCCGAGGTCCGGGCGCTGGCGTCCGCCCTGTTGGCTTACGGAGCCCGCCTGCCCAAGGCCCTGATGCTGTTCGTGAAGGACATGCTGTTCCTCGACGGGGCACTCGCCGTCATGGCGCCGGACCTCGACATCCTGGCGGAGATCGCCAGCCTGGTGACCTACTTCCACGAGCGCCACGGTGCGGCGATCGCGCAGGACCTCGGGCTCGACCCGGGCGCGCCGCCGCTGATCGACTTGGCGGCGGTGCGCTCCTCGCTGGGCTTGACCGACGAGATCCCCGGGTTCACCGTGCAGGAGCTGCAGGAGCGCCGTGCGCTGCTGCGGCGCCGGTTGGCCCGGCACCGGGCGGGGGTATCGCCGGCATGACCGAGGACGGCGCAGTGGGTGCGGGTGGTGCCGGCGGAGCGACCAGCGATACGGCCGCGGCGACCGCCGGAGCCGGGACCCCCGCCGCGCATGGAGGGACGGGTAGACCCGCCGACATGCTGCATCTCGGTGTCCACGCGGTTGCTGACGGGGACCGGCCCGCGGTGGTCCAGGCCGGCACCGGCGAGGTCACGACCTACGCCGAGCTCGACCAGCGGTCGCGGCGGCTGGCCGGTGCGCTGGCCGCCCGAGGCCTCGGCCCGGGGGGGACGATCGCCGTGCTCCTGCCCAACACGTCCCGCTATTTCGACGTCGTCTGGGCCGCCCAGCGAGCCGGCCTGTACTACGTGCCGGTGAACCGCCATCTTGTCGCCGACGAGGTGGCGTTCATCGTGGCCGACTCGGGCGCACAGGCATTGGTGTCGTCCGACGAGCTACGCGAGCCGGCGGCCGCGGCCGCTGCCGCCCTGTCAGCGCCGGCAGCCCGGTTCATGATCCGTGACGGTGGGGGCGCTGTCGCAGGTGGGGGTGGGGCCGCTGTCGTTGACAGGGGTGCTGGTGCCGGTGCTGACAAGGGTGCTGGTGCCGGTGCTGGTGCTGGTGCTGGTGCGGTCCCGGGGTTCGAGGACAATGCGTTCGAGGACTTCGAGGAGGTGGTGGCCGGTGGCGACCCGGGTGCCTCGCCCGAGGTCGACGGTTCGGTCATGTTCTACTCGTCGGGCACGACGGGGCGTCCCCGGGGCATCAAGCGTCCGTTGACCGGCGCAGCGTTCGGGGCTCGAACCATCCTCGAACAGATGCTGGCGTTCGGCTACGGCTTCGACGAGCAGACCGTCTACCTCTGCCCGGCGCCGCTGTACCATGCGGCGCCGCTCGGGTGGAGCATGGGAGCGCAGCGGCTCGGCGGCACCGTCGTGGTGATGGAGCGCTTCGACGCGGCCGAGATGCTGGCACTCGTGGAACGCCACCGCGTCACGCACGTCCAGATGGTTCCCACCATGTTCGTTCGGCTGCTGAAGCTGCCCGCAGCCCAGCGCGCTGCCGCCGATCTCCGCAGCCTGCGGGTAGTGGTCCACGCGGCGGCACCGTGCCCGGTCGAGGTGAAGCGGCAGATGATGGACTGGTGGGGCCCGATCCTCCACGAGTACTACGCCGGCAGCGAGGTCAACGGTCTGTGCGCGATCGG
>JAJZLP010000346.1 GCA_021803325.1 Actinomycetes bacterium
CGATCCAGATCTCATGTGGGTGTCCGCGGATCTCGGCAAACCAGGCGATCCCTTCGGCTACCAGGTCGACTTCGAGCCGCAGGGGCGGGTCCCCAGGCCGCACAGCGGGTACTGCCGTGCGGAATGGCACCTCGACGGTGTCGCCGGGTGTGACCACCATGTCGCCGGGCAGCGGCGCGCGGCCGTGGTCGTCGGCGGGTCGGTCGCCGGATCCGAGGCGCAGCCCGACCAGTACCGCGCCCTGGCCGGCCGACAACGGCAGCCATCGGTTCCGGCCGGTGTTGCGGGCCCTACAGATGCCGGCCACGGTGACGGTGCCGTCGTGTCGTTCAATGGTCACGCCAGTCACGGTCAGCTCGGCGGACAACCCCGTTGCTTCGCGGCTGTCGGGAACCTCCTGACCCGCCTTGTGCATGACGAACATCCGCCGGTTCTGCAGGACACCCCTGACGTGCAGTACCTGTGCGGCCATTGCACGGGCGGACCCTGGACTGCGCACGATGCTGGCAACGCGAACGAGCTGTCGCAGACGGCCGGGCAGGCGGGGTCCCGGATCGACGGCTGCCGCCAGGAACGCTTCGAACGTCTGCAGCGGGACCCACTGCGGCGCTGGCGAGAAGACACCGACTGATAGATCCGCAAAACCGGCCTGCTGTGCCCACCGCCACACGTCCTCGATGACGAGGTCGAGCTCGGGCACACCGTAGCGACGCATCTCGTGTTGGGACTGGGGGTCCTGCGAGTGCTTCGGACCCGGTTCAGAGAACGCCGCCACGCCGCCAGGGCGTAGGACCCGACCCATCTCGGCCAGTACCTCCGCCTGGTTGGGGACGTGGTGCAAGGCGTCGAAACACACGATGCGGTCGACGCTGGCATCGGCGAGGTCCATGGTGTGGCCGTCGAAGTGCGAGAAGGTCGGCTCCGGGCGCTCGCCGAACGTCGGCTGCTGGTCGAATCGGCGGCGCCCCAGCTCGAGCATGGCCTCCGACACGTCCATGGCGATGACCCGGCAGCCGAGCTGCGTCAGGAAATGGCTGGTCCAGCAGCTCCCGGCGCCGAAGTCGAGGACCGTCATCCCCGGAACTGCTCCGAGCGCGCCGAGGAGCATGCCGAAGCACGTGAGGACGTCCGGCGCCTCGCGGAAGGTGGAGCACGGCTTGGCCAGCAGCGCAGTGGTGTCCGCCATCGAGCGAACGAGACCGTCGGCCTTTGCTGCCAGCTCCTCGACGGTGTGCTGGTCGGCCAGCGCGCGGGCATCGATCAGGTCCTGCACAGTTGCCTGCTCTTTCTGCCGGGATCGGTGTGACGGCAAGCCCGTTGTCGATCGGCTCCTGCCGCACGTATGGCACATCCGGTGCTCAATGCTCCCA
This sequence comes from Actinomycetes bacterium, assembly GCA_021803325.1. Taxonomy (GTDB): domain Bacteria; phylum Actinomycetota; class Acidimicrobiia; order Acidimicrobiales; family UBA8190; genus JAJZYI01. Next base: position 1,371 of record JAJZLP010000346.1, read on the forward strand.
TTGTGGGTCATCAGATCATGCTCGGCGGGGCCGCGCACGGCGTCTCAGGCTCGGCGGGGCCGCGCGCTGGGTCTCAGGTTCGGCGGGGCAGCGCGCGGGGTCTCAGGTTCGGCGGGGCCGCGCGCGGGGTCTCAGGTTCGGCGGGGCAGCGCGCGGGGTCTCAGGTTCGGCGGGGCCGCGCGCGAGGGTGTCCTGGAGCTGGCAGGGTGTCGACCCCAGGCCTGTTCACGACGGTGGGGGAGGGCGCTGGTTTCGCAACCGGTTGTGGAATCCGCAGAGCAGACGTCCGTTCTCCTGCGTGGTGGGGCCACCAGCCGAGTACGGCACGACGTGGTCGACCTCGCACTGCTCAATGGGCCGATCACAACATGGATGCGTGCATCGCTGGTCCCGCAATTCGATCGCGCGCCTGGTGGCGCCGCGGAACAGCCGGGTGGTGCTGCCGACTTCGACCCGCCGATCAGGGCCGAACACAGCTCGCTCTACGACCGCCTGATCGAGCCACGGTACGAGCGATCCCGGGGTGACCGCCATCCCCTGAGCGAGCTCGCAGATCCGCCCGTGGAGGGTCTCGTAGTCGACGAGGACGCTGAACAGTGGCACGGGGCGTCGCCCGTTGGCCGGGGCGGTCCGGGATCGGGTTGCCATCTCGACCAGCGCGTCGGCGCGGCGCTGCGCCGCCGTCCGGCCAAGGTCGATGGCCAACGGGTCGCCACCGAGGCGAGACCGGGTTTCAGCCCAATCCTGCTCGAACAGCTCGCGCTCGATGCGTTCGAGCTCGTCTGCCACGATGGCACCGGAGACTGGGTCCAGGGTCATCTGTCCGAGCCATATGCCTTCGAAGCTCGGGCGGAGGTAGACGTCGCGTCGGGTGCGGACCGACTCGGCGTCCTCCTCGACGCCGTCGGGATCTGCCAGCGCGTGCCAGTAGGACAGGGATCGGCGAAAGGTCCCGAACGGCAAGGTGCTGGCTTGCTCCACGAGCAGCTCCTGGTCCCGCTCGAGCGCCTGCTCGGTGGCGCACGTCCGCACGGCACTCAGGGCGTCGACATGCGCAGCGGTGACGTCTCCGGCCATCCATGCTTCGGCGAGTGCGGGCAGCTGGCGCATGGTCCGCCCCCGGCGAACCTGACGGCGTGCCTGGCTGTTCGCCAAGCCGCAGTATGCCGCCAACCAAGCCGCAGCGCTGCGCGCACCGTCGGCTCCCCACGCTCCTGATGCGTCGAACTGGGCCACAGCTGCAGTGAGATACCCGTCCAGGCGTGCCACCTGGCGCTGCAAGAGCTCGATGGTGGCGGCGTCACTGCACGCTTCGGGCCCTGCCGCCGCCAACTCGTCGATCGCCTCCGCCAGCCTCGCCAGATCCACCAGACCACTCCACCACGCCGGTGTGACATCTTCCGGAACCGGTGCGGTTGCAGTGGTGTGGGTGGTGTGGGTGGTGTGGGTGGTGTGGGTGGTGTGGGTGGTGTGGGTGGACCTACCCGGTCAGCCTTCGCCAGCTTTCGGGCGCAACGGAACCAT
>JAJZLP010000345.1 GCA_021803325.1 Actinomycetes bacterium
TGGGGACGATCGAGAGCGACATCGCCGGTGTCACCAGGGTGGGGAGGACGCTCGATCGGAACCTGTCCTCCCTCGACCAGACCCTGTCGTCCGCCGTGCTCCTCTTCACCGCCGCCCAGCGCGCCTACGACCCCGCGCACAACTGGCTGAACCTGAACAACCAGCTCGCTCCCGGCCTCACCTCGGCGGTCCTGGCCGGCCTGCTCCGTGACCGGCTCGCCGGCATCTGCCGGCGGCTCCTGGCCCACCATGCCGCTGGGCTCGACGCCTCCCAGCGGTCGACCCTGACCACCTGTGGCAACCCGAGCTCGGGGTTCTTCAACCCGATCCTGGATCTCTTCCCACCCATCCTGAACGCGCTGACCACCGGTGCCGGCGGGGGGCCGAACCCGGCGGCACTCCAGGCCCTGCTGGCCAAGGGGCTGGCCATGATCCCCGGCACCTCGGCCCTGGCCGCGACGCCGGTCGGTGCCCAGGCGCCGTCCGGCACCCCAGCGGCGCCGTCCGGCAGCACGTCCGGCGGCACGCCGTCACTGCAGGCACCGGCCGCTGCGCAGCTCCCGCCGCTGCCGGGTCAGTCCTCGGGTACCGCCGCACCGTCAGGTGGAGGATCGTCGGGCTCCGGTGGCGGGCTGGGCGGGCTGCTCGGTGGCTTGTTCGGAGGTCTGTGAGATGCGTATCCCGTCCGCCACACCCCGGCCCGGGGTCCACGCCCGCACCTGGTTGCGGACCGCCGCCGTCGCCGTCGCCGTCGTCGGGTCGGCCGCGGTCGTCGCCGGTTGCCAGGCGCCCTTCAGCGCGCCTCCCACCGTCTCGGTCGCTGCCGACTTCAGCGACGTGGGCGACCTGGCCGTCGGGGCGCCGGTCGAGCTGGCCGACATCCCCGTCGGCCATGTGACATCGATCACGTTGCAGGGCTCCGAGGCCCGGGTGGCCATGGCCGTCCAGCGCTCGGCCGCCGTTCCCGCCGACGCCACCGCCGAGCTCCGGCGCACGTCGCTCCTCGGCGAGCGCTTCATCTCCCTCGTCCCGCCGACGGGGGGGAACCCGGCGCCGTTGCGTGACGGCGAGCTTCTCCCCCGGGCCGTCGTGATCCCCGGGATCCAGCAGTTCGTGTCGGCCGGAGCATCGGTGGTGGGCGCCATCGACACCACCCGCCTGGCCGACCTGATCGCCACCGGGGCCCAGGGCTTCGGCGGCCAACAGCAGCAGCTGCGGCAGCTGATCGACGGGTTCGCCACCGTGGCCCACGGGTACGCGAGCCGCACGTCGGACATCTCCAGGCTGGTCGACACGATGGACCAGCTGTCCTCCTCCCTGGCGCCGGCATCCGGTCAGGACGCGGCGGCGGTCACGACGCTGGCCCACACCACATCCCTGCTCGCCGACCAGTCGCAGCGGTTCGACCACCTGTTGCAGTCGCTCCAGGACCTGTCCGTCCAGGGGAGGGGCATCCTCGAGTCCTACATCCCCCAGATAGACGACGAGCTGGCCGGGCTGGCCTCGACCTCCCAGGCGCTGGCCGCCACCGAGTCGGACCTCGGCAAGCTGATCGACGGGATTCCCGGGCACAACGCCGCGGTGAAGTCGGCCACCGTGGATCACCAGCTCCAGGTGCTCGATGACCTCGTCGTCTGCGGCCTGCCGGGAGGCGGCGCCAACGCGGCGGTGCCGGCCCAGACGTGCGGGGGTGGCGGATGATCACCCGTCGGATCGTCGTGAACCTGGTGACCTTCTTCACCGTGTCGGCCGTGCTGGTGGTGTTCGGCCTGCTCGACCTGCTCGGCAACCCGTTCAGGTCGCCGACCGTCGTGGACACGGTCCTCGCCAACGCGGACGGCCTCTACCCCGGCTTCACCGTGACCCTGAACGGCGTGCCCGTCGGCTCGGTGCGAAGCGTCCAGCTGACGCATGGCGGCGTGCTCGTCGCCATGGCCCTCGACCCCGGCTCGCGGGTACCCGGCGATGTGGCCGCCCGGATCGAGGTGGCCAATCCCCTCGGTGAGCAGCAGATCGACCTCGTCCCTCAGCACGGGGGCACGGCGCCGCCGCTCGTCAACGGGGCCCGGGTGCCCATGGCACCCGGTGGAGGCCCGGCTGACATCGGCCAGGTGGTGGCGGCCGCCACCCGGCTGTTGGCGGCGATCCCGGTCGGCGACCTCAACACTGTCCTCCACCAGACCGCCGTGGCGCTCGACGGCAGGGCGGCCGCCGTGCGGGCGCTGATCAATGACGGCCAGCAATTCTCGCAGGAGTTCGTCGGGTATCAGCAGGCGTTCCGGACCCTCCTGGCCGACGCTCCGCCCGTGCTCGACTCGGTGACGGCGGCCGGGCCGCAGCTCCACGACGCGTTGACGACGACAGCCGCCCTCCTCGGCGTGCTGGCCAGCCACCAGCAGGCGGTGCTCTCGCTGCTCCGTTCGGGAGCCAGCACTGCGCAGCTGCTCGACGCCGCCGTCGTGGCGGAGCGTCCCAACCTCGCCTGCCTCGTCCACGATCTGCGGGACACGGTGGTGAACCTCGCGCAGCCGGCCAACCTGGGCTCGTTGGCCGGCGCACTGGCCACCAACGGATCGTTCTTCACCATCGTCAACGAGCTGACGCCGACAGGTCCGGCCCGCAGCCTGGTAGCCGGCCAGCCGGCCAGTGCGGACCAGGTATGGCTCCGGACACGGCTCCTGCTCCCGCCCGTGCTGAGCCCACAGGCGGTCACCTATGCGCAACAACGGACCTTGCCGGACATCCTGCCCGGCGCGGCGTGCCGGACGGAATTCGGCGCCGGGGTGGCGGCGGGAACGCAGGCCGGCTTCGTGCCGGAGGCGCCCGGCGTCACGGTCGTCCCACCGACGCCGGCTGAGGCGCAGGTGCGGGGGTCGGGTACCCCGCCGACG
>JAJZLP010000250.1 GCA_021803325.1 Actinomycetes bacterium
CGCCGGGTCGTCCCATGCTTCGGGCCTGCTCTGGGACTTTGACCCGCCCCGGTCCTCCGACCCGCCTTCCACGCCGTCCCCCCAGTCCCCGTCGGCCCACGCCGCGCCCGGCCCATCAGAGCCAGGGTGCTCGTGACGGCGCCTAACCCGCTGTCGCATACGTCCTGACTACTCCACGTGATTACGACCAACTAGGGCAATTCGGCACTGTCCGCACGGCCGCCACGATCGCGCTGCGGCATCCGAATGCCTTTCACTCACTTTCGGTGCAGATGCAACCGTGTTCAGCGTTGCCCAAACCATGACCACCTTCGGAAGCGCCCGATCCCCACACCGCGGTCGCGGCCAATCCGGTCCTGTCGCGCACGGTGCGCGCCAGCCTCGATGGCGCTCCGGCCACGACCACCACCACCTCGCAGCGGGACGACCATGCGCGACGTCGACCGCCACATCGCTCGGCCCGGTCGACAGAGCCCCGGCAGCGAGCAGCGCGATGCCCTACGCGCTCACCGGCTGATCAGTCCCGCAGTACTTGCACTTCGCCGCACCCATCGGAAGGTCGTCCGACAGGCATGCCGGACAGGTCTTGGCCGGAGCCGGATCGCCGAACACGGTGACACCCCGCCGCTCCTGCACAGCCTTGTAGGGCAGGACGATCACGAAGTAGACGACCACCATGAAGATGACGAAGTAGATGGCAGCGGAGATGAAGGCTCCGAAGTTCACGAACGTCGACGCGTTCCCCGCGTGGCCGAGCTGCACGCCCAGCCCCACCGAGCCGGTGCCCTGCGCCCGGGCGATCAGCGGCTTGATGATGCTCGTCGTGAAGGCGCTCACCAGTGTGCTGAACGCCAGTGCCACGATCAGCCCGATCGCGACCACCACGACCTCGCCCCGCGTCAGAAACTTCTTGAATCCCTTGAGCACGGATTCCTCCTTGTCCCAGATGCAGCCACCGGTTCCGCTGCACCGATCGCACCCGACCGTGCAGGTGGCCCAAGCTACTGCCGAGCCTGCCAGGACGCATCGCTGGCACAGGGGATCAGGGCGGTCCGTTCGCTTCCTCCGGCCAGGCGCCGGCACTGCCGCAGGGGCTGCCTGCGAGCTGCGTGTCGACCGCGCTGATCGCCACCCAGGTCGGGGCGGCGAACCGGGCCGGGTCAGTCCTCGGCACCGGGCGAACCGGGCCGGGTCAGTCCTCGGCACCGGGCGAACCGGGCCGGGTCAGTCCTCGGAAGCTGGCTCGCTCGCCTCTGGGTCCTCCCACGCGGCGATGTGGCGCTCGATGTGGTCCGTGTCTTTCTGCCAGTGCCAATCCGTCGCCGTCGCTTCGGCAATGCCACCATCCGCGCCAAGAAGCTGACCCGCCAGCGCCTGGAGCTCCAAGGGGGTGCTACCGCCGACGGCCACCACGGTCCCGTCGCTGTCCACAAAGACATTCGTCGGCACGCCACGCACGCCCAGGCGATCGACGAGCCCACCCTCCTCGTCGGCCAGGACGGTCCCCTCGATGCCCCACAGCTCGCAGAACCGTCTCGCCTCGGACTGGGCGCCGGTCCCTTCCCACACATTCACCAGGATGATGTCCAGGCCAGACCGGCCTGTACGGCGACGCAGGTCTTCGATGACCGGCGCCTCCGCATTGCACGGGCCTCACCAGCTGGCGAAGAAGTTGACGATGTACTTCTTTTCCGCCCACTCGATCGAGTGACGCACCTCCCCAGTGCGGACGTCGGGCAGGGAGAACGCCGGCATGTGCTGGCCGACGAGTGGATGCGTGGTGGCTGCCAGGGGCACCGACGGTGGCCCGGCCAGCTGGTCTTGGACGACGCTGATGGATCCGCTGCCGGCATTGGCCACCACCAGGCGCGTGGGGTCCCCGGGATGTACCGTGACCCCCCCCGGGGCAGCACCGACGGGAATGCGCGCCCACTCCAGCCCGTCGATGCCCAGCACGCTCACGCTGCCATCACCGCGGTTGCCCACGTAGACGCGATCCCCGGACGGCGCCGCTGCGATGCCGACAGGGGCGTTGGCCACTGGCAGGTCTCGTCGGTGGTGGCGGGTGGCGCCATCGAAACAGGCCACGGTACTGGCCAAGGAGTTGACGACGTAGACGTCGTCGAGCACCGGGTTGACAGCGACAGCACACGGTGCCTCGCCAACCTGCAGGCGGTCCACCACGGCGAGCCCATCGAGCTCGAACACCGTGACGGACGACCCCATGAAGTTCGCGCAGTAGCCCAGGCGGCGACGGGGGTCGACCGCCACGGCGCCGGCACCGAGCTCTGCCGCCACGACACCGACCACCTGCAAGTCGTCGACGTCGACGACCGTCACCGTGCAGCCCATGGTGTCGCCACACAGCAGGCGCCGGCCTTCCTCGTCGAGCGCGAGACCAGCCGGGTACGACCCGACGGGGATGGACGCGACCACCTGCTCGGTGGCGATGTCGATCACCGACACCTGGTCCGAGCGCGCGTCGGCAGTGAACAGGCGATCCGACCGCGGGTCGATCACGATGTCGATCGGCTCGCGGCCGACGGGAATGGCGCCCAGCACGGCCATCGTCCGCAGGTCGACGACGGTCACGGCATCCGAACGCGAGCAGGCCACGTAGGCCCGATCGGTACGAGCGTCGATGGCCACGCCCTCGGGGTCCAGGCCGACGGCGACCTCCCCCACGACCGCACAGGTGTCACCGCCCGATGGCACGAACCCGTCGACGTGGCAGCTCGGCCCGCCGGGCACCGCCTCGACGGCTCCAGTGGGGTCGGCGCGATCGTCGGGCCACGTCCGTCGGGGGCCGGTCACCTGTGCGCTCGTCGGTCAGGCACGCTCATGTGTCGGCTCTCCCCTCGCGTCTG
>JAJZLP010000273.1 GCA_021803325.1 Actinomycetes bacterium
TCCTCGACGCCGATCAGCCGTCGCCACCGGTCTTCTCGAGAACACAGGTGCACAGATCGGCCGTTCGGCCGGTCTCCGGAGCGCTCAAATCAGTGATCCGCTACCCGGCTGCAATATCTGGGTCTGAGATGACCCACCGACGCCTCGCCCGGGGACCGCATCTGTGCCGGCGGCGGCCCATCACCGGTGCCTCGGTGGGCCGACCTGCCTACGATCTGGCGTGCGGGCACGCTCACCCAACGACCTCGGACGAGGAGCCGGATGAACCAGGACCACTGGATCAAGACGAGGACGCCGGAGTCCCGCGCCCTGGTCGAACAGGTCAAGGTGGCAACCCGGCTCTCGGCCGAGCTCAGCTCCTACTGCATGGACGAGCCCGACGCCATCCGGACGCTCTTCGAGAAACTGATCGGCAAGCCCGTCGGAGAAGCGTTCACGCTGATCCCTCCCTTCTACGCCGACCACGGCCCGAACATCACCGTCGGTCACGCCGTGTTCATCGGGCCCAACTGCTCGTTCACCGGGCACGCGCCCATCGACATCGCGGACGAGGTGATGATCGCCCACAAGGTGAACCTCGTGACCTCGGGACATCCGGTCGAGCCAGGACGACGGCGCGAGTACATCACCGCAGCACCGATCTCCATCGGTCCGAACGTGTGGATCGGAGCGGCGGCGACGGTGCTGCCCGGCGTGCGCATCGGGGAGGGCTCCGTCGTCGCTGCGGGTGCCGTCGTCACTCGGGACGTCGCCCCGGCCACGCTCGTCGCCGGTGTCCCCGCGCAGGTCGTCCGGACGCTGTAGCTCCGTGCCGCGGTCGGGCCGACCCGGCACTCGGCACGCACCCCACGGCGCTCGGCACGCACCTCACCGGGTCGACAACGACCATGCGGAGACGGGATCACGCCGCAAGCTGGTACGATGTCCGCAGCCGAAACGCCTGGCAACCATGCCGGCGTCAGCTCACTGATACCGAGTGGAGTTCTCCTCAGGTTGCGGTGCGCGACCTCGAGAACGGAGTCTCCGGTGACCTCAGTAGCCCTGGGCGCAGACGCGCCCGCCCCTCCCCACGCCGACCTGCGGGTCGTCCCGCCCGCCGAGCAGGGATTCGACCAGCTCGGTGTGCCGGCCGACCTCTGCGACGCCCTCGCCCGGCTCGGCATCTCGGCCCCGCTGCCCATCCAGGCAGTGACCGTGCCCGACGCACTGTCCGGTCGGGACGTATCGGCCAAGGCGCCGACGGGCTCGGGCAAGACACTCGCCTTCTCGGTGCCACTGGCTGCCCGGGTGTCACGGGCCGGAGCCCGCAAGCCCCGGGGGTTGGTCCTTGCGCCGACCCGGGAGCTCGCCACCCAGATCGCCGACACCCTCCGTCCACTGCTGGCCCCGCGCAAGCTGCGCGTCCACACCTTCTTCGGTGGCGTCGGCTTCGGAGGCCAGCGCAGCGCCCTGGCCCGAGGCGTCGACGTCGCCGTGGCCTGTCCCGGCCGGCTCGAGGACCTGATGCGGCAGCGGGCCATCGATCTCTCCGATGTGGAGCTCGTCGTCGTGGACGAGGCAGACCGGATGGCCGACATGGGGTTCCTGCCAGCCGTGCGCCGGATCCTCGACGCGACGGCGCCTGACCGCCAGACGCTCCTGTTCTCGGCGACGCTCGACGGGGCCGTGGACGTCCTCGTCCGTAGCTACCAGCGCGATCCGGCCCGTCACGAGGTGGCGACTCCCGAGGATGACCTCACCAAGGTGACGCACCGGTTCGAGCCGGTGGCCCTGTCCGACCGGACGGCCGTGTGTGCCGAGCTGGCCGGCGAGGGTGGGTCGACCATCGTCTTCGTGCGCACCAAGCACGGGGCCGACCGGCTGGCCAGGCAGCTCACCCACAGCGGGGTGCCGGCCGAGCCGATCCACGGTGGCCGGAGCCAGGGTCAGCGTGAGCGCACGCTTGCGTCGTTCCGTTCGGGCCGGGTGGGCGTGCTGGTGGCGACCGATGTCGCCGCCCGAGGGATCCACGTGGACGGGGTGGCCCGGGTGGTCCACTACGACCTCCCGGCAGACGCGAAGGACTACGTCCATCGTTCGGGCCGGACGGCTCGGGCCGGTGCGACCGGCACGGTCATCGCGTTGGTGCCGCCGGAGCAGCGGGCCGCGGCTGCCGCCCTCAAGCGAGCCGTCGGGCTCGGCGGGTCAGAGCACCCGGGAGATGCGAGCACCGGAGCAGGCGCCGGCCAGCGGCGCCGACAGGTGCCCGCCAACCAGCGGCGCCGGCAGGTGCCGGCCAACCAGCAGCGCAGCTCGTCAGGCGCCGGCAGGAATTCTGCGGAGCGGAGCCGGTTCGGCGAGCGATCCACGGCTGCCGGTGCGGGCGGTCAAGGTGCCCGGAGGGACGGGCAGCAGCAGGCGGGCAGCACGCAGGGCGGCGCTGGCCGATCGTCCCAGGGCGGCGTCGGGCGGGCAGAGCGTGCCGGACAGACGGAACGTGCCGGTCGGGCAGAGCGCACCGGGCGGACCGAGCGTGCCGGGAGTACAGAGTGGACTGCCGGCGGGCGGACCAGCGGCCGGCCCGTCCGCGGGAAGGGTCACCAGCACGCCGGATCGTCACGCCGGGCAGCGCCTTCGGGCGGCACCCGGGGTCGCTGAGCACGGAGCACCCGGCCTGGCCTGGACAGGCCGGGTGCCATCCGGCAGTGGGGCGGCACTGGGGTGGGAGCGACCGCTGCCGTAGGATCTGCGCCGTCACCGGCAATGGTGCCGCGACAGATCGAAAGGGCAACCCGTGAAGCTCTCGATGGTGCTCAACTACGCAGGCGATCCGAAGTCGGCCGCAGCCGAAGCGCGCGACCTCGAATCAGCCGGCGTCGACATG
>JAJZLP010000212.1 GCA_021803325.1 Actinomycetes bacterium
CGGTGCGCCGGGCCCGGCAGCGGATCGCCTGCCGCCAACGCCACCTCGGCCGGGTCCGACAGCAGGGAGGCGCCGAGCGCCTGGAGCACCCCGTCACCGCCGACGGGGTCCTCGGCTGCCTGGAAGTTCGCCAGGGAGAAGTCGGGCTGGACGAGAGGCTCGGCCATGACCTGCACGTGCAAGACGTACCGGAGGTAGTCGTCGTCGATCGACTCCATCATCCGGCCGAACATGTCGAACCCTTCGGCTTGCCATGCCACCAGCGGGTCCTGCTGGCCCATGGCTCGGAGGTTGATCCCCTCGCGCAGGTAGTCCATCTCCGCCAGGTGGTCACGCCAACGCTGGTCGATGATCTGCAGCATCACCTCGCGCTCGACCTGGCGCGCTTCGTCGACGCCACCAGGGAAGACCTCGTCACGCCCACGGTAGTAATCGAGGGCTTCGGCCAGCACGCTCTCGGCGACCTGCTCGACCGTCGACGCGTCGGCCAGGTCCTCGGCCGTGAACTGCGTCGGGTAGTACTGCTCGAGCTCGGTCACGAGCCCGTCGAGGTCCCAGTTCTCCGGGTAGGCGTCAGGACAGGCCGACCGGACCACCGCGTCGACGGCGGACTCCAGCAGCTCCTCGGTCCGCTCCTGCAGGTCCTCGCCGTCGATCACCTGCAGCCGCCGCTCGTAGATCACCTTGCGCTGCTTGTCGAGGACCTCGTCGTACTTCAGCACGTCCTTGCGGATCTCCGCGTTGCGGCCCTCGACCGTGCTCTGCGCCCGTTCGATGGCCCGGCTCACCATCTTCGCCTCGATCGGCACATCGTCGGGCAGGGCCCGACCCATCACCCACTGCATGGCATTGGTGGCGAACAGCCGCATCAGGTCGTCCTCGAGCGACAGGAAGAAGCGGCTCTCCCCGGGGTCGCCCTGGCGGCCGGCCCGACCTCGGAGCTGGTTGTCGATGCGGCGGCTCTCGTGACGCTCGCTGCCCAGCACGTACAGGCCGCCCAGCTCCCGGACCCGGTCGCCGTCCTCGGCGCACTCCTTGGTCAACAGGTCGAGCTGACGGCGGAGCTCCTGCTGGCCTTCGTCGCTGTCCAGGTCGAGGCCCATGGCCCGGACCTCGCGCTGCGCCAGACCATCGGGATTGCCGCCAAGCAGGATGTCGACCCCTCGACCGGCCATATTGGTGGCCACCGTCACCGCTCCGAGCCGACCCGCCTGGGCCACCACCTCCGCCTCCGACGCGTGCAGCTTGGCGTTGAGGACCGTGTGCGGGATGCCGCGCCGCTCCAGCAGCCGCGACAGCTGCTCGGACTTGGCCACCGACGCCGTGCCGACCAGGACCGGCTGGCCCAGCTCGTTGCGCTCCACGATGTCCTCGACGACGGCGGCGAACTTGGCGTCCTCCGTCTTGTAGATCAGGTCAGCCTGGTCTGCCCGCACCATCGGCAGGTTGGTGGGGATCGGCACCACCGCGATGTCGTAGGTGTTCGCGAACTCGGCAGCCTCGGTCTCGGCCGTACCGGTCATGCCGGCGAGCTTGTTGTAGAGCCTGAAGTAGTTCTGCAGCGTGATCGTGGCCCAGGTGTGGTTCTCCTCTTTGATCTGCACCCGTTCCTTGGCCTCAACGGCCTGGTGCAGACCCTCGGACCACCGCCGCCCCTCGAGCGTGCGCCCGGTGAACTCGTCCACGATCTTCACCTCGCCGCCGGCGACCAGGTAGTCCTTGTCCCGGCGGTACAGCTCCTTGGCCCGAAGTGCCTGGGTGAGCTGGTGGAGGTAGTTGATCGACACCAGGTCGTACAGGTTGTCGACGCCGAGCAGGCCCTCCACCTTGGCGATCCCCGCCTCGGTGGGCACCACGATCCGCTTCTCCTCGTCGACCTCGTAGTCGTCATCCGCCACCAGCGAGCGGGCGATCCCGGCGAACTGGTAGTAGAGCTTGGCGGACTCCGCCGCAGGGCCCGAGATGATGAGGGGGGTCCGAGCCTCGTCGATCAGGATGGAGTCGACCTCGTCGATGATGGCGAAGACATGACCCCGCTGGACCATGGCGTCACGGGAGCGGGCCATGTTGTCGCGGAGGTAGTCGAACCCCAGCTCGGTGTTGGTCCCATAGGTGACGTCGCTGGCGTACGCGTCGCGTTTGGCCTCGAAGTCGGTGATGTCCGGGCCGACCCGTCCGACGGTCACCCCCAACGAGCGGTGCACACGCCCCATCCACTCGGCGTCACGGCGGGCCAGGTAGTCGTTGACGGTCACGACATGCACGCCGGTGCCGGCCAAGGCGTTCAGGTAGACGGGCAGTGTGGAGACCAGCGTCTTCCCCTCGCCGGTCTTCATCTCGGCGATCCACCCGAAGTGCAGGGCCATGCCCCCCATCAGCTGCACGTCGTAGTGGCGCTGGCCGAGCACCCGGACCGCCGCTTCCCGAATGGTGGCGAACGCCTCGACCAGGAGGTCGTCGAGCTCCTCCCCGTTGTGAAGCCTCTCGCGGAACACGACGGTCTGGTGAGCCAGATCGTCGTCCGACATGGCCTCCATCTCGGGTTCCAGCTCGTTGACCAGGGGCACGAGCTCCGCCAACCGCCGGACCTTCTTGCCTTCCCCGGCCCGCAGGACGCGTGTCAGCACACTCATGGGAGGACGAGCTTACTGCCGCGACAGCCGGTGGGGCCCGCATCGCACCACTCGCCCTCACCCGGCCCCGCCCGGTGGCCGGGCCGTAGCCGAGCCGGCGACCGGCGCGGTCCCCCGAGCGTCAGCGCAGGCCCCGACCGACCAGGCCCCGCCGCGGTCAGGCGGAGCCCGCGAGCGGGCGGTGGCGCGGGTGGCTCCGGGCGAGCTGCTTGCCCTTCAGCCGCTCGACCTGGTGCTCGAGCTTCTCCACCACCAGGTCGACAGCGGCCGCGACCTCGCGGGCCGCCGCCTTGGCTCGGACGCGGTGCCCGTGACCGACCATCGTCACCTCGCACACGAACGGCAGGCCGGGCTCGTCACGGGCTTCGGCCAGCCGGACCTGCGCCTGCTCCAGCACGGGGGCTCGCCGGCCCACCTTGGCCACCTTGGATCTCGCTACCGCCTGCACGTCCTCGGGGACGACGTCCTTGCATGCGATGACGGCCACGTCCACCTTGCACCTCCTGGCTCGCGCCCTCCGTGCCACTGCGTGGATGTCACTCGCCCCGGCCGGCGGATGCCGCCCTGGACGTCTCCGCCAGCGGTGCCGGCGGAGATGGGTCGTGCCCGGCTGACCTGGTCTTTGGCCCCACACTCGCCTGCCGAGAAGGTGCCCGGCCCGGCGCTGGCGACCGCACGCGGCCCAACAGCGCCGACGGTGGCCGGCTTCGCCTCTTCTCCGCCTGGCGCCGACTGCCGGCACCGCGACGGGCAGGTCTTACCCCTAAGTCGCACCATGCTCAGCAACCAGCTGTTGCCTTACGTGGGTCGTTTCGCCTGCGACTGGCATCGACTTGCAACCACAGACCCGGACACAGCCCATATGGCGATGCTACGCCCGCTCGCACGCGCTTGCGGGTTTTCCCCTACGCCCGATCGCGCCGGTTGGCACCAGGCTCGTGCCAGTACCGGTCGGCACCAGGCTCGTGCCAGTACCGGTCGGCACCAGGCTCGTGCCAGTACCGGTCGGCACCAGGCTCGTGCCAGTACCGGTCGGCACCAGGCTCGTGCCAGTACCGGTCGGTACCAGGCTCGTGTCAGTACCGGTAGGTGTCGGGCTTGTAGGGGCCGTCGACGGCAACGCCGATGTAGGCGGCCTGGGACGCGGTGAGCTGGGTCAGGCGCACGCCAAGCGCGTCGAGGTGCAGCCGGGCGACCTTTTCGTCGAGGTGCTTGGGCAGCACGTGGACCTCGGTGCCGTAGCGCTCGGGGTGCGTAAAGAGCTCCACTTGCGCCATGGTCTGGTTGGTGAACGAGTTGGACATCACAAAGCTCGGGTGACCCGTCGCGTTCCCGAGGTTCAAGAGCCGCCCCTCCGACAGCACGATCACCGCGTGCCCGTCGGGGAACACCCACTTGTCCACCTGCGGCTTGACCGGCTCGCGGCGCACCCCCGGGATCCGGGCCAGGCCGGCCATGTCGATCTCGTTGTCGAAGTGCCCGATGTTGCCCACGATGGCCTGGTGCTTCATGGCCGCCATGTGCGCGGCGGTGATGACGTCACGGTTGCCGGTGGCGGTCACGAAGATGTCCGCGGTGCCAACCACGTCCTCCAAGGTGGCCACCTGGTAGCCGTCCATAGCGGCCTGCAGGGCGCAGATGGGGTCGATCTCGGTGATCACGACGCGACCCCCCTGGCCGCGCAATGAGTCCGCGCACCCCTTGCCGACGTCGCCATAGCCGCAGACGACCGCCACCTTGCCGCCGATGAGCACGTCAGTGGCCCGGTTGATGCCGTCCACCAGGGAGTGACGGCAGCCGTACTTGTTGTCGAACTTCGACTTCGTGACCGAGTCGTTCACGTTGATGGCGGGGAAGAGCAGCTCGCCCCGGCGCTGCATCTCGTACAGCCGGTGCACACCGGTGGTGGTCTCCTCCGTCACGCCGCGGATGCCACCGGCGATCGACGTCCATCGGTTCGGGTCGTCCTGCAGGCTCTGGGCCAGCACGGCGAAGATCACCGCCTCCTCCTCCGACGACGCCGAGCCCGGGTCGGGGGCGACACCGGATTTCTCCATGCTGACGCCTCGGTGGACCAGCAGGGTTGCGTCACCACCGTCGTCGAGGATCATGCTGGGGCCACCGTCTGGCCACAGCAGGGCCTGAAGCGTGCACCACCAGTACTCCTGAAGCGTCTCACCTTTCCATGCGAAGACGGGCACGCCGGCGGGCTCGGCCGCCGAGCCGCCCGGTCCGACGGCCACAGCAGCCGCCGCGTGGTCCTGGGTGGAGAAGATGTTGCAGCTCGCCCATCGCACCGTGGCGCCCAGCGCCACCAGCGTCTCGATGAGGACGGCCGTCTGCACGGTCATGTGCAGAGACCCCGTGATCCTCGCGCCGGCCAAGGGCTGCTCGGGGCCGAGCTCGGCCCGCATGGCCATCAGCCCCGGCATCTCGTGCTGGGCCAGCTCGATCTCCCGGCGGCCGAAATCGGCCAGCGACAGGTCCGCCACCTTGAAGGCGGGCCGCTCAGCGGCACTGCTCATCGAAGCTCCTTTGCTTGTCACGTCGGGTCCTGTGGATCTCTGCATGATCGTCGTCACCCACGGTTCTGGCCGGCGCACAGCGCCCGCCCGGGGCATCGAGGCCACCGGGCGTCCCGATCCGCGCAGCAGCGCGGGTCAACCGGAGCGCAGCCGCCGCTTCAGGTCGGTGAGGACGGGTACCGGACCGGGGTCGACCCCTGCTGCCACGGCCAGGTGCAGCGACACGAAATCACCCACCAAGACCAGGTCGAGCAGCTGGGCGAGATCGCCGTCCCCCTCGGCCCGGACCGACACGACGGTCCCCACAGCTTCGCGGAGCATCTCCTCGACCAGCTCGAACCGGCGGGCCACCTGCGGGTGCTCCGCATCGTGGCGGAGGTTGACGAGGCTCATCACCTGGCGGGTGATGTCGCCCATCTGGCCCCAGCCGGCAATCTCGTTGTGGCACAGCTCGGGGTGCACCGCGGCGAACGCCGGCGTCTTGGCGTTCTCGTTGATCTGCGCCCGCCACCGCGTCGTCGCCGCCGCCCCCACAGCCTGGGCTCCGTGGAGCAGCGGGATGGTGCGGCCGATCCCGTCCGCGATCGCAGCCGCCGTGCTGCCGGGCTTGATCAGCTGGTCCCGACGCCTCCGGAGCTGCTCCACCGCCAGCCGGAGCCACTCGTCGGCGCCGGGGAACAGACCCATCTCCGCCAGCACCACCAGGGGGGGCACTGCCATGGCACCCAAGGCGGCACGGGGTTGCGGGATGGAGTCGGGCACGGCGACGGTCGGAGCGCCCCAGTCCGCTGCCAGCCGGCCCAGCTCCCCACCGGTGGTGACGACCACGAGGTCGGCGCCGGCCTCGTACGCCTCCCCCGCCGCCTCGACCGTCTCCTCGGTATCCCCTGAGAACGACACCGCGAACACGAGCGAGCCCCGCCCCACGAACTCCGGGGCGTCGTAGGACTTGGCCACGGTCACCGGCACCGGCAGGAACGGTCCGGCCACGGCGACCAGGACATCGCCGGCGATGCCGCTCCCGCCCATGCCGAGGAGCACGACGTTCTCCACGTACGCTCGATCGGGCAACCCGGCGAGGCCCCTGGCAGCAGCGGCAGCCGCTTCCACCTGCTCGGGCAACCCGGCCGCGGCGTCGAACATGCCGAGCGTGTCGAGCACCCCGTCGGCAGCCGGGACAGCCGTCACCGCTCGCCTCCGGCCCCATCCTTGGCACCCATCGTCGACGGGATGCCCTCGGCCGCTGCCCGGGCCATCAGGCGCTCGTGCTCGGCGGCGTCGACCGACGTCGCCTCGTCGACCAGCATCACCGGGATGCCGTCACGGACCGCGTAGCTCCGACGCAGGCGCGGATTGTAGAGGCGCTGCTCGTCGGCGAAGTACAGCAGGGGACCTTTGTCCTCGGGGCAGGCCAGCACGTCGAGGAGCATGGGGTCGAGCGTCATCGGGACCGTCCTTCGTATCGTGCCTGGCCGGCGTGTCGAACCGCACCGGCGTGTCGAACCGCACCGGCGTGTCGAACCGCATCGGCGTGTCGAACCGGGTCGGCGAGATGCGCACGCTGCACCGGCTGGCTCAAGCCGCCTGGGCGCCCCCAGCCGGTCCACAGCATGGCTGAGCCCCGGTAGCTGTCGCCGCTCGGCGCGTGCGGCGCTGTCACCGGCATGGGCCAGACCGTCATGCGGATGCCGGGGCAAGACTGTGGACGAGATGCAGCACCTCGTCGACGTGCCGTTCACCGGAGCTGACCTCCGACGCCTCGACGTTCAGCCGGAGCAACGGCTCGGTGTTCGACGGGCGCAGGTTGAACCACCAGTCGCCCTTGTCCACGGTGAGGCCGTCGAGCCGGTCGACCACGCCACCGGCCGATGCCAGGTGCGCTGCGACCGCCTCGACGGTCCCGGCTGGGTCTGCCGCCTCGGTGTTGACCTCCCCCGATGCCCAGTACCGGCGCAGCGGCGCGAGCAGCTCGGACAGGGGCTGGGCGCGCCTCGACATCTCCTGGAGCACGACCATCGCCGCGATGATGCCCGAGTCGGCGCGGTAGTTGTCGCGGAAGTAGTAGTGCCCGGAGTGCTCGCCACCGAACACAGCCCCGGTCTCGGCCATGACCTGCTTGATGAACGAGTGCCCCACCCGCGTCCGGACCGGGACGCCGCCGGCGGCCACGATGGTCTCGGGCACGATCCGCGAGCAGATCAGGTTGTGCAGGACGGTGGACCCGGGGTGGTCGGCCAGCATGGCCTGGGCCACCAGCGCCGTGGTCAACGAGCCCGACACCGGCTGAGCAAGCTCGTCGACCAGGAACACCCGGTCGGCATCCCCGTCGAAGGCAAGTCCGATGTCCGCTCCCCGGTCGAGGACGGCAGCCTGCAGGTCCCGGAGGTTCTCGGGCTGGATCGGGTCGGCCGGATGGTTCGGAAAGCTTCCGTCGAGCTCGCCATAGAGCACCTCGAGCCGGATCGGCAGGCCGGCGAGCACCCGGGGGACGACCAGTCCCCCCATGCCGTTGGCCGTGTCCGCCACAACGTGCAGCGGCCGGAGCGCCGATACGTCGACGAACGAGTGCACATGGGCGGCATACGCGTCGACGAGATCCGCTTGCTCCAACGTCCCCCTGGCGCTGGCGCCGTCCTCGGGCAACCCGGCGAGCACCTCCGCCGCCAGGTCCCGGATCGCGCCGAGGCCGGACTCTTCACCCACCGGGCTGGCGCCGGCCAGGCAGAATTTGATGCCGTTGTACGCCGCCGGGTTGTGCGAGGCGGTGAACATGGCCCCGGGAGCGTCCATGTGCCCCGAGGCGAAATAGAGCAGGTCGGTCGAGACCAGGCCGATATCGACCACCCCGGCACCCGCCTGCCGGGCCCCGTCGATGAAGGCCGCGGACAGCTCCACCCCGGACTCCCGCATGTCCCGACCCACGATCAGCCGCGGAGCCCCCGAGAAGGTAGCGAAGGACCAGCCCACCGCCCTGGCGATGCGGGCGTCAAGCTGGTCGGGCACGATGCCGCGGACGTCGTAGGCCTTGAAGATGGCGTCGAGAGCGCTCATGGCGACCTCACCCTAGCGGGCGACGGTGTCAGACGACGGCGAGCGAGCGGCGGCGGACGACCAGCATGCCGAGGGCCGCCAACCCGACCGCCGACAGGACCAGGCCAGCCGTCGAGACCGGCGTGGCGCCAGTGCTGAGCACGACGTGCCGGCTGGTCGGCACCACCACCATCAGGTTCGGCTCCGCGCGCCAGGGACCCGTCGCCCCCGTCGCGTGCCAGGTAGGGAAGTAGGAGACCTTGACCAGGACGGGGACGCCGGGCCGGCTGACGTCGAAGGACACCGTGTCGACTCCCATCCGCACGTCGGTGACCTGGTCGGCAGGTAGTCGCCGGCCTGGTGCGAACCGGAGGCCGGTGGTGCGCGGCCACGCGGCTGGGCCGCCGGCCACCATCTCGGTCGACCACCGGGCGGGATGGGTGAACCACCGGAGGGCCACAGGGAGCCAGCTCGCCTGCGACGCGCCGACCCCGGTCAGCACAGCAGGCTGGCGGAGCAGCGGTGCCACCAGTGGCGCGCCGCGGACCCGGTACAGCTCCCAGGTCGTGTCCAGCACCTGCCCGTCGTACGGCGTGTGCCACGGCCCGCTGGTGGCCAGCAGGGACAGTGCCGGATCTGCTGCGGCCTGGGTCTCCACGACCGGGGACGACGCCAGGAAGTAGCGGACGCCGAGCAGCTGGAGGTGGGCGATCCCGGCCGCCACGTCGGGTGCCCGAGGGTAGGGCAGGCCGGCCAGCGCCTCCGACGGGGCGGCCGACAGCTCTGCCTGGTCCACGAAGTGGTACGGCGTGGTGGCGGACGACTCGAACAGCAGCCCCTCCTGCGTGTCGGCGCACCCGCCGGTCATCATGGGCAGGAGCATGAGCGCCATCGGGGTGCCGAACCGGTCGAGCGTCGGGCTGTACTCCCACATGACCCGGCCGCATCCGACGCGATGCACCGTGCGGTCGACCATGCCGACAACGCCGCGCAGCTCGGGCCACCCCGCTTTGGCCTGGTAGCCGGAGTAGTCCCAGCGGATCCACGACGGCACCGAGCTCTGGGCGACGTGGAAGTCGGCTGCGGTCGTCGGGTAGAGAGGGGGCAGCACCACCAGGACCGCCGCCGCCAGCGCCGCCACGGGCACACCCACCGCTCCGGGAGCGAACCTCCCGGTCGGCCACCGGCGGACCCGGCGCCAGCCCCGAGCCGCGAGCACGCCGACCTCGGCTACGAACGACCCGGCGACCAGGTACGCGGCGATCCACCACATGGGGAGGAACCGGGCGTTGTAGACGGCGCCGACGGGGTCGAGGACGACCAGGGCGAACGCCAGCCAGCCCAGCACCACCAGCACCAGCACGGGCCGGCGCCGCTGGACGGCTGCGGTCACCATGCCGGCCCCGGCGAGCCAGAGCACCCACCGGTCGCCATGGAACAGCCCCGTCCCGGGGGCGAACATGGTCAGATAGGTGTGCACGTCGTGCCACCCCATGTTGGTCGTGTAGGCGATCTGGGACACGAACGGCACGGCCCAGAAAGCCACCAGGGCCCCACCCACCACACCGGTCGACGCCATCCACCACAACCGTCGGCGGGTAGGGCCGCTCACGATCAGCACGACGACCGCACCGGCCACGGCGAACATGGTGGGCACGAGGTGGCAGAGCGCAGCCGCCCCGAGCACGACCGCCGCCGTGGCGCGAGAACGCCCGGTCCGCATGCCTCGCAGGCACAGGCCGAGGAAGACCAGGGCGAGGGCCAGCCCCATGGAGAACGCGTACTCGCCGGCCATCGTCGAATAGAGGTTCCCCCCGTCGATGGTGAACGTCTGGTCGAACAGGAACGGCAGCGTGGCGGCGGCCAGCACCGCCGGGCGGGGTCGTTCCAGGCCGGCCAACCGGCCGAAAGCCCAGGCCGACACCGGCAGGCACACCGAGCCGAGCGCCGTCGCCAGCTTGAACGCCACGTTCGGGTCGATGACGTCGCCGGCCAGGGCTCCCAGCAGGTCAGGGAGCGGGAAATAGAAGGTATAGAGCGGAAAGCCGTCGTACCAGCCCGGGTCCCACCCGGTCAGGTGGCCGTGCGGCAGCAGCGAGGTGCGCAGGAACCCCACCGTGGCGACGTGCGCTCCCATGTCACCCCCGGTGGTGAGGGTTCCCGACAGCAGCAGGCGGGGGTCGAGCTGCCACACGACGACGGCAACCGCACCGGCGACGGCGACACCGGTGGCGACACTGGGCACCCGCGGCCAGCGCCGTGGCCACCACCAGCCGACGTCCGGCGGGCGCACCCGGCTGTGCCGGGCTGTCCGACCGTGGCGAGGTCGGGCGGAACGCCGGCCAGGCCCGCTCCGTGGCGCCACCGGGCGCCGTGCCCGAGCGTCGGCGGTGCCTGTCACCACAGGTGGACGCTCGCCCCCTGGTGCGCCACGGAGATCACGGCCACCAGGTTGAAGGCGCCATGGGCGAGGATGCCAGGCCCGAGACGGCCGGTGCGGTAGGCGAGCACCGACAGCACGATGCCGAAGGCGGCCAGACCCAGAAGCGACAGGGTCTCCGCGTGGGCGAGGCCGAAGAGGACACCGGTGCACCCGACGGCGAGGACGGGGCCCACCACCCGCCCGGCGCGGCCGAACAGGCGGACGAAGGCCGCCAGCACGACCCCCCGGAACAACAGCTCCTCGACCACGGGCACCACCAGGACCGTCAGCACCCCGATGACGACCAGGTCGGCCCCCGGGAACCCGCCGGTGAGATGCTTCGCCGGGGCCGACAGCCGGTGCTGCAGGTTCGGGATGAACTGCTCGAGCGGCAGGTACAGCAGCGGCACCAGCACGAGCTGCGACCCCACACCGGCCAGCGGCCCGACCAGCAGGTCCGACCGGCGAAACCGGAGCCCCATGTCCTGGACGACCCGGCCCGTGCCCCGCAGCCGGCTGGCCAGCACCACGGCGCCGACGAACCCGGTCCACAGACCGACCAGCCCGCACACGACCACCCACGCTGGCGGGGTCGCCTCTGCGCTGAGGTGCGCCACGTGGCCGAGCTGGCCGATCGACGCCGCCACGGCGGCCAGGAGCACGAGCGCCAGGACCTGCCCCACCACGAAGCCGGCGGCAGCCAGGAACAGCCAGGTCACAGCGTCGGCGACATGGAACGGCGGGCGGTCATCGAATGGCCGGGGCCTGTCCGCCGGGTCGGGGGCCGGCGTGTCGCCGGGCCGTTGCGGCAGCGGCGCGCCCGCAGGTGGCTCCGCCGCCAGCCCCGGTTGCCTGCGCCAACGATCACCCGTCACCACCGGCTCAGGTTACCGAGAGCGCCGCCGCTTCCCCTGCCGCCCCCCGACCCACCCCCGACCTGTTCACCAGCGCTGCCCTGGCACCCCAACGACCTGGGAGGCCGCGACCTGGAGCCCTGCCGCCAGGACATACCATGGGGTGATGCCTGTGCCCACACCGGACCGCCGCGGCGGTCGTCCACCGATGGCCGGACCGGGCGGGCCCACCCGTCCCGGTCCCGGCGGTGACAAGAGCTGGCGTTGGGTGCTCGCGCTGCTCGTCCTGGCGCTCATCGCCGTCGTCATCGTCCCCCAGCTGCTCCACAAGTCGACCGTGACCAGCGTCAGCTACCCGGAGTTCGTCCGCGACGTCCACGCCCACAAGATCGGGTCCGCCACCGTCGACAACAACACCGGCGTGATCACCGGCAAGCTCACCAGCGGCCAGAGCTACACCGTCAACGGGCCGTCCCCGTTGACCAGCACCGAGTTGCAGCTGCTGTCGGGGATCCCGGCCAGGTACCTCACCCCGACCCAGAGCGCCTGGGCGACGTGGCTGCCCACCATCCTGCTGCTCGTCTTCCTCTTCGGCATCTTCATGTGGTTCTCGCGCCGAGCCCAAGGCCAGATGTCCGGGATCATGTCGATCGGCCGGTCCAAAGCCAAGCTCTACACGACCGAGCGTCCCCGCACCACGTTCTCCGACGTCGCCGGCTACAACGGCGTCAAGATCGAGATCAGCGAGGTGGTCGACTTCTTGAAGGTCCCGGGCAGGTTCCGGGACGTCGGCGCGCGGATCCCCAAGGGGATCCTGCTCGTCGGCCCTCCGGGAACAGGCAAGACGCTCCTGGCGCGCGCCGTCGCCGGCGAGGCCGGCGTCCCGTTCATGTCCGTGAGCGGCTCGGACTTCATGGAGATGTTCGTGGGGGTCGGTGCCAGCCGGGTGCGCGACCTTTTCCAGACGGCCCGCAAGCAGGCGCCGGCCATCATCTTCGTCGACGAGATCGACTCGATCGGGCGCAAGCGCGGCGCCGGTCTGGGTGGCGGGCACGACGAGCGGGAGCAGACCCTCAATCAGATGCTCTCGGAGATGGACGGGTTCGATCCGACCGAAGGCGTGGTCATCATCGCCGCCACCAACCGGCCGGACATCCTCGACCCGGCGCTGCTGCGGCCCGGCCGCTTCGACCGGCAGATCGTGGTGCCGCTCCCCGACCTCGACGAGCGACTGCCCATCCTGCGCGTCCACTGCAAGGACAAGCGGGTCGGTCCGGACGTCAACTTGGAGCTGGTCGCCCGCGGCACCCCGGGCATGAGCGGCGCCGACCTGGCCAACCTCGTCAATGAGGCGGCACTCCACGCGGTTCGGCGCGGAGCGGTGCAGGTCGAGATGGTGGACTTCGAAGCAGCTCGCGACCGGGTGCTCATGGGCCAGCGCCGCGAGAGCCTGGTCCTCTCCGACGAGGAGAAGGAGCGCGTCGCCTTCCACGAGGGCGGGCACGCGGTGCTCGCCTACGTCCTGGAGCACGCCGACCCGGTCCACAAGGTGACGATCCTGCCGACCGGCATGGCGCTGGGTGTGACCCAGCAGCTGCCGATCGAGGAGCGCCACATCTATCCCCGCGAGGTCATCGAAGACTCGCTCGCCGTCCGCATGGGCGGCCGGGCAGCCGAGCTGATCGTGTACGGCGACCTGTCGACCGGTGCCAGCAACGACCTGGTCGGCAACACCGAGCTGGCCCGGAAGATGGTGCGCGAGTGGGGCATGAGCGCAGAGCTCGGGCCCATGGCCTGGGGCTCCCAGGGAATGGTCTTCCTGGGCGAGGACCTGATGCACTCGCGCGACTACTCCGAGGACACAGCCCGAGTCGTCGACGCAGAAGTGGCCAAGATCCTCCGGGAGCAGGAGCAGCGAGCCCTCGAGCTCCTCGGCCGCCACCGCGGCGGGCTCGACGCCGTCGCCCGCGGGCTCCTCGAGCGCGAAACGCTCGACGGCCAAGAGGTGGGGAAGCTGGTCGATACCGCCTATGGTGCTCCGGTCCACCGCAACGGCACGGCCAAGGTCCCCACCTTCTCTCCTGACGCGCACCCGGCCACACCCCCTGGACCCGAGGCAGGCTGAGCGCTCGCCGGGCATGCCCGGCTGCCGCATCCCCCTCTTCCCGAACGCACGCCCGCCGCAGCCCGAGAGCCCGCCCGACAGGTGCATCCATTCGGCGGTGGTCCGCACGTCGGGGGACGGGCGGCGACGAGGAAGCGTGGCCGCCACGGGTACCGCCGACCCTGGTGACGGGTCCGGCAGGCACGACGGACCATGCTCCGCTCCGTGCGCTGCGGCCAGGGGCAAGGGTCAGGGGCCAACGACCGGGTCAGCCGATCGGCATCGCCGGAATTTCCACCACACCCGGAGCGGCAACCGGCTCGGGGTCCAGCTCCACGGCGATCGGCCCGGTCGCGGCGACCACGATCGGCGCCAGCCCGATGGGCGACGGCGGTGCCGCTGCGAAGATCCGGGGTGCCGACGGGTCGACGGTGAACGGCCCCACGAAGGATCCCGATACCGGCGCCGACCCTGCCGCCACGGCGGCGGACGACACCCGGACCGACACGGGATGGCCGGCCAGGTCGACGACGGCAAATCCCCAGGGTGACGTGCCAGGTCCGGTGATCGAAGGCAGCAGCCACCGGTCGGACCCGGCCGGCGCACCCAGGACGAGCCCGTGGACCGGCGCTGGTCCCCCCGACGGTCCTTGGACCTCGCGAGCGACCACCACCCCGACGCCGTCGGCGCTCGTGAACCGTACCCAGTACGGGGTGCCGACGGGCAGGCGCGACTGGCGCTCGGTGGTGATGGTGGTGGCGAGCCCGGCGGGAACAGTCACCGTCATGGGTGACGCCGATCCCTGGGCGAACCCGACGGACATCGAGACCCGGGCGGGCCGACCACCGGGATCGTAGACGTGGAAGCGCACCACGCCGCCGGAGATCTCCTCGGTGAGCGGGAACGACCAGCTCGTCGACGGCTGGGGGACCCCTGTCTCCAGGGCAACGCCCGTGTGGCCGGCAGCGGTGTACGACTGCAGCTCGGCCGCCACCACGCTCCCCGAGACGGCGGTCACCGTCGTGGCGAACGAGGGATCGCCTTCGTCGTGATCGCTCACGTACTCGATCACGAGCGATCCAGGCGCAACGGTGACACCCTGGTACGCCGCCGGTCGCAGGACCGCTCCGGACGCGGTGGCGAACGAGGTGTCCACCACTGCGGCGGTGACACCGGGGTTCAGCACCGACAGGGCGACCCCGTCGTTCCCTGCCGTCGAGCCCGAGGCGAAATACCAGCTCGACGCAGTCGAGGACGAGCAGGGCGTCTCCGCCCAACCCAGCGGCGTGGCCACCGTCTCCTCCACACCCACCCCGCCCTGGTCCATCTCGACTGCGGCCGACACCCACGGTCCCGGTGCCACCTGCGCCGGGACCACGCTCCACATCCCCCCGGCGGGAACGGTCACAGCGACCGATCGCGATGCGCCCCTGCTCGGGATGGCCGTCACCGTGCCGTGGACGGGAGCTGCGGTCGAGTTGACGATGACGACCGTCTCCTCCCCTCCGGCCTGCGGTCCCGACCCCCCGGCACAGAACCACGACGACGTCCCGGCACCGGCGGGGACGACTGCGCTCGCCGACACGAACGACGCGGGTGCGGGCCCGACCGGGGAAGCCCGGCCGATGGCACCGTTCGCCAGGGAGACCGCCAGTAGGACGGCGACGACCGCAGCGATGATCGACGCACGGCGCACCGCCAGGGTCACGGCGCCACCTGAGTTCGACGAGGACTGCGCCGGCCAGCCGGCGCTGGCGGGCCCGGCGAGACCGTCGGAGGGTGCTGGCCCGGGTCCGGTGCATCGGTCTCGGCGGACGCTCCGGCCGCCGAGACCCCCTCGGGCCGGCGTGCGGCGACCTTGGGCTCCCCTGCCACTGGCACCCCCGCAGGCCGGTGCTCGGCGACCTCGCGCTCCCCTGCCACCGCAGGCCCTTCCGTCACCACTGGGCCAGGTGCAGTCGTCCGCCCGGGCACCGCTCCTGCGAGATCTGCCCGCGTGCGGTTCGGCAGTGGCTCCGCTGCTGCGTGCCGTCGGCGCCAGGCCTGAAGCCACCAGTCGAGCCACCAGCGCCGACCGGCGATGGCAGCGACAGCCAGGACCCACAGCAGGGCCTCCACCAGGACAGCGAGCCCGTGAACCCACGATCCGGCCCAGGCGACGGTGACCGTCTGCTGTCGGGGCACGGCATACGTCGCCCCGGGACCGCCACCGCTCACCTGGGTCGGCACGATCCGGCCGTGGGGACCGGTCGCCACCCACGACGATGCCGGCGCGGCGTCGACGCGCAGCGTCCCGGCCGGAACGACCCCGGTGTAGGAGCCGGCCCCAGCCGGACCGGGGAGGACAGCGTGCCAGTGGCCCGCGGATGCCGACGGTGACACCGACGAGCCCGGCGTGGCGACCGCCCGCTCGGGGACAGCCAGCGGATCGGCGTACACCGAGTACCCGGACTCGCCGCTCGTGGCCTGCAGATCGATCTGCCGGCTCAAGCCCACCAGCAAACTGGCGGGCACGGGCGCGGAGACACTCGACACGTACCCGAGCAGCGTGGGTGCCAGGGACTGTGCGACAACGACGTAGCGGACAGCGAACGGCGCCAGCGCCTGCCCGAGCTGCACCGTGTCGCCGCGCTCGGCCCGCCTGATGGCGGCAACCACCGGTGCCAGCGGCGCCAGCGCCGGGGCTGCCGCCATGGCGGTGACATCTGGAACGGGGCCGTCGGTCAGCACCGCCCCGAGACCAGGTTGGACCATCCACGGCGAACCGGGGAGCACGCTTGGGCTTCCGAGCCAGAGCACCCGGTACTGGCCGGGACGCTGGTGCTGCTCCATGAACGCTGTCGCCTGGCGCCAACCCGACGGTGGGAGGTCCCAGCGCCCGCTCGTGACCGCACCGAAGACAGGCAGCATCCCGACGGCGATGGCCAGCCCCGCCACCACCGACAGCCCCTGGCGCCACCCGAACCGGTAGCCGGGAAGGTCGGCCTCGAGCGCCGCCACCCCCAGACCGATCGCCACGGCCACGGCCAGCGCGGCAGGCGCCAGGAGGGCGCCGACCGGCACTGCGACGGCGCCGGTCCAGCCACGCCCCACGGCCCACGCCACGATCCAAGCCACCAGGGCGACCGCCCACAGGCGCGTCGCCCACGCCAGACGCCACCGGTTGCCGACGACGAGGGGCAGCGCCGCCGCCACCACCACGGCGTAGGCGAGGGGTGTGTCGCCAACGGGCCCGACCGACAGGCGCAGGAGCGCGCCGAGCCCAGGGCCGGCAGCTCCCGGAGGGCCGAACAGCACCAGCCAGCGGCTGGCGCCGGCCAACACCCCGATCGACCACGGAGCCAGCAGGACCAGGGCGACGGCGACGGCACCAGCCGAGACGACGAGCAGCCGGCCGGCTGCCCGGGCCGAGCCCCAGCCTCCGACACCGAGCGAACCCAGCGCCAAACCGGCGGCGAGCACCACGGTGACCGCCATGACCTGCGGGGCGAGCGAGCCGACCACGGCCTCGACCACCCCCAGGGTGACCACGTTCCCCACCGGCCCGCTCCGCCAGCGCCGGGCCATGCTGGCGTCGCCGAGCCCGGCAGGCCGGACCATCGGCTCGAAGCGCGCGGACCGGGCCAGGATGGCCAAGATCCAGGGAACCGCCGCGTACACGAGCAGGTCCGTCCAGCGTCCGGTGGCCAGGTCGTCGTACGGCAACGGCAGCGCCAGGTAGACGACGGTGGCGACGATCCGGGCACGGGACGAGCCGCTGTTGCGCATCAGCCGGGAAACTCCCCACGCACCCACCGGCAGGCACCCGAGCACGACCACGGTCTGTACGAACCCCACCGCCCCGGCGAGCACGGTGGTGAGGACGCCGAGCACCACCAGGCCGGGGCTCGCCGGCGCGGTCGAGCCGACGCCGATCGGATGCCACCCGGAGAGAAACCCGTGCCACAGGGCACCCCACGACGGGACCGGCAGGAGCTGCCCGACAGCGGGGAAGCCCGACGCCAGGAGCGACCGGGACCCGTACAGGAGCACGATCACCACAGCGGACCACACCAGGGCACGCACCCGCAGCGCGCGGTTGGCGTCGGCGGGCCGCCCAGCCGAGGTCGACCGGCCTGGCTGGCGAGACGATGGCCGCAGTCCTGGGACGTCACCTTTGGCCAGGGACACGACCCCGAGCAGGCGATGCGGAAGCCGCCCCGGCCCGGTTCGCCCCTCCGCCGGCGTGCCGGCCACCCCGTCCCCGACGATGCTCCCGGTGCCACCGGGCACCGAGGAGGCACCGCCGTCGGGGCCAGCGGTCCGGCCGTCCTCGGCTCCGCCATCCGCTCCGGCATCCGTCGCCGGCACGACCGGGGTCCAGTCGTCGTGGCTGTCGCGGCCACCAGCACCCTGACGGCGCAGGCGCCCGGTCGTGCCGGCACCGGTCCACGGAGCCGCGTCGGCACCGACAGCGCCGCTGGCGTCTGCGCTTCGCGAACCCTGGGTCAGGTCGGCGAGGGCGTGTGCACCAGGCTGGGCCGCCATCGTCTCGGCATCGAGGTGCGCCACATGCAGGCCGTAGGTCACCGCCCGCCGCAGGTAGGTCGTCATCCTGGCGCTGCCCCGCACCTGCAGCTTGCGCAGATCGCCATCGGACAGCCGCCGGTGGGCGCTCACCTCGGCGCGCGCCTGTCGGATCCCAGCCAGGTGCTGGAGGTTCCACTGCCAGGCGTGGACGACCGCGCCAGCCCGGTGCCGGTGCCCCGTAGCCAGGGCCACCACGATCTCGGCCACCGACAGCAGCACCAGCTGTGGCAGCACGCGAAGCAGGTGGAGCGCAGTGGACGACTTGAGCAGCGCGTACAGCTCATGGCGGCGTTGGAGGTGCTGGAGCGAGACGGCGTCCCCGGCGACATCGGCAAGAGGGCGAGCGCCACCGGCCAGTGGCTCGAGGTGGCGCACACGTGCGACGGGGGCCATCACCACCCGGGCGCCGGCCACGTGCGCCCGCCAGCAGAGGTCCAGGTCCTCCCCCATGGCCGAGATCGCCGGGTCGAACCCGCCCAGCTCCTCGAAGAGGTCGGCGCGGACGAGCACGCACCCGCCCGGAACGGCGAACACGTCGCGCACGGTGTCGTGCTGGCCGTGGTCCAGCTCGCCGGGGATGACGCTGTCGACCACGGCCCCGCCTGTGTCGACGGTCAGCCCGACGTGGAGCAGCTTGCGGTCGTCATGCCACCCGACGTGCTTGGGCGCCACGATACCGGCATTGGATCGGAACGCCTCCTCCACCAGGACGTGCACCGCGCCGCAGTCGGGGGCGACGTCGTCGTGCAGGAACAGCAGATGCGATGCTCCCTGCACCATCTCGAGCACGCGATTGGCGCAGGCGGCAAATCCCTGGTGGCCGTCCAGGTGCGCGACGAAGGCACCTGGCACCACCGTTGCCACCCGCGGCGTCGGGTCCTCGGCGCTGCCATCGTCCAGCACCAGCACCGACAGGTCCGGGTAGTCCTGGCCGGCCACAGCGGCCAGCGCTTCCTCAAACCATGGGCCGGGGTCCCTGGTGACGACGACGGCCACCACCGGCGGAGCACCGACGACCGAGCCGTCACCGGCCGGATCCGTCACGGAGCCGTCCCGGGGGCAGCCGGTGCGGGGGAAGAGCGCGCCAGTGGCGAGGTGCGCGTCGTCATCAAGGCAACGAGGCTAGCGGGCACGAGCGGCATGCACATGTTTGCAAGAGTTAGCAGCAACGTGTACAGTAGCTAGCAGAGAGCCGGTGGCTCCCACACGTGCGCCGCAGCACCGCCGGATCGCCCCCGGCGGCGATCCGGCCCAATGCCCGGGTCCGTCGCATCGGGCCCGGCCCCCATCCCACCATTCCCGAGGAGGACCCCATGATCGACCGACGCACCATCGCCGAAGACGTGTCCAAGACTGCCAGGGACGCCGCCTACGTCGCCGTCGGGCTCGGCGTGCTCGGCTTTCAGAAGGCCCAGGTGCACCGCCACGATCTGGCCCAACGCCTGACGGGCGCCGGGACCACCGTGCAGGAGCGCATCGAGCGCCTCGCCGACTTGGCCGGCGCCGGCACCGTTCTGCAACAGCGGCTCGAGCGCCTCGGTGAGTTGCCGGGCGAGCTCAGCCGGGCCTTGACCGAGGTCGACAGCGCCGTCGAGGCGATGATCACCCGGCTCGAGACCCTGGTGGAGCCGCTCGAGGGCCACCTGCCAGCCGTCGCTCGCGACGCCGTCCAACAGGCTCGCGAGCAGGCACGAACCGCCCGTCAGCAGCTCCGTGCCCGCGTCCGGCGGGGCGCTGCCTGATCGTCCGCCGCCCCGGGCCGCTCGGCGTCGCCGGACGGCCCGGGGCGCTGCCGGCACCAGGCTCGCCGGCTTCGATCCCGCATGCAGCACCGCTCGGTGGGTTCACACCACCGCCGTCAGGCTCGCTGGCGCTGCTCCTCGATGACGTCCACCAACGTGGCATCGAGCCCCACGATCGGTCCCCACCCCGTGGCACGGGCCAACCGAGTGCCATCACCCTGGACCACTGGCACGTCGACCGGTCGCATCAGGTCGGGATCGGGCCGCAGCTCGAGCGACGCCCCGGCCAGCTCGAGCAGGCGACCGGCGATCTCCTCGATGGCCACGGCTCTCCCACTGCAGACGTTGTACACAGCCCCCGGCTCACCCCCGCCGGCCATCAGCATGCGATAGGCGCGCACCACATCGCGCACATCGGTCAGGTCACGACGTGCGGAGAGGTTCCCCACCGGCATCTCGCCCTTGCCGCCTCGCTGGGCCGCGACGATCCTGGCCGCCAGGGCCGGCACCACAAAGCTGTCCGCCTGGCCCGGCCCGATGTGGTTGAACGGTCGCACCCGGATCACCGGCAGGCCCTCGCCCAGGTTGGCCTGCACCGCCAGCAGCTCGGCCGCCGCCTTGCTGGCCGCGTACGGCGTCACCGGCCGCATCGGCTGGTCCTCGTCGATCGGCTGGCGTTGCGCGGGCACTTCGCCGTAGACCTCGGCAGAGCTGACCACGAGCACCCGGGGCGGTCTCGGACACCGCAGGCAGGCGTCGAGCACGGCAGCGGTGCCCACGGTGTTGACCGACACGACCGCCGTCCGGTCGTCCCACGACCGCCCAACGTGTGAAAAGGCGGCGAGATGGTAGACGGCGTCGGGCTCGGCTCCAACCAGCGCTCGACGCACGGCAGCGGCGTCGGTGACGTCGACGTCGCGGTCGACCGCCACCACCTCGTCGCCCGACGCACGAAGATGCTGCACCAACCAGGCACCTACGAATCCCTTGCCGCCGGTGACGAACGCTCGCACGCCCGAACCTTAGGGCCTGCCGCGACACACGGGGAAAGCCGGTCACCCCCCGGGGCTCGAACGCCGACGCCATCTCGGCCGGGTACTGCCGCCACGCCATCGGCCCCGCCGATGCCGCCCGCCCGGTCAGGTGCCGCCGGCCCTGGGAGGCTGCCGGCCGGCCGCCCAGCGGTACGCCTCCACGTGACCGGCCGCGCTGGCGGCCCAGGTCCGCTCTGCCGCTGCTGCCAATCCAGCGGCGCGCCGCCGCTCCCCGTCGGCGCCACCGGCGAGAGCGACGGCGAGCGCCGCTGCCACCGACGGGGCCGAGCCGGCCTCGGCCAGCACGGCGGCATCGCCTACCATCTCGGCCATCACCGATCCGGCCGTCGTGACCAGCGGGGTGCCGCATGCAGCCGCTTCGAGCGCAGGCAGCCCGAAACCCTCCTCGATGGCCGGATAGCAGACAGCAGCCGCCCGACGCAGCAGCGCCGGGACGGCTGTCTCGGCAACGTACCCCGTACGGACGATCCGGCTCCGGTGCACGGCCGCCGCCACTGACCGCTCCACCTCGTCGCTCCCCCACCCGGCCCCGCCGGCCAGGACCAGTGTCAGGTCCCGGTGCACGCCCGCCAGCCGGTCGAAGGCGTCGACGAGGACCGGCACCGCCTTGCGAGGCTCCAAGGTTCCGAGGAACAACAGGTACGGCGGTCGCACGCCGACACCGCGCAGTGCGGCGGCGTCCGCACCGGGCCAGGCCTCGTGTGGCCCGAACCGGTCGTGATCGACCCCGTGGGGCACCACGAAGACGCGCCCGGACGCCCCCCCGGTGGCAGCCAGCCTGGTGGCGGTGGCTGCACTGGGGCAGACGATCGCCGTGGCCCTGCGCCGAGCCAGAGCGATCGCCCGGCGGAACACGACCACCTTGCTGCGCTCGTGCCACTCGGGATGCTCGACCAGCGTCAGGTCGTGGACGGTGACCACCGACGGCACCGGGCACAGGACGGGCATCGTGTAGTGGGGGCCGTGATGCACCGCCACGCCGGCCGTCCGCAGCCTTCTCGCCAGGCCGGCCTGCTCCCACACCAGGCGGGACGGCCGCGACGGAGGTGCGCACGGCACGACGGCGAGGCCAGGCGACTCCCAACGTGCAGCGTCGCCGCGGCGACACCACACCGTCAGTCGGACGTCGTCGCGCCGGGCGAGCGCCCGGACCAGCTCCACGACATAGCGACCGGCCCCGACCGGACGCTCGGGAACGGCGGTGGCGTCGACGGACACGGCCAGGGACGGACCATCGAACCCGGGCCGCTGCACACCATCGAACCCGGGCTCGGTTCCGACCTTGGGTTCCTCGTCGCTCATTGGAGCGATGCCCACAGCGCCACGTGCTCCTCCGCGCTCGCACGCCACGTTCGTGCCGCGGCGCGGCGCTGGCCGGCAGCCACCAGGTCCCCGCGAGCCCGGTCGTCGGTCGCCACCGTGACCAGTGCGGCGGCTATGGCCGCCACATCGGTGGGATCGACCTCGAGCGCCGCGCCGCCGGTGCTCGGCACCGGGCTGCTCACCACAGGCGTTCCGGCCGACATCGCCTCGAGCGGCGGCAAGCCGAAACCCTCGAGCAGCGGCACGTACGCGAGCAGGCACGCCCGGTGGTAGAGACCGGCCAGGACCGGCGCCGGCACCGCTCCGGCCAGGACGGCGCCACCGCCAGGCACCCCGCCACCGCCAGGCACCCCGTCACCCCCAGGCACCCCGCCACCGCCAGGCACCCCGCCACCCCAGCCCGAAGGACCGACGATCACCAGCGGGCACGGCTCCGGCAGGTGGTCCTGGGCCCGCCGGTGCGCCTCGACCAGGCGAACGAGGTTCTTGCGAGGCTCGAGCGTGCCGACTGCCAGCATGAACGACCCGGTGACGCCGAGCCGCTGCAACAGGGCTGCGGTGGCAACGTGGTCCGGTGGAGGCAGGTGGTCCCCGCCGTGCTCGACGACAACCACCCGCGCCGCATCCACCCCCGTCGCCACCACGGCATCGGCTACCGCCACCGAGGGGACCACCAGACGGCGCGCCTGGGCTCGCGCCCGAGCGAAGGCCGCTTCGTGCCAGCGTCGGCCTCGCCGCGGGTAGGCATCGGGGACCTGACGCCAGCCGAGGTCGTGCACGGTCACGACCAGGGCGCGCCCGCGCCCCGACGGGGCTGCCAGTGACGACGCGTGGACGACGGACCCGCGGACACCAGCGGTACTGCCCCGGTCCCACAGCCGGGTGAGGACCGGCCCCGCCAGCCCGACGGCGTGCACAGGCAACCCCCACGACGTCAGCGGGTCCGGGCGCTCACGCGTGGCGGACGCCACCAGCTCCACCGCCGGTACCGCCGTTCCCTCCGCCACCAGCGTGCCGAGCCCGGCGAGCAGACCCGAGCAGTACGTCCCGATGCCACCGGGGACGGTGCGCCGCAGCTGCTCGACGACGAGCGACACCTCCACCGCAGGGCGCGCTCCTCTGGTTGCTCGCCTCAACGCGGCCACCGTCGCGCCGCCGGGGTCAGGGCCTCTGCCGCCGATGCCGCCACTGCTCGTGCCGGTGCTCGTGCCGCTTCGGCCTCTGCTGCCGCTGCGGCCGGTGAAGCCGGTGCAGCCCCAGCGGCCGGTACCCGCGTAGCTGCCACCAGTGCGGCCGGTGCCGGTGCCGGTGCCGAGGCCGTCAGTGCTGCCGGTGCCAATGCCGGCACGTGCATGGTCACCGCTGCTCGCGCCGCCGCCACCCTCATGACGCGACACCGTCCCGGTACAACGCGTCGAGCCCGGCTCCGCATGCCGCCCACGTGAACGATGCCGCCCGGCGCCGGCCTCGCTCGATGAGCCCGCCGAGCCCGCCGCCATCCGGTCCGTCGGCGCCCGGGCCGGTGCCGGGGTCGGTGCTGCCCGGCCCCATGACGCCGATGCCCGTGTCATCGAGCACAGCGACGAGCGCGCCGGCCAGCGCGTCATCGTCGCCCGGCGGCACGAGCACCGCAGCGTCGCCGACCACCTCGGGGATCGCACCGGCCGCGGTCGCCACCACCGGCACGCCCGCCGCCATCGCCTCGAGCGGCGGAAAGCCGAAGCCTTCGTAGCGCGACGGGTAGGCGAGGACGGCGGCGTCTGCCAGGACGCGGGCCAGGTCCGCACCGTCCAGGTAGCCGCAGCGGACGACCCGGGAACCGAACCGGGCCGTGGCAATGGCACGCTGCAACGCGCCGGCACCCCAGCCGTCGGGCCCGACGACCACCAGCGCCACGTCCGGGTGATCAGCGGCCAGGCGATCGAAGGCCCGGACCAGCCCGGGGAAGTCCTTGCGCGGCTCGACCGTGCCCACCGCCAGGATGTAGCGGGCGATGCTCGGCGGCAGCTCCAGCAGGTCCGCGGCTCGCCGTCCGGAGGGGGGCGGCGAGCCCGGCACCCCGTGGTGGACCGCTCGGACGCGACCAGGATCAGCCCCGAATTCGGCGACCACTTCCTCCGCCACGAACGCCGACGGCGTGTGCACCCACGCGCCGTCCTGCACGGCGCGCCGGACGAGTGCGGGGAACGCCAGCGTGGCCGTGTCGCACATCTCGGGGAACCGAACCGTGGTCAGGTCGTGCACCGTGACCACCCGCACCGCCCGGCGTGCGGGTGGCACCACGAAGTTGGTGCCGTGGACCACGTCGGCCGGTCCAGTGAACCACTCGATCGGCGGCCAGCCCCACCGGGCCCAGGCCGCGTGCAACGGCCGTGCTGGCATGGCCCGCTGGTGGGCCGCCACGCCAGCGGGGACCTCGGGAACGAGCCGGCCCCGGCGGCGCCACGTGACGGCGAACGCCGTCACCGACAGGTCCGGCCGATCCGCGAGCGCTGCCAACGCGTGGTGGCAGAAGCGCCCGACACCGGTCTGCACACCGAGCAAGGCCGTGGCTTCGACGGCAACGGCGAGCGGGCTGGCAGCGGCGCTGCCGGCCGGCCCTGGGCCGCCAGCGACGGCCGAAGCCGGCGGGCGGTCCCCGCCGACGGCGTGCTGGGGCTGGTGCACTGCACGAGCCTTGCACATCTGCCGGGTACCACGGATCGGCCAGCACCGGGCGACCCCGTTAGGGTTGGCCCATGCGTGACGCACCTCGGCCCCGGTCCACAGCTGTGGGATCAGCGGTCGCGGCCGCGCTGCCGCATCCCGCAGCCGTTCGCCCCATCGGTCGTCGGCGCCCGCTGCTCGGGACGCACCCATGATCACGGCGCTGGCCGGAGGTGTCGGTGCCGCCCGCATGCTCCGGGGGTTGGTACGCGCGGCACCCCCGGGCAGCGTGACCGCAATCGTCAACACCGGGGACGACACCGTGCTCCACGGGCTGCACGTCAGTCCCGACCTCGACACGGTGGCCTACACCCTGGCCGGCTGGTCCGACGACAGACGCGGCTGGGGGCTGGCCGGCGAGACGTGGACGACCATGGAGCAGCTGGAGCGCCTCGGCGGGCTCACCTGGTTCCGGCTCGGCGACCGGGACCTCGCCACCCATCTGTACCGCAGCCAGCGCCTCGCCGAGGGCGCCACGCTCTCGGAGGTGACGTCCGAGCTGGTGTCGAGCATGGCCGTCCCTGCCACGCTCCTGCCCATGTCGGACGACCCCGTACGGACCCGCATGACCCTGGCCGACGGGACCGACGTCGCCTTCCAGCAGTACTTCGTCGCACTGGGCCATGCCGTGGCGGTGGCTGCCGTGCACTTCGACGGCGCCGACGTCGCCCGCCCGGCCCCCGGCGTACTGGCGGCCATCGCCGACGCCGACCGGATCGTGGTGTGCCCGTCGAACCCGGTGGTGTCGATCGGACCGATCCTCGCCGTCCCGGGTGTGCGAGCAGCGCTGGCAGCACGCCGCGAAGACACCGTCTCGGTGTCGCCGCTCGTCGGGGGCGCTGCGCTCAAAGGTCCGGCCGACCGTCTGCTGCGCGAGCTCGGCCACGACGCCACCGGCGCCGGTATCGCCAGCCTCTACCGCGATATCGCCGCCACTCTTGTCATCGACGACGTCGATGCCGCCGACGCTCCGGCGGTCACCGCTGCCGGCCTCCGGTGCATCGTCGCACCGACGGTCATGCACGATGTCGATGCCGCGACCGCGCTGGCCCGGGTGGTGCTCGATGCCGGCTGACCCAGCATCGTCGACCGGACCGGCAGCCCCCGCTGGGCCCGCGGCGCCGACCGACCCACTGGGCCCGGCAGCTCCACCGGACCTCGCGCCCCCCGCAACCCCCGCCGCGCCGACCGACCCCGCAGCCCCCGTGGACCTGGCCCCCGAGACCGGCGCCCTGCAGGTGCTGCCCGTCCGAGGTATCGGCGAGATCCGACCGGGCGACGACCTCGCCGGGATCCTGGCGTCGTGTGCACCCCTTCGGCACGGCGACGTCCTGGTCGTCACGCAGAAGGTGGTGTCCAAGGCCGAGGGTCGCCTGGTCCCGGTCGACGAGTCGGATCCCGCCGCCCGGCGGCGGCTGGCGGAGTCCGAGTCGGTGCGGGTGCTGCGCCGACGGGGCGATCTCGTCATCACCGAGACGCGGCACGGCTTTGTGTGCGCCAATGCCGGGGTCGACATGTCGAACGTCGCACACGGATGGGCCGCCTTGCTGCCCGTCGACCCGGACCGCTCGGCCCGGCGCCTGCGCGACGGCATTCGCGCCCGTTCGGGTGTCGAGGTGGCTGTGATCGTGTCGGACACCTTCGGGCGCGCCTGGCGTCAGGGCGTCACCGATATCGCCATCGGCTGCGCCGGCGTGGCCGCCGTCGTCGACCTGCGCGGCGAGCACGACGCGCTCGGCCGCCCGCTGGTCGCCACCGAGATCTGCGTGGCCGACGAGATCGCCGGCGCCGCCGACCTCGTGATGGGCAAGGCCACCGGCATCGCCGCCGCTATCGTGCGCGGCGTGGATCCCGCCCTGTTCCGACGGTCGTCGGTCGCCGCCGAGATCGTGCGGTCACCGGCTGACGACCTCTTCCGCTGAGACCGTGCCGGCAGGCAGGCAGGCAGGCAGGCAGGCAGGCAGGCAGGCAACCGCCTCACCCCGGTCCGCCGAGACCACCCAATCTCCTGAGGCCACCCCGCCCACCGGGGCCGTGCCGGCAACCGTCTCACCCCGGTCCGCCGAGACCACCCCGGTCCCCGGAGCTCCGCCGGAATCCAGGCAACCGTGCTGGCGCGCCGCTCCCGCAGGGGCACTGGTGTCCCCGCCGCCCTCGCCGCCGCCCTCGGCAGCACTTGTGTCAGACGCTGCCGGCGCTGCGCACGTGGTCGAGGACGGCAGCGACTCCGGTCTGCAGGTCCGTCCAGGACCGCCAGCCGAGATGGATGCCCGCTCGGCCCGGGTCCAGCGCACTGCGCCGGAGCTCGCCCGGCCGCGGCGGGGCGTGCACCGCCTGCACCTCCGCCCCGGCGGCGCCTCCCATGGCGCCGGCGAGCTCGTTGACCGACACCTCGGTCCCGGTGCCGATGTTGAGCACCAGACCTCCGCCTCGTTCGGCGCCACGGACGAACGCATCGACCACGTCGTCGACGAACACGAAGTCCCGTGTCTGCTCGCCGTCGCCGTACACGGTGACGGGCTCGCCACGCACCACCCGGTCGGCGAAGATGGCGACCACGCCCGCCTCGCCGTGCGGGTCCTGGCGTGGGCCGTAGACGTTGGCCAGGGCCAGGGCGCAGAACTCCACCTCGTGGAGCTCCCGGTAGCACACCAGGTAGTCGATGGCCGCCTTCTTCGACACTCCGTAGGGTGACAGCGGCCGGTGCGGGTGAACCTCGCGCACCGGGATCTCCTCGGTGGCCGGCTCCCCGTACAGTGTGCCGCCACTGGCAGCGAACACCACCCGGGCGGCGCCGGCAGCCCGGGCACCCTCGAGGACCTGCAGGGTGCCGAGCACGTTGACCTCGGCGTCGAACAACGGGCGAGACACCGACACGCGCACGTCGGCCTGCGCCGCGAGGTGGAACACGACCTCCGGCCGGCGCCGGACCATCAGGTCGACGAGGTCCGGGGACCGGATGTCGAGCTGGTGCACCCGCAGGTCGTGACCGTGCCCGGACCGCGCCCCGGCCAGGTTGGCCAGAGAGCCCGTCGACAGGTCGTCGATGACATCCACAGCGTGCCCCTCGGCGAGCAAGCGGTCCACCAGGGTCGACCCGATGAACCCCGCGCCGCCGGTCACCAGCGCCCGCACGGTCCCCCCCTTGGCCCGTGGAGCCCGCTCGCCGGTGCACCCCGGCTCAGGGGAGGCGCAGGCCAGGTCACCGGCTGGCCACCTCGGGCACCCGGGCTGC
Organism: Actinomycetes bacterium; assembly: GCA_021803325.1. Classification (GTDB taxonomy): domain Bacteria; phylum Actinomycetota; class Acidimicrobiia; order Acidimicrobiales; family UBA8190; genus JAJZYI01. The sequence continues at coordinate 28,199 of JAJZLP010000212.1, forward strand.
GTGCAGCACCGCTCCGGCGGGAACGACCGACCCGTCGGCGATCACGCTGACGTCCTCGACCCGGGCCCCCTCGCCGACCGACGCGCCCGGACCTACCACCGACCGGTCGACGACGGCTCCGGCGTGGACGTGGGCGCCGTCGAGCACCACTGACGCGGTGACCGTCGCGCCGCTGTCGACCGTGGCGTCGCATCCGATGTAGCTCGACCGCACCACGGCGCCGGCTGCCACCGTCGCCCCGGTTCCCAGCAGCGTCCCGGCACCAGCCGTGCCCTGCACAGCCACCGGGCCCACAGTCCACAACCCTTCGGCGACCAGGTGCGCACCGGGTGCCGGCGGTCCGCCCCGGGCACCGCCGAGAAGATCGGCATGCGCCTGCAAGTACGCCTCGGGTGTGCCGGTATCGAGCCAGTAGGCATCGCCGGCCAGTGCAAAGAGCGTGCCGGCGGCGACCAGGTCCGGGAACGTCGACCGCTCCACCGACACCCGTACGTCGGGGGCGATGCGTGCCAGCACCGACGGCTCCATCACATACGCACCGGCGTTGATCTGGTTGGACGGCGCCTGGCCAGGCGGCGGCTTCTCCACGAAGGCCGTGACCCGGCCATCGCCGTCGGTCACCACCACGCCGAAACGCGACGGGTCGTCCACCCCCACCAGAGCGATCGTCGCCTCGGCCCCGCGACGGCTGCGATGGAAGGCGACGAGGGCTGCGACATCGAGGTCCGTCAGGACATCACCATTGACCGCGACGAACGTGTCGTCGATCCCGGCCGTCACCGCAGCGAAGCGAATGGCCCCGCCGGTGTCGAGGGGATCGGGCTCGACCACGCACTGCACCGGCACGCCGTCGATACGTCGACCGGCGTAGGCCGCCACGAAATCGTCAGGCCGGTAGCCGAGAGACAGGACGATCCCGTCGATACCGGCGGCGACGAGCGACGCCAGCACCCGGTCGAGCATAGGCACGCCGGCCACGGGGAGCAGCTGCTTGGGCCTGGCGGTGGTCAGCGGTCGCAGGCGAGTGCCTTCGCCGCCGACGAGCACGACCGCGTTCACCCCGAGGAACCGCTGGTACCCGAGCTGCGAGCGGGAGCATTCGCTGTTCCCGAGCTGGCCGCACCCGAGCCCGCCGCCGGAGTGGCCGCACCCGAGCCCGCCGCCGGAGTGGCCGCACCCGAGCCCGTCGGCGGCGTAACCGCACCCGAGCCCGTCGGCGGCGTAACCGCACCCGAGCCCGTCGGCGGCGTAACCGCACCCGAGCCCGTCGGCGGCGTAACCGCACCCGAGCCCGCCGCCGGAGTAGCCGCTCCCGAGCTGCCGGACGCCGCGGCGGACACCGCCCGCAGCATGGCTGCCACCGCCGTCCCAGGCGGCCGGGGGACGGCGACACCCTTGGGCAGGAAGGCGATCGTGATCTCCTGCTGGTCGGCAAGCTTCAGCGACGGCGGGTCCCCAGCCGCGATGCTCGCCTTGGCGGTGGGCGTCGTCCACTCCACCGCCTGGACGATCCCCGGCTTGCCGGCATCCTTGGTGCCCTTCGGGCACTTCTGCCCGAGAGTGAAGGTCCGGCCCACGGTCGGGCCCGCCGACGTCTTGCCCGGGTAACGCACGGTCGTGCTCGTCAGGGCCATGCCGGGGTACTCGCTTGCGAACAGGCCCAGCGTGGCGTTGGCGCCGGCCTCGCTGGAGACACGAGGGGCGATGTGGATCACCCCGCTCCCGACCGATGTCAGGCCGGGGGTCTTCCCCTTGACCGTCGGCGTCGCCGGCAGCGCCGGCTCGACCGTGCCGCAGATGTCGAAAGACAGCGCCGCATACCAGCTGGCCCCGACGGCAGGCTGGCCCGCCGACGAGGGGTGCTGCTTCTCATATCGGCTGTACCAGACGAGCGCCACACCCAGGATGCAGATGAGCGCAAGGCTGCTATACCACTTGACGGGCCGCTGGCCGCGGTACGTCCGGCTGCCGCCGGTCGCCGCTGCTCGTGCCACCCATTTGCCTGTATCGGTCCTGGCCATGATCGACCGGTCACCCTAGTCGCTGTGGGGGCACCCCGCTGACCGCCCTCCTGCTGGGAGCTGCTCCCACCACCAGGCGGACGGTCTCGGCCACCATGCGAGCGGCGAGGACGGCCGCCCCACCCGGTACCAGCAGGCGCCGCCACCCAACCTGGGTGCGCCAGGTGAACCGGAGGGCTGACCGGTGGTGGGCGGCCAGCATGGCGTACGGGTGCCGACGAGTCGACACGCCCTGCAGGTGGGTGACGGTCGCCGACGGGTCGTAGACCACGTCCCAGCCCGCCTGGCGCGCCCGCCAGCAGAGGTCCATGTCCTCCGCGTACATGAAGTACGCCTCGTCGAACCCGCCGAGCTCCTCCCACGCCTGCCGCCGAACGGCGAAGCAGGCTCCTGACACCCAGTCGACCGGAACGGCCCGGGCCGTGCCTAGGTCCGCCATCCGGTACCGGCTGCTGAAGCGGTTGTCGGGCCACACGCGCCCGACCAGTGCATGGACCAACGCGACGCCCGGCGACGGGAAGCGGCGGGCCGAGGGGTACCGGCTGCCGTCGGCTTCGAGCACCCTCGGTCCGACGACCGCCACGGCCGGATCGGCGTCGATGGCCCGCACCAGGGCGTCCACAGCCCCCGGGTGCAGCTCGACGTCGGGGTTCATGACCAGCACGACGTCGACGCTCGGCGCAGCGGCCACACCCCGATTGGCGCCGGCGCCGTACCCCAGGTTGGCGCCGGTCCGCACCACCCGGACCGGCACGGCCCGAGCCACACCCGGCGGCTCCTCGGTGAGCACGGCGGTCGGAGCGCCGTTGTCCACCACCACCACCTGTGCCACGGCCTGGGCGACGAGCGAGGCGACGCACGCGGCCAGGACCGGGCCGCTGTCGTAGTCGACCACAACTGCCGCCACCCGAGCGCCGGGCCGTTCGCCGGCCAGGACATCTTGCCGCGTGCCGACCCGAGCGACGTCCGACCGGCGCGACCGTGCAGCTGTCATGCGGAACGGTCGAAACGGAACCGGACCAGGGCCCACAGGGCGCTGATGCCATCGCGCCAGGAGATCTTCTTCCCGTCGCTGGGCTCGCGCCCGGCGTAGGAGATGGGCACCTCGTAGATCCGCTCCCCGCTGCGCAGGATCTTGGCGGTGATCTCCGGCTCGAACTCGAACCGGTCCGAGCGGATCCGGATGCCTTGGAGCACCTGCCGGTCGAAGACCTTGTAGCACGTCTCCATGTCCGACAGCGTCGACCGGTAGAGCACGTTCGTCACCAGCGTGAGCAGGCGGTTGCCGACCCAGTGTGACGGCAGCATGTTCTTGCGCTCGCCGGTGAACCGGCTGCCGTAGACGACACGGGCCTTGCCTTTCAGCACTGGCTCCAGCAGCCGCGGCCAGTCGTCGGGGTCGTACTCGAGGTCGGCGTCCTGCACCAAGACCAGGTCCCCGCGCGCCACGGCCAGGGCGCTGCGGATCGCCGCTCCCTTGCCCTGGTTGACGGGGTGGACGATCACCCGGACCGTGGAGTCCGCCAGCGCGGCCAGGATCTTGTCGGTGCCGTCGTTGGACCCGTCGTCGACGACGACGACATCCACGTCGAGCGGCACGTCCACCGCCCGCACCCGCCGGATGATCTCGGCGATGGTCGCCCGCTCGTTGTACACGGGCACGATGACCGACAGGCTGCAGTACCGCGGCGCCGGCTTCCGCTGCACCTCCCCGCCGCCTTCGGCACTGGTGCCATCCACGATCCCGATCTCCTTCGCGGTCACGCCGGCTCCTGACGCCGGCTCCATCATGACGCACCCCCACCGGCGGGCTCGGCGTGGCCGTCCCGGTGCACCGGCACCCCAAGCTCCGCGGCCACCCACTCGGCGCACCGCCGCAAGCCGTCGTCCAAGCCGACCACCGGCGCCCAGCCGAGCCGCTCCCCGGCCCGGGCGATGTCCGGGCACCGCCGCGTCGGGTCGTCCTGAGGCAACGGCAGGTAGTCGACCGACGACGACGAGCCGGTCAGGGCGAGGACGCGGCGAGCGAGGTCGGCGACGGTGATCTCCGCCGGGTTGCCGATGTTGACCGGGCCCAGCTCGTCGCTGTCGAGCAGCGCGAGCAGTCCGGCCACCGTGTCGTCGACGAAGCAGAGGCTGCGGGTCTGGCTTCCGTCGCCGTAGACGGTCAGCGCAGCGCCGGTCAGGGCCTGGGCCAGGAAGTTCGACACCACCCGGCCGTCCCCCGGACGCAGGCGAGGTCCGTAGGTGTTGAAGATCCGGGCGATGCCGACGTGCGTCCCCAGGGTGCGGGCATAGGCCATGGTGAGCGCCTCGGCGAAGCGCTTCGCCTCGTCGTAGACGCTGCGCGGGCCCACCGGGTTGACACTGCCCCAGTACTCCTCGTGCTGCGGGTGCACCGCCGGCTCGCCGTAGACCTCGCTGGTCGACGCCAGGAGGAACCGGGCGCCGTGGCGGGCGGCGAGCTCCAGCGCACGGCGGGTGCCCTCGCTCCCGACGGCCAGTGTCTGCAGCGGCCGCCGGAGGTAGTCGGGCGGCGACGCCGGGCTGGCGAGGTGCGCCACGGCGCCGACCGGCCCATCGACCGGGAGCTCTTCGGACACGTCGGCCACGATCAGCTCGAACGTCCCACGCACGGCCGCGCCTGGGGCACTGCCACCGTCGCTCCCATCCGCGCTGCTGCCACTGCTGCCGCCGCCGGCAGGGCCGCGGTTCACACCGGCGAGCTCGGGCCCAACCTGCTCGGGCGCCGCGCCAGCAATCCCAGCCAGACCACCGGCGGGTCTGGACGCGGCACCACCCGTGCCGGAGCTGCCCGCCCGAGGCGAATCGTCGGCCATCAGGTGGACGACGTTGTCCCGGCTGCCCGAGGACAGGTCGTCGACGCACACGACGTCGTCGCCACGTTCGACGAGCGCCTCGCACAGGTGCGAGCCGACGAAGCCGGCCCCGCCGGTGACCACCACGCGGCGTCGCCCACCGGTCATGGCCGGCCGATGCCGATGTAGGTGAACCCGAGGCGCCGGAGCTGCGCCGGGTCGAGGAGGTTGCGGCCGTCGACCACCGCCGGGGCGGCCATGGCGTCGCGCACCTTGGTGAAGTCCAGCCAGCGAAGCTCGTCCCACTCGGTCAGGATCACCAGTGCAGCAGCGTCCTCGCACGCGGCATACGGGTCGGCGACGATCTCCGCCCGCCCCTCGAGCTCGGGCACCGCGCTGCCGGAGCCGCCCGCTCCACCGCCGTCGTCACCACCAGGCACGCCTGCGCTGCCCGCCACACCTGCGCCGGGGCCGGCGGGGACCGTCGTGGGGTCGTAGGCGCGGACCAGCGCACCCTCGTCGGCCAGGCGACGGACCACCCAGACCGCCGGCGAGTCGCGGCGGTCGTCGGTGCCTGCCTTGAAGGCGAGGCCCCACGCCGCCACCCGCCGACCGGCGAGGTCACCGCCCGCCGCCGCCCGTACCTTGTCGACCACCGAAGCCAGCTGCGCCTCGTTCGTGTCGATGACGGCCCGCAGCAGCGGAAAGTCGTACCCGGCCTGCTCGGCCATGTACAGCAGGGCGCTGGTGTCCTTGGGAAAGCAGGACCCGCCCCAGCCCGGCCCGGGGCGCAGGAACTCGAAACCGATGCGGTGGTCGTAGCCCAAGCCGAGCAGCACGTCGCGCACGTCGGCACCGAGGCGCTCCGCCAGGGTCGCAACGGCGTTGACGAAGCTCAGCCGGGTGGCCAGGAACGCGTTGGACGCGTACTTGATCATCTCGGCTGTGGCTGCGTCCGTCACGATGAGCGGCGCCCCGGTCCGGGCGAACAGCGCGCCGACCCGTGCCGCGGCAGCCTGGTCCTGCGCGCCGACCACCACCCGGTCGGGATGCAGGCAGTCGTGGACGGAGCGTCCCTCGCGGAGGAACTCGGGGTTGGAGACGACGGCGACGTCGGCCCGGCCCAGGAGCTGTTCGACCACCTGGGTCGAGCCCACCGGCACGGTGGACTTGTTCACCACGACGGCGTCCCGATCGAGGTGCGGGCCGATCTCGGCCGCCACCTGCTGCAGGATGGTCACGTCGGCAGATCCGTCGGACCGGGCTGGTGTCGGCACGCACAGGAACACGTAGCCGGCGCCCGGCACCGCCTGGACCGCCTCGGGCACAAAGCGCAGCCGGCCGCTGGCCAGGCCGTCACGAAGCAGCTCGGGCAAGCCGTCCTCGACGATGGTGGGCTCCCCCGACGACAGCCGTGCCAGCTTCGCCGGGTCCCGCTCGGCACAGACCACGTGGTGCCCGAGATGGGCCAGGCACACGGCGGTCGCCAGCCCGACATACCCAGCGCCGACGACCGCAAGTCGTTCAGGATTGCCAGCGGGCATGTCAGATCCCCTCCTTCACCGCAGACGCCGTCGGTTCGTCGCCGCGACCCGGGACCCGGTTCGCACCCGGGCCAGCAGCGCCGCGACCGGTGCCAGCCGAGACACCGGCCACACCAGGACCGGCCACACCAGGACCGGCCACACCGAGCGCTGCCACCAGGCGTCCGAGCGCGTCGTTCCAGTCCGCCAGCGCCGGCAGGCCCGACAGTCGCCAGGCGGCGTTGTCGAGGACCGAGCTCGCTGGGCGCGGCGCCGGCCGGGGCGGATCGAGGTCCGCCGTGGCGATGGGCTCCACCCGCGCCGCGTCGTGGCCGGCGGCAGCCAGGACCGCCTGCGCGAACCCGAACCAGGTGGTGGCACCGCTGTTGGTGAGATGGAACACCCCCGGCCGGCGCTCGGCGACGAGCCGGGCGATGGCCGGGGCGAGGTCCGCGGTGAACGTCGGCGAGCCGTGCTGGTCGCCGACGAAGCGCAGCGGCCCGGGCGAGCCGGCCAGGCGCAGCACGGTCTTGACCATGTTCGCCCCGTGGAAGCCGCACACCCACGACGTGCGCACCACGGTGCCCCGGTCACCGACTTCGAGCTCACCTGCGTGCTTGGAACGTCCGTACACCGACATCGGTCGCGGTGGATCCCACTCGAGGTAGGGGCGGGGGCTCGTCCCGTCGAACACGTAGTCGGTCGAGATGTAGACGACGTGTGCTCCCATGCGCCCGGCTGCCTCCACCACGTGGCGGGTGGCCAGGGCGTTGGCTGCGAACGCCCGGTCGGGATCGCCTTCGCAGTCGTCGACCGCCGTCCATGCCGCGGCGTGGACGACCGCGTCGGGACGGACCGTCTCGATGTAGGCCCGCACCGCGGCTCGGTCGGTCAGATCGAGCTCGGGCAAGTCGGTGCCGAGCACCTCCAGGCCGCGCCCGGGGCTCGCGCCGCGGGGCCACGCCACGCCAGCGAGAACGGCACCGCCCGACGCCCCGCCGCAACCACCCATCGGCTCGCGCCCCGACAGCACGTCGACCAGGTCACGGCCCAGCTGACCAGCCGCTCCGGTGACAACGACGCGCACGGGTCGCTCAGCCGGCGGCCGGCGCAGCGGACCAGGCTGTTTCGACCACCGGGGCTCGATCCCGAAGGGGCTCCCACCAGTCCCGGTTGTCCGCGTACCAGGCCACGGTGCCGGCCAGCCCCTCGGCGAACCCGATCGTCGGCTCCCAGCCCAGCTCGCGGCGGATCTTGGAGCAGTCGAGCAGGTAGCGCCGGTCGTGGCCCGGGCGGTCGGGGACGATCGTCTTCAGCGAGGACGGCTTGCCCAGCGCTTCGAGGACGGCGTCGGCGATCTCCTGGATGCTCGCCTCCACCCCGCTGCCCACGTGGTAGGTCTCGCCGATCCTGCCCCGCTCGAGCACCGCCTCGATGGCCCGGCAGTGGTCGAGGACGTGCAGCCACTCGCGCCGGTTCTCGGTGGAGGCGTACAGCGGCAGCGGCCGGTCGTCGAGCGCGTTGGCCGTGAAGAGCGGGATCACCTTCTCCGGGAACTGGTACGGCCCGTAGTTGTTGGAGCAGTTGGTGATGGTGGCCGGCAGGCCGAAGGTCTCGATGTAGGCCCGCACGGCATGGTCGGCGCCTGCCTTCGACGCGTTGTACGGGGTGCGGGGCCGGTAGGGGTGCTCCTCGGTGAACGCCTCGTCCGTGTCCAGGGGCAGGTCCCCGTAGACCTCACAGGTGGAGATGTGGTGGAAGCGAGGCAGCTCCAACACCCGGGCCACGTCCAGCATCGTCTGGGTGCCGAGCACGTTGGTCCGGAAGAAGCGAGCCGGGTCGAGGATGGCGAGGCTGTTGTGCGACTCGGCTGCGAAGTTCACGATCGTGTCGATGTCGTGCGCCTCGACGGCCCGGCGGGCAGCCTCGGGGTCGCACACATCTCCTTCCACCAGGATCGCCCGGTCGGCCAGGTCGGCCAGGTTCGCCGGGTTCCCCGCGTAGGTGAGCGCGTCGTATGCGACCACGGTGTCGTCGGGGTGGCGATCCACCCAGTAGCGCACGAAATTCGAACCGATGAACCCGGCTCCGCCCGTCACCAGCAGCTTCATGGGCGGCCATCGTAGACGGACCCCGGCGCCGGGTTGGTGGGAGGGGGCACTTCCCGCCGTCTGCGGGTGCCGGGACGCGGCCCCGGGCACGCCGACCGCGACGCCGAGCACCGCCGGGTGCAGCAGTCCCAGCCCACCCCGACGCAGCACGATCCGGCCCCGGCTGCACCACTCCACCCACCGCTCGTCGTGCCGTGGCCCCGCCCGCTCGGCCTCCCTCCGCCGAGATCCGCTCGGCTCGCCCCTGCCCGCACGCCGTGCTCCGGTACCGCCAGCGCCGCCCCTGCACCTCGTGCACCGCTCGGGGTTCGCGGTGCCGGTGCTCAGCGGTCGCCGGCACCGTCCGCCGGGCGCACGTGGACCACGTCCCCGACCACCACCGAGTGCCGTCGGCCGTCGTCGCCTTCGACGACCAGGGCGCCGGCGTCGTCGACCGACCGCGCCACGCCTCGGACCTCGGCCCCGGCCAGCTCGACCGACACCCTCCGCCCGATCGTGGTGCAGCACGCCCGGTATGCCACCGCCTGCCGTTCACGCCCCTCGGGCGTCTCGAGGTCGGCGAGGCGGGCGTGCAGGTCGACCAGCAGCGCCACCAGCAGCTCGGACCGGTCCACCCGCCGTCCCGTCGCCGCTCGCAGCGAGGTGGCCCGGCCACGGATGTCCGGGGGAACGTCGTCACCGTCCGCGGGCCAGTCCACGTTCAGACCCAGCCCGACGACGACCGCCACCCGTCCGGGGCCTGCCGTGCCACCGCCCGCCAGCCCCACCTGGACGCCGCCGCGCCCGGCCGCCGCGCCACCGCCTGCCTCCTCCGGTGCGCGCCCGACCGGCGCGTCGGCGGTCTCCGCCAGCACCCCTGCAAGCTTGCGGTCCTCCAGGACCAGGTCGTTCGGCCACTTGCAGCCGACCTCCAGTCCGGCCACGGCAGCGCACGCGGTGACCGCTGCGAGCGAGACCGAGGTGGCGCACCGGTACAGCTCGGTAGGGGGAAGCTCGGGCCGCAGCAGGACCGACAGCAGCAGGTTCGCTCCCGGCGGAGCCTCCCAACGACGGTCCAGCCGACCCCGCCCCGCAGTCTGGTGGTCGGCCACCACCACCAGGCCCTCGCCGGCTCCGGCCGCAGCCTCCGCCAGGACGACCCGATTGGTCGAACCGACCTCGTCGAGGTGACGGACGTCGGTGAACCGGGTACCTGGCACTGCGAGCGGCCAACCACCGCGAGGGCCCGGACCGGGTACGGCAGGATCGGACATGGCGTGAACTGTACGGCTCGTGCCAGGCTGGGGGCCCTGGTCACCACCTGGCCGGGGGCGTCGCGCGCCCCGGGTACCGTCGGGCCGGGCATCAGCCACGTGTCCGGCGGCGCCGCCGCCACCACAGACCACCTACCACGCAGCCACGAAGGGGAGCACCGTGTTCGACAAGGTCCTGATCGCCAATCGGGGCGAGATCGCCGTTCGAGTGATCCGAACCTGCCGTGAGCTGGGGATCGGAACGGTCGCCGTCTACTCCGAGCTGGACCGCGAGGCCCTGCACGTCCGCCTGGCGGACGAGGCCTACGCCCTGGGCGGCCAGAGCGCGGCCGAGAGCTACCTGAACACCGAGGCCATCTTGGACGCCATCCGCACCAGCGGGGCCAGCGCGGTGCACCCCGGCTACGGGTTCTTCTCCGAGAACGCCGACTTCGCCCGGGCGATCACCGCCGAGGGCGTCACCTTCATCGGGCCGCCCCCCGAGGCCATCGAGGTGATGGGCGACAAGATCAGCTCCCGGCGCGCGGCCGAGGCGGCGGGGGTGCCCGGCGTGCCCGGCCAGACCGAGCCGGTGACCGAGGCCGAGCAGATCCGGGCGTTCGGCGAGGCGTTCGGCTGGCCGGTGGCCATCAAGGCGGCGTTCGGCGGCGGCGGCCGAGGCATGAAGGTCGTGCACGGCCCCGACGAGGTGGTCGAGGCGATGGAGTCGGCCCAGCGCGAGGCCCTGTCGTCGTTCGGCCGCCCCGAGATCTACCTGGAGCGCTACCTGGCGTGGCCGCGCCACATCGAGATGCAGATCATCTGCGACACGCACGGCAACGCCTTGTGGCTCGGCGAGCGCGACTGCTCCTGCCAGCGCCGCCACCAGAAGCTGGTCGAGGAGAGCCCGGCGCCGAACTTCCCCGACGAGGTTCGCCGGGCCATGGGCGAGGCGGCGGTGACCGTGGCCCGGGCGTGCGGGTACGTCAACGCCGGCACGGTGGAGTTCCTCTACCAGGACGGGGAGTTCCACTTCCTCGAGATGAACACCCGCCTGCAGGTCGAGCACCCGGTGACGGAGCTGGTGACCGGCCTCGACCTGGTGGAGCAGCAGCTCCGGGTGGCGGCCGGCGAGGCGCTCGCCTTCGGCCAGGACGACGTCCGGCGCGACGGGCACGCCATCGAGGTGCGGATCAACGCCGAGGACCCCGCCGGCGGCAAGTTCCTGCCGTCTCCGGGGACCATCACCCGCTTCCGGGCCCCGGCAGGGCCGGGCGTCCGCCTGGACGGCGGTTACGAGGCCGGTGACACCGTCAGCCAGTTCTACGACAACCTGGTGGCCAAGCTGATCGTGTGGGCGCCGGACCGCGACGCAGCGCGGCGCCGCATGCTGCGGGCCCTCGGTGAGACGACCATCGAGGGCATCGCCACCACCATCCCTGCCGACGTGGCGATCCTGGAGCACCACGACTTCGCTGCCGGTGAGCACTCCACGAACTGGGTGGAGCAGCGCCTGGACCTGTCGGGCGTCACCGGGTCGGCCGACCCGTCGTCGGCGCCGACAGCAGAGGGCGAGGCTGAGCCGACCGTGCTGCGCGAGGTGACCACCGAGGTCGGCGGGCGGCGCTACCGGGTGAAGCTGTGGCTCCCCGAATCGGCTGCAGCAGCACCGGCGGCCACCGGCACGGGAGCGGCTCGTGCCGCCGGGGGCCGTGGCGGCCGCGCCAGCCGGACCCGGGCTGCCGTCGGCGGCGCCGGCTCCGGGACCATCACCGTCCCCATGCAGGGCACGATCGTCAAGGTCCTGGTGGCGGTGGGCGACACCGTGGAGGCCGGCCAGACCGTCTGCGTGCTCGAGGCCATGAAGATGGAGAACGCCATCGCCACGGAGAAGGCCGGCACCGTCACCGAGGTGAAGGTCACCGCCGGCGACTCGGTCGGTGCCGGCGACGTGGTGGCCGTCGTCGACTAGCCCGCCCTCGGCCCGGGATCGCTCGGGCCCTCCGTCGGCACCGGGAGACGACGGCGGTGGGCGCCCCGTCGTGATCGAATGGAGCGGTGACGACTCCTCCTTCGCCGGCGGCCCCCACTCCTCCAGCGGCGCCGCCCCCGGGATCGGTGGCCGACGCCGCCAAGGGGCGTGCTCGCCGTTCCGTCGAGGGCGCCGTCGAGCGCCTGGTGGCGCTGGCCGACGCCCTGCACGCGGATCCCGAATTGTCGTTCGAGGAGCACCGCTCGGCCGCGCTGGTGGCCCGAGCGCTCGCGGATGCCGGACTGACGGTCGAGACGGAGATCTCCGGCCTGCCGACCGCGTTCGCGGCGCGCGCCGGGTCCGGGCCGCTGCACGTCGTGGTGTGTGCCGAGTACGACGCCCTGCCCGGGGTTGGGCACGCCTGCGGCCACAACCTGATCGCCGCCTCGGCGGTGGGGGCCGGACTGGCGCTGGCTCCGCTCGCCGACGAGCTGGGGCTGGCGGTGACGGTGCTGGGCACGCCGGCAGAGGAGGGCGGGGGCGGCAAGGTCCTGCTGCTCGACCGGGGTGCCTTCGCCGGTGCCCACGCGGCGATGATGGTCCATCCCTGGCCCGAGGACCGGCTGACGGCCACGTGCCTGGCCGTCGACCACATCCGGGTCGCCTACACGGGGAGGGAGTCGCACGCGTCGGCCGCCCCCGAGCACGGCATCAACGCCGGTGACGCCATGGTGGTCGCCCAGGTGGCCATCGGGCTGCTGCGCCAGCACCTGCCGGCTGGCGACCAGGTCCACGGGGTGGTCGACAGCGGCGGCCAGGCACCGAACATCGTCCCCGGGCATGCGGTCGGCAGGTGGATGCTGCGCTCCCCCAGCCTCGACGGGTTGGAGGCGCTGCGGCCGCGCGTTCGGCACTGTTTCGAAGCGGGATCGCTCGCCACCGGCGCCGCTCTCGATGTGACGGCCCTGTCGCCCACCTATTCGCACATGGAGCCCGATCCCGGCCTGCTGCGCCTGTGGCGGGTCAACGCCGAGTCCCTGGGCCGCCGCTACGACGCCGACGACGCCGGGGTGGCGCCGCCGACCCTGTCGACCGACATGGCCAACGTGTCGCTGGTCGTGCCGACGATCCACCCGCTCATCGGCGTCGACGCCGGCGGCGCGGTCAACCACCAGCCGGCGTTCGCCGCTGCCTGCACGGGGCCATCAGCCCGCGGGGCCATGCTCGACGGCGCCCTCGGGATGGCCTTCACCGCCATCGACGCGGCCACGGACCCAGAGGAGCGCGAGCGGTTGCTCGACAGGGACCGCTGAGAGCCTGCACAGGCCCAGGCGCCACAGGCCCAGGCGCCACAGGCCCAGGCGCAGGACCCCCCGGTGGGCCCTGGCGCAGGCTCCGGGGCGGGCGACGGTACGGCCCCGGCCGAGTCGTCGCTGCACCACCACCCGTGCCGCCGCCCCCGCTACCTGCGAAACGGTCCCCGCTACCTGTGAGGCGGCCCCCAGTCGTCGCCGGGGTCAGCGCCCGGGCTGGTACACCCCGAAGGCGTCGCGCAGCACGTCGGACACCTCGCCCAGGGTTGCCATCGCCTTCAGGGCAACCCGCATGGGCACCAGCAGGTTCTGGGTGCCGCGGGCCGCCGCGGCCACATCTGCCAGGGCAGCGTCGACGGCCGCCTGGTCACGCTCGGCCCGGACCCGCTGCGTGCGCTCGACCTGCGACTGCTGCAGGGTCGGATCGATGGGGAACACCTCGGTCGGCTCCACGACGTCGTCGACGAACCGGTTGACGCCGACGACGGGCTTCTCCCCGCTGTCCACGCCCTTGGCGTACGCGTAGGCGGCGGACTCGATCTCCTCCTGCATGAACCCGTTCTCGATGGCGACGACCGCCCCGCCGAGGGCGTCGATCCGCTCCAGGTAGTCCCAGGCCATGCGCTCGACCTCGTCGGTGAGCGATTCGACGAAGTACGACCCTGCCAGTGGGTCGACGGTGTCGACGACGCCGGACTCGTAGCCGACGATCTGCTGGGTACGTAGGGCGATCTTGGCGGCCTTCTCCGTGGGGAGCCCGAGCGCCTCGTCGAAGCCGTTGGTGTGGAGGCTCTGGGTGCCACCCAGCACCGCCGACAGCGCTTGCACGGTGACGCGCACGATGTTGTTCTCCGGCTGCTGGGCGGTGAGCGTGGAGCCGCCGGTCTGGGTGTGGAACCGCAGGAGCGTGGAGCGCGGGTCCTTGGCAGCGAAGCGCTCGGTCATGATGCGCGCCCACATGCGGCGCGCGGCGCGGAACTTCGCCACCTCCTCGAACAGGTTGTTGTGGGCGTTCCAGAAGAAGCTGAGCCGGGGGGCGATGGCGTCGACGTCGAGACCGGCGGCCATGGCCGCCTCGACGTAGGCGATGCCGTTGGCGATGGTGAACGCGATCTCCTGCACCGCCGTCGAACCGGCCTCGCGGATGTGGTACCCCGAGATCGAGATGGTGTTCCAGCCCGGGATCCGCTCGTTGCAGTAGGCGAAGGTGTCGGTGATGAGCCGCATCGACGGCCGCGGCGGGTAGATGTAGGTCCCGCGGGCGACGTACTCCTTCAGGATGTCGTTCTGGATGGTGCCGCCGAGCTTGTCGGCGCCCACACCGTTCTCCTCGGCCACCAGCTCGTAGAACAGCAACAGGATCGCGGCCGTGGCGTTGATCGTCATCGACGTGGTGACCCGGTCGAGCGGCAGGCCGGCCAGCAGCAGCCGCATGTCGGCGAGCGAGTCGATGGCCACGCCGACCTTGCCGACCTCGCCCTCCGATCGAGGGTGGTCGGAGTCATAGCCCATCTGGGTGGGGAGGTCGAACGCGCAGGACAGCCCGGTCTGCCCGGCGCCGAGCAGGAACTTGAACCGCTCGTTGGTGGCCTCCGCGGTGCCGAAACCGGCGTACTGGCGCATCGTCCACAGCCGCCCGCGGTACATGTCGCTCCGCACCCCGCGGGTGTAGGGGTGCTCGCCCGGACGCCCGAGCTTGGTGACCGGATCCCAGCCGGCCAGGTCGGCCGCGTCGTACAGTGCCCGGACCTCGATACCCGAATCGGTCAGGCGGGGAGCCTGCCGATCACGCTTCGTCGTCATGCCCTCAGGTTACGAGATGCAGTGACCACCCCCCGACGCTCCGATGTCGGCGGTCGGGAATGGGACCGACCTGACGCCCGGGGCTTCGAACCCGAACAGCTCGCGGCAGGCGACCGACGCTGATCACAGCGATGCCCGCCCCGACAAGTCTGCAGGCGGGCATCCTGTTCGACCACACGCCCAGACCACACGCTCGCGGCTCCGCCGCTCGGATAGGTGACGTCGGCCCGATGGCCCCGCTTCCGACCGCTTGCGCCATCCAGAGCCATCAGACGTTCTGGCCAGATTCTTGGCCTGATCTCATCACCTTCTCATCTTGGACTGGTTCGATGGCCACCGGGAGAACCTCAACCACCACGCACGAGGAATGAACTGCATGGCACGAGCGATGGCTGGCGCGAAGAAGTGGCTCGGAGCTCGCCGCCAGCGGGTGTCAGCCAGGCTCGGGTCAGGGAGCGCCGGCACCAGTCCGTGGGGACCCGGCCGGCGCTCCATGATCCGACGGGTCAAGATCGGGGTACTGGCAGCTGTGACCGCGGTCATCCTCATGGGCGGCGCAGACGCCTTTGCTGGCGGACTCGGCCATGGTGCCGAACACGGCAAGCACGGGCATCATAAGGGGTCGGGCGTGACCGCGGTGGAGTTGGCAGCTGCGAGCTCGGGGACGGCCGTCTCCCAGCTCTCACTGTCTGGGACCGTCGCGTCGCAAGCGACGCTCGACGTATCGTCGGCGGCGGCAGGCCGGGTCACTGCCGTCGACGTCACCGCCGGCCAGAGCGTCACCGCCGGCCAGGTGATCGCCGTCGTCACCAACCCGCTCGCAGCCGACCAGGTCACCGCAGCGCAGGATGCGGTTGACACGGCACAGGCCAAGCTGCAGGCGGCACTGGCCGGTGTGAGCCCGCAGGTGGTCGCGGTTGCCGAAGCCGGCCTGGCCAAGGCGCAAGCCAGCTTGGGCGCCGCCCAGATCGCCTACCAGGACGCCCGGTCGTCGAGCCAAGCGAACCAGCAGGCTGCGGTGGCCAACGCCCAGATCGCGCTCACCAAGGCAGAAGACAACTTGGCCACCGCACAGGCGGTTTCCCAGACCACGCAGGCGACGGCACAGGCCGGGCAGCTGGCTGCCGTAGCCGCTGCTCAGGCCACGCTGGCCAAGGACCAGGACGCGCTGTCCTCGGCGCAGGTCGGCGAGCAGACAGCCCAGACCGCCTACGAGGACGCCCAAGCACAGGCGACGCAGAACCAGCAGGCCGCCGTCGCCGCGGCCCAGGCCAATCTGGCCAAGGCGCAAGCCACCGGTGCCGGCGCCCAGGCAGCCGTCACCCAAGCCCAAGCTGCGTTGAACGCGGCGGAGGGCGACCAGAACGATTCGGTGGGCGACAACAGCCCGGCGGACACCGACAGCTCCGACGCGGCGGCGTTGAGCACCGCACAGAGCAACCTCACGACCGACGATGCGAACCTGAATGCTGCCAATGCTGCGGTGTCCCAGGCACAGCTCACCCTGACCCAGGCGGAGTCTCCCCCACCTTCCGCTGGGGTCACCCAAGCCCAGGCTGCAGCCTCCCAGGCCCAGAACACGGTGAACGAAGCCGAGATCAACGTGCGGCAGGACCAGCAGCAGCTGTCGGCGGCACAGTCCGCTTCTCCCTCGACAGCGACGATCCAAACCCAAGCGGCGGTCACGCAGGCCCAGCTCGGCGTGCAGCAGGCGCAGCTGGCGCTCAGCCAGGCGCAAACCTCCGATGCCAGCTCGGTCAACCAGGCCGGAGCCTCGGTCACCGAAGCCCAGGCTGGCATGTCCCTTGCCCAGGCACAGGCGGCCCAGAGCTCGGCGGCACCGAACCTCCTGTCCACCGCTCCGCTGGCCGACGCCTTGGCCCAGGCCGAGGCCCAGTCGGGGATCGTCCAGGCCACCGCCGCTCAAGGCACCGTGACGGCACCATTCAGCGGCACCATCACCTCCGTCCCCGCTGTCGTCGGGCAGAACGTGGGGACAGGGACGACCTTGGCAGTGCTCCAGGCCAGCCAGCTCACCGTGGGAGCGCCCCTGGCCCAGCAGGATCTGGCGCTCGTCCACCCGGGCGAGGCGGCCACCATCACCGTACCCGGCGCGCCGAGGAAGCTGACCGGCAGCGTTGCCGGCGTGGCGGTCACGGGGAACCCGAGCTCCCT
The DNA here is from genome assembly GCA_021803325.1 of Actinomycetes bacterium. Classification (GTDB taxonomy): domain Bacteria; phylum Actinomycetota; class Acidimicrobiia; order Acidimicrobiales; family UBA8190; genus JAJZYI01. Next base: position 45,168 of record JAJZLP010000212.1, read on the forward strand.
CAGCTTCACCGTCACCGTGGCCCCATCGAGCGAACCGTCCTGGCTGCTGGCCGGCGAGTCGGCCGCGGTGGAGGTCGTCGTCCAGTCGTTCCCGTCGGCGGTGCTCGTCCCGGCCGAGGCGATCGTGTCGCTGAACGGCACCCCGCAGGTCTTCGAACTGCAGCCGAACAAAACGGTGAAACTGGTCAACGTGGAGCCGGGTGTCACCGACGGCACCACCACCATGGTGACCGGCCTTCCGGCCGGCACCCAGGTCGTGGCTGTCGGCCAGACCTACCTGGCCGACGGGGCCCGTGTCCGTTCCACGGGCAGTGTGGCGGTCTCGTCGACGGTGAACGGTTCGGTGGTGGCAGGACTGGGCAATGCCACGCTCGTCACGCCCCCCAGCACCACCGGAGGGGCGAAACCAGCTGGTGCAGGAGGCAGAAACGGTGGTGGTGGGGCTGGCGGTGGGGCTGGCGGTCTCGGTGGCGGCGGCGGTGGCGGTGGCGGTGGCGGGAAGAAGGGATGAGCCCGCGCTCGCCCCGAGCACCGGGGAATTGTCGTGGACGCCAACGACAACACTGATCCGGCGGGCATCCCGCCGGCGAGTCCGCCCCTGCCGACCTTGCCGGCGGGCGTTCCGCCCGTGGGGCCGCCGCCGCCCGCCCCGGCGTCAGGCGCGCCCCCAGCAGGTCCGCCGCCGCCCACCCTGCCAAGCGGTCCGGCCCCGCAGAAGCCAGTGGCCCGCTTCAACCTGACCGCCCTGTCGGTCCGCCGGCCCGTCACCATCGTGATGATCATCGGCCTGTTCCTGGTGTTCGGCGCCGTCGCCTACACGAAGCTGCCGGTCAGGCGGTTGCCGAACGTGAACTTCCCGTTCGTGCGGGTGGCGATCTCCGACCCGGGCACCAATGCCGCCACCGTGGCCCAGACGATCACCTCACCGGTGGAGAAGGCGCTCGCCTCCCAGTCCGGGGTCGTCACCATGACCGGGACGTCGTCGGCGGGCCGCTCGACGGTGGCCCTGCAGTTCACCGGCGGCACCAACGTCGGCCAGGAGTCGGCCAGCATCTCCCTCGCCCTGCAGAAGCTGGCGCGGTCCCTGCCGAGCACCGCCAGCCCGCCGGCCATCCTGCAGGCGAACCCCAACGCGCTCCCCATGATGGACGTGGCGCTGTCGGGGAAGCTCGCCCCCTCGCAGCTCTTGGACCTCGCCACCAACCTGGTTGCCCCCTCACTGCAGGAGATCCCCGGGGTCTCCCAGGTCACCGTGGTGGGCGGCAGGGCAGCGGTAGTGACGGTCGACCTGTCGGACACCGCGCTCCAGGCGTACGGCGTGTCGGTGACCCAGGTGGCAGGTGCGCTGCGGGCCGAGAACACGGCGGTCACCGGGGGCGTGACCGTCATCGGGGAGCACGAGCTGCTGGCCCGGGTCCACGGCGGCTACACCTCCATGGCGCAGCTGGCCTCGGTCCCCGTCGCGGTCCGTCCCGGGGGGGACGTCCTCCTCGGCGACGTGGCCAGTGTCAGCCAGGGCCTGGCCCAAGCCCAGTCGGCTGCCACCCTCGACGGCACGCCGGCGGTCGGCCTCGTCATCAGCGCGTCCTCGACAGCCAACTCCCTAAAGGTCGACAGCGCCATCCGCAGCGCGTTGACCAGCCTGCAGCGCCAGCTCCCTCCGGGGATCTCGGCCACCATCACCGGCGACATCACAAACTACGTGCGTGGTGCGCTGCACAATGTCGAGCTGGACCTGTTCCTCGGCATCTTCATCGCTGCCTTCATCCTGGCGCTGTTCCTCCATCGGCTCACCAACACGCTCATCGTGATGCTGGCCATCCCCGTATCGCTGATCGCCACCTTCGCCGCCATGTACTTCCTCCACTTCAGCCTCGACCTCATATCGCTGATGGCGCTGTCGTTGTTGATCGGCATCCTGGTGGACGACTCCATCGTCGTCCTCGAGAACATCCACCGGCACCGGACGATGGGCAAGTCGCCGGCGGCGGCGGCTGTCGACGGGCGCATGGAGATCGGTGCCGCGGCGGTCGCCATCACCCTCACCGACGTGGTCGTCTACCTGCCCGTCGCCTTCGTGTCGGGCAATGTCGGCCAGCTGTTCCGGGAGTTCGGCCTGACCATCGTCGCCGCCACCCTCTTCTCGCTGTTCGTCTCCTACACCCTGACGCCGATGCTGGCCGCCCATTGGGCCGGCCGGGCCGACGCGCCGCGCACCGGCCCGGCGGCACGCTTCGGGCGGTGGTTCGGGCGGTGGTTCGACGCCGGCTTCGATCGGCTCCGCCACGGCTACCGGCGGGTCATCGCCTGGGCGCTCGGGCACCGCCTGATCGTCACCGCCGTGGCGGTCCTCGCCGCGCTCGGCAGCGTCGGCATCGTCCGGTCAGGGGTGCTGCCCACCACCTTCGTCCCCCCCGAGGACAACGGCGTGGTCACCGTCAACGGCACCCTCCCCCCCGGCACGCCGCTGGCCACCGACCAGGCCACCCTGGCCAGCTTCGCCAAGCGGCTGCAGCACCTGCCGGGGGTGACCGACGTCTTCGTGTCCGCCGGGTACAGCGGCGGCACCGGCGCGGCGTTCAACCTCGGGCAGATCACCGTCGATCTCGGCCCGAAAGGATCGCGACCGCCGATCAAGACCTACGAAAAGACGGTGGCGAAGCTCGTACGTCGCTACCCCGGGCTCACCGCCCACGCCCACGTGCAGAACCCCTTCATCGCCGGTGGGGCGCGTGCCGCCAGTGTGGAGGTCCTCGGTCCCGACCTGACCCAGCTCGACCAGATGGCCACCGCCATCGAAGCGAAGGTTCAGCACGATCCGGCCGTCTCCCAGGTGTCGACCTCGGTGCCGGCACCGACCCCCGAATTGTCGATCAACGTGGACCATGCCGAAGCCGCCTACCTCGGCGTCAGCACGTCGGCCATCGGGTCGGCGGTAGCCGCCACGCTCGGCGGCGTCACCGTGCCGCCGTTGGTGGTGTCCTCGACCGCGCCGGCGGAGCCGATCCAACTGGCCGTCAACGGCGGGGTGAAGCTGACACCGGCCCAGCTCCAAGACATTCCCATCCCCGCCGCGCACGGCACCGTGCCCCTGTCGAGCGTGGCCACCCTGACCGTGGCCCCCGGACCGGGCAAGATCACCCAGGTGAACCGGGAGTATGCCGTCTCGGTCTCGGCCTCGAGCCCGACGGGCAATTCGGGTCCGGCCACCGCCGCGCTGCTGGCCGCGGCCCAGCAGGTGGGCCTGCCCACCGGCTACTCCGTGCAGGTGGCGGGTCAAGCCCTCCAGCAGCAGCGCGCGTTCGGGCCCCTGTTGCAGGCATTGGCACTTTCCGTACTGCTCATCTACATGCTCCTGGCCGCGCTGTACGAGTCGCTGCTCGACCCACTGTCGGTGATGCTGGCCGTGCCGCTGGCCACCGTTGGCGCGCTGGGGGCGCTGTGGGCGGCGCACCTGCCGATCTCGATATTCGCCCTCCTGGCCATGATCATGCTCGTCGGTATCGTCTCCAAGAACTCCATCCTCCTCATCGACTACGCCAAGACACTCCGGAAGCGAGGAGTGCCGAGAACCCAGGCCATCATCGAATCGGGGGCCACGCGGATCCGACCGATCCTCATGACCACGGCCACCATGATCGGGGCCATGGCGCCGCTGGCCTTCGGCACCGGGTCTGGCGCATCAGAGCGCATGCCGGTCGGCACCGTGCTCATCGGCGGATTGGCTTCCTCCACCCTGCTCACCTTGCTGGTGGTTCCGGTGCTCTACAGCCTGGTCGACGACGCCTCGACCGGGCTTCGACGGCTCTTCAGGCACAGCCAGGCGCTCCCATCCTCCCCCGCAGTCTCGACGAAAGGTGCCCTGCCATGACCGGTTCCCTTCCCTCTGGACCCCCGAGAGCCGATCACACCGCCTCCGGCGGTGATCCGTCGCCTGGCACACCGACGTTCAGGGCGCCGACAACCTGCCAGTCTGGCCGGCAGCGACACCGCCTGGCGTCGCTGGGCGTGCTGGCTGCCGTGGCCATGGGTGCAGCCGCCTGCTCGTCCGCGACGTCCGCAGCGGCCTCGTCGGCTTCGGCCTCGGCTCCTGCAGCCAAAACCCACGCGCATCATGCCACTGGCCCGTCAGGCGTCGTCAGCGCGATCAGCCCGACGAGCTTGGTCATCCGGACCAAGTCGACGACCTCGACCGTCGGGCTCGGCCCAGCCACAACATACAAGCAAGGGGCGACCGATGTCCCCGAATCGGACGTCGTCGTGGGCGACCATGTGAAGGTGCGACTGGTGAAGTCGTCGACGACGCCGACGGCCGCCTTCGTGCACATCCTGCCGCCATCGGTCACCGGTATCGTCGGCGGGATCAGCGCCACCGGCTTCACGCTCAGTGCGTCGAACGGCGCTACCCACGAGGTGACCACGTCATCGGCGACCGCATACCGGTCCGGCAGAGCGGCGGCCAGCGCCTCGTCCATCCACAACGGCGACCGGGTCCGGGTGACCGGCCAAGCCTCGGCGGCCGGTTCGATCAGTGCGGTGACGGTGACGGTCCTTCCGGCGAAGGCCGGGTGATGCACCGATGCCGCGTCGCGACCTACCGGCGCGTCGACCAACGCCGTTCGCCCCGTCCCAGGCATGGCAGTGGCATCGCTTGCAGTTCAGCGGGACGAGCGCGACGCCGGAGTTGCGCCGAGACGACGGCAACGCCGCGGCCGCGACACAGGCCGGCGCGGTAGGTCAAGACCGACGGCAGTCAGGCCGCTAGCGTGGCCTGTCAGGGCCGACCCTCCGAGGAACAGGCGACCGATGCGGGTTTGCGAGCGTGGTTCCCAGGTGCTGCTGGTGGACGACGATGCTGGTGTCCTGCGGGCCATCGAGCGCGCGCTCGTCATCCATGGGTTCGAGGTGCAGACCAGTAGTGATGGCAGCGACGCCTTGCGTATGCTGGCGGCGCGCGCACCCGATGTCGTGGTCCTCGATGTATCGATGCCCGATGTGGATGGACTGGAGGTCTGCCGGAGGCTGCGGGCAGCGGGCGACCCGACACCAGTGCTGATGCTCACGGCACGCGTCGCCGTGGGGGACCGCGTTGCCGGGCTCGACGCCGGGGCTGACGACTACTTGGTGAAGCCGTTCGCTCTCGAGGAGCTGCTGGCGCGACTGCGAGCGCTGCTACGGAGAGCCGGCCCGACACGGGTGAACGCGATGCTCCGTTACGGGGACCTCACGCTCGACACAGGCACCAGACGTGTCACCCGGGGCGACCGCCCGATCGAGCTCACCAGAACGGAATTCGCCCTCTTGCACCTCCTTCTGCGGCACCCCGGCCAGGTCCTCACACGCGAGGTGATCTCCGCCGACGTCTGGGGCTACGACTTCGGCCCGGCATCGAACTCGCTGGACGTGTACATCGGCTATCTCCGACGGAAGACCGAGGCTCCCGGCGAAGCGCGGCTGATCCAGACTGTCCGCGGTGTCGGCTACGTCCTTCGCGACCAGTGACCGATGCTGGCGACCCACCGTCGGGCATTCGACGCCGACCCAGGGGTCGGCGCTTCCGCACCGGCGGTGACGCCTTCCGGCTCGGAGTGCGCACCAGGGTCGCGCTCGTCGCCGCCCTGGCCGTTGCTGCAGCCGTTGTGGTGTCCTCCGCCGTGGTGTTCGTGGTCGTCCGCCATGACCTGATCGGAACGGTTGATGCCGCGCTCGAGCACCACGCCAGCCTGCTCCAAGAGCGCCGAGCCCAGCGGGGGGCGCTCGCCGGCATCGAACCTCCCCATCGCAGTCGAGCGGCGCTGGGCACTGCGCCCATCCTGGCGCAGATCGTCACAGCCGACGGCGCGGTGGCAGCCCGTGCCCAAGTTCAGCCACAATTGCCGGTCAGCCCGTCGGTACTGGCGGTGGCGGCCGGGCACGGCCGGCCATACTTCACTGGAGCAACCGTAGGGACAGCCCCTGTTCGCATGCTCGTGACGCCATTCGGCTCCGGGTACGCATTGGAGGAGATCCGTCCGATCTCCGAGATCGACGCCGACCTGGGGCGCCTTGCCGCCGTGCTGATCGTGACAAGTGGAGCAGGCGTCGTCATCGCGTTGCTCCTCGGCGCTGGAGTCGCCGGCGTGGCACTGCGCCCCGTTCGTCGATTGACGCATGCAGCCGAACGCGTCGCGTCGACTCGGGACTTGGCCCAGGAGATCCACGTCGGCGGCAGTGACGAGCTGGCTCGGCTGGCAGCCAGTCTCAACACGATGCTCGGGGCACTCGACGCATCCCAACGCGCGCAGCGCCAACTCGTCGCCGACGCCTCGCACGAGTTGCGAACTCCGCTGACCAGCCTCCGCACCAACGTCGAAGTGCTTGCAGAAGCCCCGCAGATGGAACCGGAGGCCAGACACCAGCTGGTGACCGATCTCGCTGCCCAACTGGACGCGATCAGCCGGCTCCTCGCCGACCTCGTCGAGCTGGCTCGCCACGACGATCTCTCCACGCGCAGCGTGACCACCGAACCTGTGCTTCTCGGCACCCTCGTCGACGAAGCACTCCGACAGGTCGGACGAAACCATCCCACCGTACGGTTCCGGGCCAGTTCCGTGCCGGCCGAGACGCTCGGTGTCGCCGCCGACCTCCAGCGCATGGTGACGAACCTCCTCGACAACGCAGCCAAGTGGAGCCCGCCCGGAGGCACTGTCGAGGTGTCAGTCGCGTTGGAGCCAGCAGGGGCTCCCCCCGATGCCACATCCCCATCTGTGCCGGCAGCGCAGCGCTCGGCCGGGCCTGGGCCGGGCAGGCCGGCCGGCGAGCGGCTCGTGATCCTCAGCGTCAGCGATCACGGTCCCGGCATCGCCACGGAAGACCTTCCGCACATCTTCGATCGCTTCTACCGAGGACGTGGCGCACGACAGGTGCCGGGCTCGGGCCTGGGCCTGGCGATCGTCCACCGCATCATCGACGAGCATGGTGGTGATGTCCACGCGGAACCAGTACCGGGTGGAGGGGCGCGCATCGTCGTGCGTTTGCCGTGGGAGCCCGGAGGCGAACCGGACCGTGGCCCGAGATGACCCGGGACACACACCACCGAAGCTTCGCAGGAATTCCGAGATCCCGCCGCCGGACGACGGGGGCTGAGCGTGCGGGCTCGTTCGTGGTCGACCAAGCGAGATCCCCTGCGGCGAGGACCCGGCGCCCACCCGGCAACAGGGCCACCGGCGTGCGGGTGGTCGGATCGGACGCGGCCCGACCGCCGCACGCCACCTGGCCGACCGCGTCCCTGGGAGCGATCCAGCCGACGGCGGTGATCGACGCGGCTGGCGGTCGGGTGGCTGCGGTCAGGCGGAGACACCTGCCGGGACGGCAGCGTGCGGCATGCAGAGGTCGTCGTACTCGGCGATGACGATCTCCCCGGCGTCGTCGCCGCAGGCCGGGCACTGCGGGTCCCGGCGCACCTTGAAGGTGCGGAAGGACTGCTCGAGCGCGTCGTAGGCCAGCAGCCGGCCGATCAGCGGGTCGCCGAGGCCGAGGACGATCTTGATGGCCTCGAGCGCCTGGATGGAGCCCACGATGCCGGGCAGCACGCCGAGGACTCCGGCCTCGGCGCACGACGGGGCCAGCTCGGCGGGGGGCGGCTCGGGGATCATGCAGCGGTAGCACGGCCCGTTGTACGGGTCGAACACCGTGACCTGGCCCTCGAACCGGAAGATCGACCCGTGGACGACCGGGATCCGCTTCAGCAGGGCGGCGTCGTTCACCAGGTACCGGGTGGGGAAGTTGTCGGTGCCGTCGACGATGACGTCGTAGCCGTCGATGATCTCCAGGACGTTGTCGGCTCCCAGGCGCACGTCGAACGTCTCGACGTTCACGTCGGGGTTCATCGCGGTGATCGTCTTCTTTGCCGAGTCGACCTTGCGATCGCCGATCCGGTCCATGTTGTGGAGGATCTGGCGCTGCAGGTTGGAGGCGTCGACCACGTCCATGTCGATGATGCCGATGGTGCCCACGCCGGCCGCGGCCAGGTAGAGCGCAGCAGGCGAGCCGAGCCCGCCGGCGCCGAGCAGCAGGACCTTGGCGTCCAGCAGCTTCAGCTGGCCCTGCTCGCCCACCTCGGGCAGCAGCAGGTGCCGCTGGTAGCGGTTGCGCTGCTCGGCTGAGAGCGTCCGGGGGGTCCCCCAGTCCCGGCCCTCGTCCTTCCAGCGGTTGAAGCCACCGATCATCGACGCCACGTCGCTATAGCCAAGGTCTTGCATGGTCTTGGCGGCCAGCGCGGAGCGGGCCCCGCCGGCGCAGTAGACCACGATGGCCTGCTGCTTGTCCGGCACCTTCCCCTCCACCTGGAATTCGAGGAAGCCGCGGGGAAGGTGGATGGCGCCGGGAAGCGCACCCTGCTCGTACTCGTCGGGCTCGCGCACGTCCAGCAGGACGGCTGAGCGCAGCTGCAGCTCGACGTCCGCCGGCTCGACCTCGCGGATCTCGGCCTTCGCCTTGTTCAGGAGCTCACGGGGCGTGGACATCGACCACGACCTTTCTCTGTCTCGTCGTCCGGGCGCCTGCCGACCCGAGCGGAGCGGACGTTCCCGTCTCCGTCACGGCCAGTCGGGACCCGACCGCTGTGCACAGGTGTCGCCTTGTAAACCCTACCAGACGGGTCGGCATTCCCGCTCGCCGCATTCCGGGAGAATCCCACGATCCGCCACGCCTCTGACACTGGCGGCACCCGTCATGCGTCCGCGACCAGCGTCGCCGAGCGCGACCGGGGTGGCCAGGACGCTAGCGTCGTCCGACGGCCAGCCATCCCGGTGGCTCGGGCCAGCCATGGTGGCGGCGGAAGCGCCGACCACCGCACCCGGGGAGACCGTCGACATGGAGCTCGAGAACGTCATCCGGCGCCGACGGATGGTACGAAGCTTCTCGGGGCGGCGAGTGCCCGACGACGTCGTCCGGCGCATCGTCGGTGCTGCCGTCCGGGCACCGACCGCAGGCAACACCGACGGCTGGGCCGTCGTCGCCTTGCAGGGCCCGTCGGAGACCGCTGCCTTCTGGGATGCCACCACGACCGCCGAGTGGAGGGAACGCTCGCAGCGCTGGCCCGGCCTGTCGCTCGCCCCACTGGTGCTGGCCGTGATGACGAGCCCCGGCCGTTACCTGGACCGGTACGCCGAGGCGGACAAGGCCCCATCCGGTCTCGGTCGCACCCCCAGCGCCGAGCATGCCGGCGACCCAGCACCTCCCGGCGACCCAGCACACCCCCGCGACCCAGCACACCCCCGCGACCCAGCACACCCCGGCACGCCCGCACTGAGCGAGGCGGCGAGCCTCGCGCCTGCAGTCCCTGTCGGCGATCCCGCCGAGCACGCGTGGCCCGTCCCCTACTGGTTCGTCGACGCCGGCCAGGTTGTGACGCATCTGCTGCTCGCCGCCACCGATGCCGCGCTGGGTGCGTGCTTCCTCGGGAACTTCCGAGGCGAGACAGCGCTGCTGACCACACTCGGCGTCCCGGACGGGTGGCGCTATGTAGGCGCTGTCCTGGTGGGCGAGCCAGGCGCTGGGGACCATCGCTCGGCGTCACTGGCCCGGGGCCGCAGGCAGGTCGACGACGTGACCCACTTCGGCAGGTGGTGAGCCAACACACGTAGCCCCGGTCGTCCGCACCATGCACCGGCGCTCCCGGCCACGGCGGACGCAGGCCGCCATGCCGAGCAAGGTCCCCAGCAAGGTCGGCACCCGAGGGTGGGCGACGTCCTCCAGAGCTGCCCCCGCCAACCGACCGCCGCACGGCGCGGCGATACCGGCACCCACGGCTCGGAGGCGCCCGACCCGTCCCCACCCCGGAGGAGCCGAACGACGATGCCTGCCGAAGCCATTCCCGATCCCCTGCCAAACGCCCGAACCACGCCCCTCGCTCGTCCCAACCCGTCGCCTGCAGCCACCACGCGAGCCTTGGCACCCGGAAACGGCGCCGAACCTGGGGACTCCCCTGGCCACGTCACAGCCGATGGCCCCCACAGGGAGGACTTCACCTCCGCCGGCTCCGAGGCCGCAGCTGGTTGGCGCGAGCGACGGCGTTCCGCCAGCGCGCTCGCGTCGACACTGGCAGCAGGCAGTGACCAGCTGGTACGCCTCGAGCGCGGAGATGCACCGTGGCCTGACAGGATCCGAGTCGTGGCCTGGGCGGACCCGCTGATCGACCATGTCGGCTACGACCCGCGGTCACCGTACGTCGAGATCTTCTGGCTCCCCGTGCTCGGTCCGTCGACAGTCCTCCTGCTGCGCCGACTGGCTGCTGCCCTGGACGCTTCCCCCGACGGCCTGGACGTCGACCTCGACGAGATGGCCGGAGCCCTCGGTCTGGGCGGGCGCACCGGTCGCCACGCCCCGTTCAAGCGAACTCTCGACCGGTGCATCACCTTCGCCATGGCCCAGCGCGTGGGCAGCACCCTGGCCGTCCGTCGATGTCTCCCTCCACTGGCTCACCGCCACCTGGTCCGCCTGCCCCGATCGCTCCAGGAGCACCACGCCCGCTTGATGGCGAGCATGACCTCCGCAGCCGGTCGAACCATGGCGACTGGCACCAGGACCGGGAACGGCCATCGAGCCCGGACAGGGGACGATCCCTCGACCGGGACCGGTGCTTTGGCCGGGACCGGTGCTCTGGCCGCGGTCGAGGCTGGCACAGCCGGGGCTGGAGCTGGGGTTGAGACCGGGGCTGGGGACACGCGGCTCCGGGCCCGCCAGCTCGCCCTGAGCCTGCTGCGCATGGGCGAGGATGCCCGGGGCGTCGCCCATCAGCTGGCCCGGTGGGGAACCCATCCCGCCGCCGTCCACGACGCCGTGGACTGGGCCGTCGCCCACGAGCAGGCAGCGGCGACCACCGCAGCACACGCCTCGGTGAGCCGTGCCGCACAGGCGATCACGGCCAGTGCGGCACGAGCGTCACACCATGGGCACGGGACTGCCGAAGCCCCTGCGTCGGCGACCGCCGGGTCCAGGCCAGCGCCCGGTCGCCGGGACCTGGGCATGCCGGCCAGCTCGACCAGCCCCGGGATGCAGCCCGCCACGTCGAGCGACGGCACGCCAGCCTCGGGGCGAGCCGCGGCTGCCCCACCGGCCGACCGGGCCCCTATCGCTGCCGCGGCCAACGCCGTCCGGATGTAACCGACATGTCGCGCTGGCGAAACACGTCGTTCACGTCTCTCCCCTACGGTGTGGACATGGCGACTTTTCTGTTGCGCGTCGTGCTCCCCGACCGCCCCGGCGCGTTGGGCGCGGTGGCCAGCCGGATCGGCGCCGTGCGCGCCGATGTCGTCGCTGTGGACATCGTGGGGCGCCAGCGGGGGCGGGCTGTCGACGAGTTCGTGGTCGACCTGGCGGACGAGCGTCACGTGTCGCTCCTCCTCGACGAGATCGCCGAGGTCGACGGCGTCGTCGTCGAGGAGGTTCGGATGCTGCCGGCGGAGCCGGCCGACCGGCGGCTGTCCGCCTACGACACCGCGGCGGCATTGATGGCCGCGCCGACGCAGCCGGACGTGCTCCGGGCTGTGGCGATCCGGGCCCGCTCCGAGCTCGACGCCGGATGGGTCGCCGTGCTCGACACCGAAGACGCCCAGGTCCTGGCCGTCGAGGGCAGTGCGCCGGCAGCACCCTGGCTGGCCGCCTACGTCGCCGGCACCCGCTGGTACGAAGCGCATCGTTCGGCACCTCCCATCAGCGAGCCGACACCCGGCGGGATCGACAACACCGGTGACCTTGCCGACGAGCACGCACCGGCGGGTGCACACGCCCCGGCTCCCGACGTGGCCTGGGCCTCCCTGCCGGCTTGGGACCTGGTGCTCGTCGCCGGGCGGCCGGGGCGGCCCCTGGCGGAGATCGAGCGCCGGCACCTGGCCGGCATCGCCCGCCTCGCGGACGCCCGGTGGTCCGATCTCGCAGCGCGCGACGCCCGCGGCTCGCATCCAACCGCTCGGTACGCCACCACACCGCTCGTCGGCGCATCCCTCGGCACCGGCACCTCCTGAGCCACGCGGAGCGCGCCAGGCTGGCTGCCCGGGCCCCCGGCGGCTCCCGGACGGTCAGCCTGGCGCCATGGAGGTCTCTGCCGGCACCCGGTAGGACTCGAGGAGGGCCAGCAGGGTCCGCACCCCGAACCCCGTGCCTCCCTTGGCCACCAGGTCACGGTCCTCGTCACTTCGGGCGGGGCCGGCGATGTCGAGATGCGCCCACGGCGTCGTCCCGACGAACCTGGCCAGGAACAGAGCGGCGGCGATGGCGCCGGCCTGCCCGTCCTTGCCGACGTTCTTGACGTCGGCCACGTCGGACTCGATGTGCGACCGGTACTCGGTCGGCAACGGCAATGGCCAGGTCTTCTCTCCGGCGCGCTCGGCCGCGGCGCGGACCCGGGCCACGACGCCATCGTCGTTGCCGAACACGCCGGCGATCCGGGACCCCAGCGCCACGACGCACGCCCCCGTCAGCGTGGCGAGGTCCACCACCAGGTCCGGCTGCAGCTCGGCGGCCAGGGACAGGCCGTCGGCCAGCACCAAGCGGCCTTCGGCGTCGGTGTTCAGCACCTCGATGGTGGTCCCGTTGCGGGCCCGCAGCACGTCGCCGGGCTTGGTGGCACGGCCGCCCGGCATGTTCTCGGTGGCACAGGCGATCGCCGTCACCCGAGCCCCGATCCCGAGATCGCCGCAGGCCGACACTGCCGCCAGCACCGCAGCTGCGCCGCTCATATCGGTCTTCATCGTCGTCATGCCGCCCGCCGTCTTGAGCGACAGCCCCCCGGAGTCGAAGGTGATGCCCTTGCCCACCAGCACGACGTGGGGGACATGCCCGTCGACATCCACCGGATCGGCCGGCTCGTAGCGGGCCCACACCAGACGCGGCGGCTCCGCCGAGCCCCGGGCCACACCGAGCAGGCCACCGAGCCGCTCCTGCACGATGCGCTCCTCGTCCCACACGTCGGTCGTCACGCCGGGCGATGCCGCCAGCTCCGCCACCGCAGCGTCGGCCAGGCGCGACGGGGTGAGCGAGCTGGGCGGCTCGTTCACGAGATCACGGGCGAACCACACCGCGCGGGCCACCCGCGTGCCGACCCGGGCACCGGCACCGACGGCCTCGGCGGACACCCCGCCAGCGAGCGCGAGCACGACCGCACCCGCCGGGCCGCGTTCCGGTGGATCGCTGCGGTACGCGTTGAACCGGTAGCACGCCAGCACCGCTCCCTCGGCGGCCGCCCGGCCGACGCGGCCGGCAGCGACGACAGGATCGGTCCCCACCGAGCCGGAACCGCCGGCGTCGAGCACCAGCCCCTCGGGCAACACCAGCGCCACCGTGTCCCCGCTCCCCGCCACGCGCACCAGCGCGGCGGCGGCGCGGCGCACCACATCGGGATCGACGTCGGTGCGCCCACCCACACCCACCAGGACCAGGCCCGGCACGGCGCCCCCGGGGGCGGCGGCCACCAGTGTCTGGCCAACCGCTCCGGTGAACCCCTGGCGGCGCGCCCGCTCGGGGTCGAGCACCAGCGGCACGACCTCGCCGCCGACCGCAACCGCGCCGGGCAGCCCGTCGGCGAGCTCGGCATGGCCGTCGAGCGTCACCGCCGGCACCCCGACCATCGCCGGTGCTTCGCCAGCCGGGACCAGCACCTCGCCACCGGCCATGTCCACGACCACAACCTCCGGCCCGCGTGTCGTTGTGGTGCTGCTCACTGCTCGCCTCCGTTGTCATCGTCGACCTTGTCCCTGGCGCCCCGAGCACCCGACGGCCCGGCAGCGCCAGCTACCCCGGCTCCTTCAGCCGCCCCGTCGGTCTCGCCGGTCTCGCCGGTCTCGGCAGGTTGGCCAGCTCCGTCAGCCCCGACGGACCCGACCCCAGCCTTCGCCGCTGCTCCGGTCCCGGCCTCAGCACCGGCAACCCGGTCGGAAACGGCCACACCCGCAACGCCACCCGATCCCGGTGCCGCGTCGTCGAGCGCCTGGCGCCGCTCGTGGCGTGGACGATGGACCGTCATGCGACCCTCGTTCTCCTGCCAGCGGGCCATGGCCCACAACAGGTCCGACAGCCGGTTCAGGTACTGGGCCGCCAGTGAGCCCGGCGCCGGCGGGCTGGCAGCCACCAGCCGCTCGGCACGCCGCACGACCGTCCGGGCCACGTCGAGCAGCGCAGAGATCCGGTTCTCCCCCGGCACCACGAATGCTGACGGCATCTCCACCCGATCCATGAGATCGTCGACCCGGGCCTCGAGCGCCTCGACCATGGCGGCACTCACCGCGCTGGTGCCCTGGGTGAGCTTGCGGCGGTTCTCCGGTGCGGTGGCAACCTCGGCCATGAGCACCCACAAGTCCCGTTCGAGCACCGTCACCAGCTCGTGGAGCTCCGACCCCGGCTCCGACTCAGCCCGTACAAGGCCCAGGACAGCCTGCGACTCATCTACCGCTCCGTTCGACTCGATCGCCGACGACCACTTCGGCACCCGCCCGCCATAGAGCAGGCCGGTGGTGCCGTCGTCGCCGGTCTTCGTGTAAATGCGGACCATGGCCGGATGCTACCGGTCCGCTTCGCCGCTCCCGCCGGGCAGGCGCAGGCACACGGCCCGGGCGAACAGCCACAACCCACAGCCACAACCCACAGCCACAACCCACATCCCACAGCCCACAGCCCACAGCCCACAGCCCACAGCCCACAGCCCACAGCCACAGCCACAGCCACAGCCCACATGAGCGGGAGCGGGAGCGGGCACAAGCGCAAGCGCCCGGCTTTCGACGCACGGGACGGTACCGTTGAGGCCTATGGCCGCCGATCTCGACCGCACGCCCCGCAGCCCCAGTGAGGTCCCGCCGGGGATGGTCTCGGCCGCGGTGGCCGTCGACGCCATGGCGTTCGACCCGCCGGGCGACGCCTACCTCCACGCTGCCCACCACCGTGTCGTCATCTTCGACGGCGCCATGGGAACCAACCTGCAGCTTGCCAACTTGACCGCCGACGACTTCGGCGGTCCCGATCTCGAAGGGTGCAACGAAGCGCTCGTCCTGTCCCGGCCCGACGCAGTGGCCGCAGTCCACCGGGACTTCCTGCATGCCGGATGCGACGTCGTCGAGACCGACGCCTTCGGCGCCTTCTCGATCGTGCTCGCCGAGTACGGCCTGGCCGACCGGGTGGACGAGATCAACCGCGCTGCAGCCGCGATCGCGCGGACAGAAGCCGATGCAGCGATGGCGGCCGACGGCCGCCAGCGGTGGGTCGCCGGCAACATGGGACCGGGCACGCGCTTTCCCACCCTCGGCCAGATCGCGTATGCCGACTTGCGCGCTGCATACCAGGAGCAGGCATCCGCGTTGCTTGCCGGCGGTGTCGACCTGCTGGTCGTCGAAACGGTCTTCGACATCCTGCAGGCCAAGGCGGCGATCAACGCCTGCAAACGGGCCATGGTGGCCACCGGGCGCCGGGTGCCCCTGCAGGTGCAGGTGACGATCGAACTGACCGGGCGGATGCTGCCGGGCACGGAGATCGGCGCCGCGCTCTGCGCGCTGCAGGCCATGCGCCCCGATGTCGTCGGCATGAACTGCGCAACGGGCCCGGCCGAGATGGGCGAGGCGGTCCGCTACCTGACGGCCCACAGCCGGGCGCCGGTGGTCGTCCAGCCCAACGCGGGGCTTCCCTCGGTGGTCGACGGCGCCATGCACTACGACCTGACCCCGCAACAGCTGGCCGACCACCTGGAGCGCTTCGTCGTCGAGCATGGCGTCAGCGTGATCGGCGGCTGCTGCGGCACGACACCCGAGCACCTGCGGGCCGTGGTGGAACGGTGCGCCGGCCTCATCCCTCGGCCGCGAAGCCCGGAGGACGAGCCGGCGGTCTCATCGATCTATTCGGCGGTGCCACTGCGCCAGGAGACGTCGTTCCTGGTGGTCGGCGAGCGCACCAACGCCAACGGCTCCAAGCAATTCCGCGAGGCGATGCTGGCAGGCGACTGGGACACCACCGTGGCGATGGCGAAGGAGCAGGTGCGCGAGGGGTCGCACGTGCTCGACGTGTGCGTCGACTACACCGGTGCCGACGGGGTGGCCGACATGGCCGAGGTGGCCCGACGCTTCGCCACCGACGCCAGCGTGCCGATCATGGTGGACTCGACCGAGGCGCCCGTGGTCGAGACGGCGCTCGAGCGCCTCGGGGGCCGATCACTGCTCAACTCCGTGAACCTCGAGGAGGGCGACGAGCCCGGCACCCGGCTCGACCGGTTCCTGACCCTCGCCCGCGAGCACGGCGCCGCCGTGGTGTGCACCTGCATCGACACCGAGGGCCAGGCCCGCACCGCAGATTGGAAGCTGCGTGCAGCGAGGGCGATCCACGACATCGCCGTGGACCGCTACGGCCTGGAGCCCTCCGACCTCGTCTTCGACCCGCTCGTCCTGCCGCTGTCGACCGGGATGGAGGAGAGCCGTCGCGACGGCATCGAGACCATCGAGGGCATCCGCCGGATCAAGGCAGAGCTGCCCGGGACATCGACGATCGTCGGGCTGTCGAACGTGTCGTTCGGCTTGAACCCCGCAGCACGGCATGTCCTCAACTCCATGTTCCTGCACGAGTGCGTGGCTGCCGGCCTCGACGCGGCCATCGTCCACGCGGCGCGCATCCTGCCGCTGTCGAAGATCGACGAGCGGGCCAAGGAGGTCTGCCTCGACCTCATCTACGACCGCCGCCGCGACGGCTATGACCCGCTCACCGAGCTCCTCTCCATGTTCGAAGGCGTGAGCGCCACCGCCGCCGTCGCCGAGGACCGCACGGGCTGGCCGGTCGAGCGACGCCTGGAGCGACGCATCGTCGACGGCGACCGCGTCGGGTTGGAGGACGACCTCGAAGAAGCCCTGGCCGCAGGCCACACGCCGCTGGCCGTTGTCAACGACATCCTGCTGGCGGGCATGAAGACCGTCGGTGAGCTGTTCGCCTCGGGCGACATGCAGCTGCCGTTCGTGCTGCAGTCGGCTGAGACGATGAAGGCCGCTGTCGCCCACCTGGAGCCGAAGATGGAGCGAAGCGACCAGGGCGGCAAGGGTACCCTGGTGCTGGCGACGGTCAAGGGCGACGTGCACGACATCGGAAAGAACCTCGTCGACATCATCCTGACCAACAACGGCTACCAGGTCGTGAACCTCGGGATCAAGGTCGGCATCGCCGAGATGATCGAGGCGGCCGAGTCCAACGGTGCCGACGCCATCGGCATGAGCGGCCTGCTCGTGAAGTCCACGCTCATCATGCGCGAGAACCTCGAGGAGCTGAACACCCGGGGTCTTGCCGGCACGCCGGTGATCCTCGGCGGGGCCGCCCTCACCCGGACCTACGTGGAGCGCGATCTTCGCCAGGTGTACGACGGCCGCGTCTTCTACGGCAAGGACGCCTTCGAGGGGCTGCGCACCATGGATCGCCTGGTCGAGATGAAGCGGAGCGGCCAGGACGATCCCGACTTCGGCCGGGTGCTCGGCGGCCGCAACCTCCCGCCCCGCAAGAGCCAGCTGCCTGTCCCCGACAGCGAGGTGCCGGCCCGCTCACCCGAGGCCGCGACGGACAACCCGGTGCCGACCCCACCGTTCCTCGGCGCCCGCGTGGCCAAGGGCATCCCCATCGACGACATCACCGAGTACCTGAACCTGACCTCGCTGTTCCGCAACCAATGGGGCTACAGGCCCGAGGCAGGCGAAGACGACGCTGCCTTCAAGCAGCGGGTCAGCGCGACCCTTCGCCAAGAGCTCGACACCGCCAAGGCCAAGGACCTCCTCGTCCCCCAGGTCGCCTGGGGCTACTTCGCCGCCAACGCCGACGGTGACGACCTGGTGGTGTGGTCCGACAGCACCCGAAGCGCCGAGCTCGCCCGGTTCCACTTCCCCCGCCAGCGCAAGGAGCCGTGGCTGTGCATCGCCGACTTCTTCCGCCCAGTGGGCTCCGGTGAGCTCGACTACGCCGCCTTCCAGCTGGTCACCATGGGATCAGCCGTCTCCGCCGAAGCCGCAACGCTGTTCGCAGACAACCGGTACACCGACTATCTCCATCTGCATGGTCTCGGCGTGGAGATGGCCGAAGCCCTGGCCGAGTACTGGCACCACCGCATCCGCGAGGAGTGGGGCTTTGCCGACGAGGACGGCCCGAACCTGCTCGGCCTGTTCCGACAGCAGTACCGGGGCGGCCGGTACTCGTGGGGCTACCCGGCATGCCCGAACCTCGAGGACAACGCGACCGCGGTTGCCCTGGTGGAAGGAGCTCGCATCGGCGTGGAAGTGAGCGAAGGCTTTCAGCTCCATCCCGAGCAGTCCACCGTCGCCATCGTCTGCCACCACCCCCGGGCCAAGTACTTCGTCGCCTGAGCCTGCGTTTGGGCACGATCCAGGGTCACCCGGCACAGGACCCGCTTCCGCCCGGGCCGCACCACAGGCGGAAGCTGCGAGCCGCACCACAGGCGGAGACCAGCAGGAGACCAGCACCAGACCCAAGCGGGGACCAGGACCAGACCGAGCAGAGCGGTAGCGTGACGCCCGTGGGAAGGCCGGCGACACCAGCAGCGACCTTCGTCGCGCCAGCAGACCGGCCCGACCGGGACGATCCGATCCGATGGACCTGCCCGGCCAGCCGCGCTGCCGTCGCCCGTGGCAACAAGCGCACCGTCCTCGCCCGTGGCGCCAATCGCACTGCCGTCGCCCCTGGCGCCAACCGGACCGCCGTCGCCCGTGGCGACAAGCGCACTGACGTCGCCCCTGGCGCCAACCGCACCGCCCTCGCTGCCCGCACCAGCCTTGCCGCCCGCAGGAGCCGCACCTCCCGCACCGCCTTCGCGACGCTCGCCGCCCGTACCGCCCTCGCCGCCCTGACCGGGCTGGTCGTACCAGCAGCCGTCGCGACGGCACCCGCCGCCGCGACGACAACCACACCAGGCCACACCCCCCCGCACACCACCAACCCCCGACGTGGCACCGGGTCCTGGGCAGCCACTGGCGACCTGTCCCGGATCGTGCCCACCCGATGCCCATTGCCCGGCTGCACCGAGATGGTCAGCGAACCACTGTCGCCGGCAGTCCTCGCCGAAGTCGCCCCCGATGCCGCCACGGTCGACCAGATCCTCGACCGGAACGCGGCCCAAACGGGACTCTCCACCTGGGTCCGCATCTGGCAGGCACGTGCCGCTGGCGAGCAGGCAGCGGACGTGGCCGTCGGGTTCCACGACGTCGCACAGTCCGTGGCCATGGTCGGCCACCTCACCGCGCTTGTCGGGCAGCGCCTCGGGCCTGGATCGACGTTCGCGGTGCCGGCCGTCCCCGGGGGCCGGGGCTTCCGGATCCCCGAGGTGCTCGCCGCCGGACAGCCACAAGGATCGAGCCCAACCCCCACAGGCACGGCACCCGCAGGAGGAACGTCGGCGAACGCCGGCCAGGCAACGACCCTCGGCGCTACCGGTCCGGGCCAGACCGTGGTCATCGTGCTCCGCCTGGGGACCGAGGTCGCCGTGGTATCGGTCGACGCCACCGGCAACCGCCCCGGGGCCATGGCCATCGCTACAGCACAGGCCACGGCGCTGGCACAGGACCAGTACCGCCTGGTGGCCGCGGCCGTGCCTCTGTCCACCACCGGCCGCCTCCCGGTTCTGGCCGTCGTGGCGGTAGGGCTCGCCGGGCTGCTCGTGTCAGCCGCCGAAGCAACCCGTCGGCGCCTGCGCACGCCGGCAGGTGGCAGCCGGCCCGCCTGACGCGTCGTCCGGGTTCGCCGGTCGCACCGCCACCGGGGCACCGCCACCGGGGCACCACCACCGGGGCACCGCCATCGGCGCCCGCTGCAAGCCCAAGCCGGTGCGACCGCCGGACCCGCCGATGCACCTCCGCCTGCATGCACCTGCGCGCCGGCACTCGTTTCGGCACGGGCCGGTCCCCGTCCTCGCAGCCCCGACTGGGTTCCAGCTGCACCCGGTGTGCGCCGACCTGCGACGACCATCACCTCAGATGGCCAGCGTGGCCCCGCCGTCGATGACGAGCGCAGCGCCGTTCACGAACCGGGCCTGCGCCGAGCACAGGAAGGCCACTGCAGCGCCGAAGTCGGCCGGGTTGCCCATCACCGCGTCCGGAGGCGCTCCGAGCTGCACCATGCGCTCGGTGGCATGCGGACCCGGACAGACCACGTTGAGGGTGATGTCGGCCGCCTCGGATGCGAGATCGGCAGCTGCGGTCTTCGCCCATGCCCACAGCCCGGTACGGGCCAGGTTGGACAAGGCCAGCGTCGGCGCGGCCTGCACGATGGTGTAGGAGCTGATGCAGCACAGACGGCCGAACCCGCCAGCCCGCATGTGCGGAACCGCAGCCCGCACCAGCCGGACGGAGGTCAAGAGGTTCGCCTCGATCGCTGCCCGCACCGCGTCGTCGTCCACCTGGAGCGCTCGCATCGGCGGCGGGCCGCCGGCGTTGGCCACCACCATGTCGAGACGCCCGAACCGCTCCACGGTGGCATCGACCAGGCGTCCAGGAGTGCCGGGGTCGGTCACGTCTGCCACCATGCCGAGGACCGCAGCGCCCGCGACCTCGAGAGCCTGCACGGCCACGGCAAGCGCGGCGGGGTCCCGGCCGCACACCGTCACGCTGGCCCCCTCGGCGGCAAGCGCCTCGGCGCAGGCCCGACCCAGACCCCGGGTCGAGGCTGTCACCAGCGCCACTCGCCCACCAATCCCCAAGTCCACTGGTCTTGCTCCCTGTTCAGGCGTCCAGCACCGCCAGGTGCCGGGGCGCGGTGTTCAGCAGCTCGACACCCCGTTCGGTGACCACCACGATGTCCTCTAGCCGCATGCCGAACCGGCCCGGTACGTAGATGCCGGGCTCGACGGAGAAGGTGTGCCCGGCGGCGAGCACCGTCCGGTCGCCGGCGACCAGGTAGGGCGCCTCGTGCTCCTCGACGCCGATACCGTGCCCGGTGCGGTGGATGAACCGGTCGCCCAGACCAGCCTCGGCGATCACCCCCCGGGCGACCGCGTCGACCTCCTCCGCCCGCACACCGGGCCGCACCGCGGCCACCGCCGCCGCCTGGGCCCGTTCGAGCACCTCGTACGCCTCGAGCACCTCGGGAGACGGCTCGCCTACCGCCACGGTGCGGGTGATGTCGGAGCAGTAGCCGACAACCTCCCCGTCGAGCGCCAGCGTGCCACCGAAGTCGCACACGACGATCTCGCCCGGGCCCACGGTGCGCGAGCCGGCCTGGTGGTGGGGACTGGCACCGTTCGGCCCGCTGCCCACGATGGCGAAATTCACCTGCTGATGGCCAGCGTCGAGCAACCGCTGCGCGATGTCGGCCGACACGTCGCGCTCGCTGCGCCCGACCAACGGGATCTCGCCGCCTTGCAGCGCGCTGGCCACGGTGTCGGCGGCAGCCCCGGCTGCACGCAACGCGGCGACCTCGGACTCGTCCTTCACGGCGCGCAGCGGGCCTGTCACCACCGAGGCGACGTCCCACGTGGCACCAGGAAGCTGGGCCTGCAATGCCACCACCGTCGCTGCCCACGCCCGCTCGGAGATACCGAGATGCACCGGGCGTGACAGGACCCCAGACGGTGCCGGCCGCACAGCGGCCGCGCCGACCAGCGCTCCCACCAGGGCGACAGGATCTTCGGTGTCGCCCCACGGACGCAGCTCGACGGCACCCGCCAGGTCGGGCACCCGTGGCGCCTCGAGCCCGGGGACGACCAGCACCGCGTCGCCGTCGACCGGCAGGACCAGCATGGTGAGCCGCTCGAGCGGCATGGCCCGGTAGCCGGTGAGCCAGGGGAGATCGGCGCCGTGGCTCAGCAGCAGCACATCCACCCCAGCGTCGACCATGCCAGCGCGCACGGCATCCAGCCGGCGGCGGCGGACAGCAGCCGCGCTCACCTCGGTGTGCAGCCGACGAGCGTCAGGCGGCTCCTGCTCGTTCTCGGCGCGCCAGACGGGCATCTGCGGTTGGGCCACCTGGCGGCAGACGGGCACACGATGCTCGGCCCGCCAGTGCGCGGTGCCCCGCTCGTCATCGGCCGGCCCTGCTCATGCGGGCTCCCCACCGCCCGCTGCGACAGCCCGATCGGACGGACCGGCGGAGACCGGCTCCCCGGCCGGTGCCGGGGCGGCCACCCGGCCGGCACCCGCAGCCACCGCGCCGCGGCGCGCGTGGTAGCTCGACCGGGTGAGCGGGGACGCCTCGACGTGGGCGAAGCCCATCGAGCGGGCCACCGCCCCGACCTCCGCTAGCTCGTCGGGAGACCACCACCGCGCCACGGGCAGGTGGTGCGCCGTCGGTCGCAGGTACTGGCCGAGCGTGACGATGTCGACACCCACGGACCGAAGGTCGTGGAGCGCCCCGACAAGCTCGTCGGTGCGCTCACCCAAGCCGACCATCAAGCCGGACTTCGTCGTGATCCCCCGGTCCTTGGCTCGGGCCAGCAACGCCAGGCTCCGGGCGTACCCTGCGGATGGTCGAACTGCCCGGTGGAGCCGCGCCACAGTCTCCAGGTTGTGGTTGAGGACGTCAGGCCCGGCGGACAGGATCGCGGCCAGAGCCTCGACATCGCCCCGGCAGTCGGGGACGAGCACCTCCACGGTCGTACCGGGCCGATGGCGCCGGATCGCTGCGATGGTGGCGGCGAACCCGCCGGCACCGCCATCGGGCAGGTCGTCGCGCGCCACCGCCGTCACCACTGCATGCGCCAGGCCGAGCTCGGCGACAGCCACCGCCACCCGCTCGGGCTCGTCGGGGTCGGGGGGCAGCGGCTTGCGCGTGTCGACCAGGCAGAACCCGCAGCTTCGCGTGCACCGCTCGCCATTGATCATGAAGGTGGCCGTGCCATCGGCCCAGCACTCAAAGATGTTCGGGCAGCCCGCCTCCTCGCAGACGGTCGCCAAGCCGAGGCGCCGCACGGTGCGGTCCAGTGCGAGGTAGGGACCGCCCATCACCGCCGGCACCCGGAGCCACGGCGGCTTGCGCGCCGATATGGGCAACGCCGCGTCGAGGTCCACGCCAGCCTGGCGAAGCCGGCGACGGCCTCGCTGGCCCGGCCCCGCCGTCGGTCCGAGCAGGACACGATCGCCAGCAGCGCCCAAGGCGGCATCGACGACCAGACCTGCGGCGTCCACCTGG
>JAJZLP010000024.1 GCA_021803325.1 Actinomycetes bacterium
GCTGCTCGGCTGCTCGTCGTTGCCGGCATGGGCCACGAGATCCCACCGGCGGTCGTACCGGAGCTGGTCGACGCTGTGGTGTCCATGGCGTGTTCGGCCGACCCCCGCGTCGGAGGCAAGGCGCCGGGAGCACCAGCGCCGGGGGATGCGGGAGCAACGGTGCCGGGGGATGCGGGAGGAACGGTGCTGGGCGGTGGCGGCCTCGATGAAGGTGAGCGATGAGCGGAGGTCGGCGATGAGTGGGCCGCTCCAAGGGGTCAGGGTGGTCGAGCTCGCCGGCATCGGGCCAGGTCCCTATGCATGCATGCTCCTGGCGGACGCCGGCGCGGACGTACTTCGCATCGATCGGGCCGGCGGTGCACCGGCTGGCGGTGGCGGGTCGTCATGGGATGTGCTCAACCGGAGCCGGCGTTCGGTCGCCGTCGATCTGAAGCAGGCCGACGGGGTCGCCCTCGTGCTCGACCTGGTCGCCAGGGCCGACGCCGTCGTCGAAGGTTGGCGTCCTGGCGTGGCCGAGCGCCTTGGGCTGGGTCCCGAGGCGTGCTTGGAGCGCAATCCTGCGTTGGTGTACGGGCGGATGACCGGCTGGGGCCAGGAAGGACCCATGGCGCCGCGAGCTGGCCACGACATCGACTTCATCGCCCTGTCCGGAGCGCTGTGGTCGATCGGACGGAGCGGCGAACGCCCGGTTCCACCGCTCAACCTCGTCGGAGACTTTGGCGGTGGGGGCATGCTGATGGCGTTCGGCGTGTGCGCAGCGCTGCTCGAGACGTCGCGGTCGGGGCAAGGCCAGGTCGTCGACACCGCCATGGTCGACGGTTCGGCATCGCTCATGACCATGACCTACGCGTTCATCGGTGCCGGCATGTGGCAGGTCGAGCGAGGCGCCAACCTGCTCGACAGCGGTGCCCCGTTCTACGAGGTGTACGAAACGGCCGACGGGGGCTATGTGGCCGTGGGTGCCATCGAGCCGCAGTTCTACGGCGCACTGCTCCGAGGGCTGGGCCTCGACGGCGAACCGGATCTACCGGCGCAGATGGACCGCGGTCGCTGGCCGGAGATGAAGCGGCGGCTGGCGGACGTCTTTCGCACTCGTACCCGCGATGAGTGGGTGGCGGCGTTCGAGGGAACCGACGCCTGCGTCGTCCCGGTGCTGTCGCCCGACGAAGCGCCGACGCACCCCCATAACGTCGCACGAGGCACGTTCGTGGAGGTCGACGGTGTGGTGCAGCCCGCGCCGGTCCCGCGCTTCAGCCGGACTCCCGCAACGGTGCAACGACCTCCGTCGCACCCCGGTGCAGACGTCGACGCTCTGGCCGACTGGGGCGTGGACCCGGACCGGGTGGCGCAGCTCCGACGTGCCGGCGCGGTGGGGTGAGGCGACACCAGGCGTAGTGGTGCGGAGCTACCAGGCGCGGCGGGGCGCGGTGGTACCAGGCGCGGTGGCGTGAGGCGCTGTGGGGTGAGGCTGGGCGTGGTGGTACCAGGCGCGGTGGGGTGAGGCGCGGCGGGGTGAGGCGGCGCCAGGCGCGGTGGCAGCAGACGCGGCGGCACCAGGTGCTTTGGCGTGCGCACTTGACGCCATCGCTGCCTGCGAGCGCCCCGCCAGCGGTCATCGCTGAGCGCTCGCAGGCGGTTCTTGTGGCTGGCGCCTACAGGTTGACGACCGGGCAGGTCACGGTGCGAGTGATGCCCTCGATCCGTTGGACATGGCTCACCACCATGCGGCCGAGCTCGTCGACGGACGCCGCCTCGGCCCGCACGATGACGTCGTAGGGCCCGGTGACGTCCTCGGCGGAGACCACGCCGTCGATCGAGCGGACTTGGCTGGCCACTGCCGCAGCCTTGCCGACTTCGGTTTGGATGAGCACGTACGCAGTCACGGCCACGACGCCCCCTCAGCCGATGGGGTGGTCGAGGCGGTGGGCCAGGGCGTCGACCTGTGCGGCGAGCTCGGCTGGCAGCCGGTTGCCGAAGGTGGCGAAGTGCTCGCGGATGAGCGGGAGCTCGGTGCGCCATCCGTCAAGGTCGACCCGCATCAGCTCCTGCAGGTCTTCTTCGGAGACGTCGAGTCCCTCGGTGTCGATGGCACCGGGAGCCGGGACGTTGCCGATGGGGGTCGCCACCGCCTTGCCGGTGCCCATGACCCGCTCGAAGATCCATGCCAGGACCCGACTGTTCTCGCCGTAGCCCGGCCACAGGAACCGCCCACCACTGTCGCGGCGGAACCAGTTGACGTAGTAGAGGCGGGGAAGCTTGTCGGCATCGGCCTTGGCGCCGACACGCAGCCAATGGGCGAAGTAGTCGGCCATGTTGTAGCCGCAGAAGGGCAGCATGGCGAACGGGTCACGACGGAGGTTGCCGACAGCGCCAGTCGCTGCGGCAGTGGTCTCGGAGGCCATGATCGAACCGAGGAAGACCCCGTGGGCCCAGTCGAATGACTCGGTCACGAGCGGAACCACCGTGCGCCGACGCCCACCGAACAGGATCGCCGAGATCGGCACGCCGCGAGGGTCCTCCCACTCCGGGGCGCACGCCGGGTTCTGGTCGGCTGGCACGGTGAAGCGTGCGTTGGGGTGCGAGGCCGGCTGGTCCGACGCCGGTGTCCAATCCGTGCCTCGCCAGCTGGTGACGTGCGCTGGCGGCTCGTCGGTCATGTCCTCCCACCAGACGTCACCGTCGTCGGTGAGAGCGGTGTTCGTGAAGATGGTATTGCGAGCCATGGTTTTCATGGCGTTGGGGTTGGTCCGGTCGTTCGTTCCCGGCGCCACGCCGAAGAACCCGGCTTCGGGGTTGATGGCGTACAGCCTGCCGTCATCGCCGAACTTCATCCAGCAGATGTCGTCGCCGATCGTCTCGACCGTCCATCCCGGCAGGGTCGGCACCAGCATCGCCAGGTTCGTCTTTCCGCACGCCGAGGGGAATGCGCCGGTGACGTAGCGCACGTCGCCGCTGGGAGCTGTCAGCTTCAAGATCAGCATGTGCTCGGCCAGCCAGCCGTCGTCGCGCGCCATCGCCGAGGCGATCCGAAGGGCAAAGCACTTCTTCCCAAGGAGCGCGTTGCCGCCGTAGCCGGAGCCGTACGACCAGATCTCGCGGGTCTCGGGGAAGTGGACGATGTACTTGTTGTCGGCGTCGCACGGCCATGGAACGTCCGCTTGACCGGGTTCGATCGGTGCGCCGACGGAGTGCAGGCATGGCACGAAGTCGCCGTCGGCGCCGAGCACCTGCAGGGCGCCGGCACCCATTCGGGTCATGATCCGCATGGAGACGGCCACGTAGGGGGAGTCGGTGATCTCGACCCCGATGTGGGCGATGGGCGACCCGAGCGGGCCCATCGAAAAGGGGACGACGTACATGGTGCGGCCCCGCATGCAGCCCTGGAAGAGGCCGGTCAGCGTGCTCCGCATCTCCTGTGGGTCGCGCCAGTTGTTGGTGGGTCCGGCGTCGGCCTCGTCCGTGCTGCAGATGAACGTCCGGTCCTCGACGCGGGCCACGTCGCCGGGGTCCGAGCACGCCCAGTAGCTGTTCGGGCGCTTGGCGTCGGATAGTTGCGTGAAGGTGCCGCCGTCCACCAGGAGCTGGCAGAGCCGGTCGTACTCCTCGGCGGACCCGTCGCACCACTCCACCCGGTCGGGCGTCGTCAGCGCGGCGACCTCGTCGACCCAGTCGATCAGCTTCTGGTTGGTGGTAGGTGGCATGGACGCTTCCTCACTCCCGGTTCGGCTGCCGTGAACGCCGATCACTTGGTCTCAATTGGTGGTGGTGCCGCCAGCGTCCGGAGCCGAGATGCCCGCTCGGCGAGCCGTCGCTCTCCTCATGGTAGGCATGCTCTGTGGTTGATCCCAACTCGGAAGGCGCGAAACGGGGCAGCGGGGGTCACCGCTCGGACCTGCCACCGCGATCCGCTGCACGATGGGCACACGGCACGCGCCCGAACCGGGGTGAGGTCGCTGTCGTGGCAGACCTCATCGACCGCCTGCCGCGGGCGCCTGCTGGCGAGCGGTGGGCCGGTGACGATGCAGCGGTGGTACAGGGCGAGGCGGGCCCGTTGCTGCTCACCGTGGACGTCGCCGTGCTTGGGGTCCACGCCGATCCAGCCGTGGTCGGCCTCGACGATCTTGGATGGCGGGCTGTGGCCGGAGCCCTGAGTGACATCGCCGCAATGGGTGGTGAGGTCCGGCACCTGCTCGTCGCCGTGGCCGGCCCGGCGGGTGTCGACCTCGACCTGCTGTACGACGGTGTGGTCGCCGCCGCGATCCACCATGGTGCCGCCATCGTCGGTGGCGACCTCTCCGCAGCCGGGCAGCTCATGGTGTCCGTGACCGTCACCGGGCGTATGGGGGGCCGCGACGGTGGCCTGATGGCACCGGTTGGGCGTGATGGCGCTCGCCCGGGCCACGAGCTGTTGGTCACCGGGCCGTTGGGTGCGTCGGCTGCCGGTCTCCGGCTTCTTCGTGCCGGCGCCGGGACAGGCGGGATCGAGGGGAGCGCTGGGATCGGTCCCACAGGAGAGCCGGCTGTGACGGCGTCTGGTGCCGAGGCGTCCGGTATCGAGGCGTCACGTGCAGCGGCGATCCTCGCACACCGGCGGCCCGTCGCCCGCCTGGCCGAGGGCGCCCTGGCGTGCCGGGCCGGGGTGTCCGCCATGATGGACCTGTCCGACGGGCTTGGGCTCGATAGTGCCCGGCTGGCAGACGCATCGAGGGTCGGTGTGGACCTCAAGACGGTGCCCGTCCACCCGGCTGCCACGGCAGCAGAAGCGCTGGGAGGGGGGGAAGACTACGAGCTGCTGATGGCGACCAGCGATCCCGACGCCCTGCGGCGAGCGTTCGAGGATGCCGGGTTCCCTGCCCCCATCCCGATCGGCACCTGCACCGGGGACATCGGCATTCGCCTGCTCGGCGGGAAGCCGCTCCCGGCCGCCGGCTGGGAGCATCCCTGGGGCTGACCCTGGCCGGTTCGCCACACGGCTTCCAACCTGGCGCCTGGTGTGCTCAGGCGGGTGCGCTGCTCAGGCGGGTGCGCTGCTCAGGCGGGTGCGCTGCTCAGGCGGATGTGTTCGCACCATCCTCGGTGGACTTCGCTTCGGTGGTGGGAACGGCGTCTGCCGGGCGGGCTTCGGTCGTGGGACCCCCGGCGCGAACAGCGCTCACCACCGCTGCCTCGTGGACGACGGCGCTCGCCTGCACGTCGACGAACCCGCTGCGCTGCACCAGCGCAACCCACGCCGAGCGGGACAGCGGGCGCTCCTGGATGCGCACGACGAACCGGACGGCGTTCTTCGCGACTCGCCACCACCCGCCAGGACCGCGCCGGGCCAGTTGGCGGACCTTGTCGGCGATGACGGCCCGGTCAGCGGCGTCGGCGCCGCGTCCGAGCATCATGTCGCCGATCACCAGTCGGCCGCCGGGCCGCAGCCATCCTGCGGCGGCGGCCACCGCCACGCCCTTGTCAGGGTCGCGAAGGTGGTGCAGTGCGTAGTTGCTGACCACCACGTCGACCGACCCGGGAGGGAGCGAAAGCCGCTCGATGGGCGACACCAGGCACTCCACGTTGGTGATGCCCTCGGCGGCAGCTCGCTGCTCGAGCTCGCGGAGCATGGAGCCGCTCACGTCGACGCCCAGGACCTTCGTCGCCCGCTTCGCCAGGGCCAGCGTCAGCTGCCCGGACCCGCATCCGAGGTCCACGACGGTTCCGAGTGACTCGCCGTCGGCGAGGCCGCTCGTCGCTGTGTCGACGACTGCGGCCACGACAGTCCGCAGCCCTTCGTTGTTGGACGCGTGGTGGTTCCAGTTCCGGGCTCGGGCCTCCCAGACCCGCCGCTGGCGGTGGATTGCCACGGACTGCTTTGCCGTCGACGTTGTCGTCGGCCCGCTCGTGCTTCGTTCCATCGCCGAGCTCCTCTCGATCGTGCCTATCGTGCGCGCCGCCGCATGACGGGCACCTGAAGAGGGCATGCCGGCTCGAGAACAGGGCCGACGGGCACCCGCATGCCCGTCCTGCTCACAGGGGAACGGATGCTGGCAATTCCTTGGGCTTGGCCAGCCGGATCCCCGAGATCGGCTGGCCCCACGACGACTGGGTCCTCAGACCTCGTCGGCGGTAGCCGGGAGCTCGCGGCGCTGCGGCTTGGTCACCTTGCCGGCGCGGATGCACGAGGTGCACACCGACAGCCTACGTGGGGCGCCGTTGACGACTGCCCTGACCCGCTGGATGTTGGGGTTCCACCGCCGCTTCGTCCGGCGGTGGGAGTGGCTGAGCCGCATGCCGAAGGACGGATGCTTGCCACAAAGATCACAAACAGCAGCCACGGCGCGCACGCTCCTCGAAGGGGGACCCTAGGGACGGCTGAAAGGTTAGCATCCTCGGCCATGAAGGCGTTGGCCACGTTGCGAGCGACCGACCTGGCCGATGCCGTGCGGGTCTACCGGACCGCGCTGCGCGAGCACCAGGCCGCCATCAATTCCCTGAACGTGTACCCCGTTCCCGACGGCGATACGGGCACGAACATGGCACTTACGCTGGAATCGGTCGTCGCCGAGATCGACGGGATCTCCGGTCCGCCGGTCATGGGGGAGGTGTGCCGGGCGGTGGCGCACGGGTCTCTCATGGGGGCCCGCGGGAACTCGGGCGTCATCCTTTCTCAGCTGCTCCGAGGGCTGGTCGGGGAGCTTGCCGCGTACGAGGAGGTGGATGGTCCCGTGCTGGCGCGGGCCCTGCGGGCTGCCAGCATCGCCGCGGACGGGGCTGTGCTTCGCCCGGTGGAGGGGACCATCTTGAGCGTGGCCCGGGCCGCTGCACGGGGAGCCGTGGCCTTGATTGGGGAGACGGTCCCCGGGCTTGCCGGCAGCGAGGGGTCGGCCGGCAACGGGCCGCCCCACGCTGGTTCGAGTGGCACCGTCGACTCGGCGGCCGGCGTCCAGGGGCTTCCGCCGTCGCTCGTCGACGTGGCTTCCGCCGCACGCTCTGCCGCCGCCGAGGCGCTCGATCGCACCCCACAGCAGCTTGCGGTCCTGGCCCGGGCGGGTGTGGTGGACGCCGGTGGCGCCGGCCTGGTCGTGCTGTTCGACTCGCTGCTCAACGTGGTGGACGGCCGGCCGGTGGCAACCCCGCCGAGAGCACCGCACGCGGTGGTCGGGGAGGACGCGCTGGCGGCCTTGGGAGCGGATGGCGAGCATGCCGAGGACCGCTCGGGTGTCGACGATCTCCGGTATGAGGTGATGTACCTGCTCGAAGCCGAGGATGCGACCATCCCGGCGTTCAAGGAGGTCTGGGCCGGCCTCGGTGATTCCATCGTCGTGGTCGGTGGCGACGGTCTGTGGAATTGCCACATCCATACCGACGAGGTGGGGCCGGCCATCGAGGCCGCTCTCGACGCTGGCCGGCCCCGGGACATCCGGGTGACCGATCTGCACGAGCAGGTCGAAGAGGTCCGCTGGGTGCGCGAGGGGGCAGCGTTGGAGCCGGCTGACGAGCCGACGGGACCGCCGCCGCGTACGGCGGTGGTGGCGGTGGCGAACGGGGACGGCATCGCTCGGATCTTCCGCTCCCTGGGCGTCCACCACTTCGTCCCCGGGGGCCAGTCCATGAACCCGTCGACGGCGCAGATCCTGGAAGTGGTGGAGTCGCTCCCGTCGCCCGAGGTGATCCTGCTCCCGAACAACGACAACATTCGCCCGGTGGCCCTGCAGGTCGGCGAGCTCGCCGGCCGACCAGTACGGGTGGTGCCGACCGGGAGCATTGTCGAGGGGTTCGCCGCGCTGTTGGAGTACGACCCCGAAGCGAGCGCCGACGACAATGCCGCTGTCATGACCGAGTCGGCCCGACGGGTCGTGGCTGGCGAGGTGGTGCGTGCCGTGCGCGACGCCGAGGGTCCAGACGGTCCGTTGCGGGCCGGCGACTGGATGGGCCTGTCACGCCAGGGGATCGAAGTGGTCGGGACGAGCCTGGCCGAGGCGGCCTGCGCGCTGGTGGCCAAGCTGTTGCAGAGCGGTCACGAGCTCGTCACGCTCATCGAAGGTGAGGGTGCCACCGCCGGGGACACCCGGCGCATCACCGAGTGGCTGGCAGAGCAGCGGCCGGACGTGGCGATCGAGGTGCACCACGGGGGGCAGCCGCTCTACCCCTACCTGGTCAGCATCGAGTGAGCGGTGGGGGGCGCGAACCGGCGCCTTCGGCAGGTCGGGCCGTTCCGACAGGCCCGGCTGTTTCGGCCGCTCCGACAGGCCTGGCTGTTTCGACAGGCCCGGCTCGTTCGGCTGCTTCGGGGGCTGCTCCCTCCCCGGCTTCAGCTGCTCCGTCGGCGGCACGGGTGCCGGGGGCCGGCGCTGCCGCACCGGTGGTCGGTCGTCGGCTGCGGCAGCTTGCTGGCATCGACGTGTCCGAGTTGCACGGGGTGGGCAACGTTCGACGCGAGGCGCTCGGCGCACTTGGTGTCAACAGCGTGCTCGACCTCCTCACGCACTATCCGTACCGGTATCTCGACCAGACCCGGCAGGCACGGGTGGCGGACCTGGCGGTGGGGGACACGGCGTGGATCGTGGCGGACGTGCTCGACTGCCGGGTCATCGCAACCCCGAGTCGCGGTGCGGGTGCCCGCGGTGGTGCGAGGGGCGGGCGGGGCGGCCGGGCTCGGGTGGAGCTCACGGTTGCCGATGGTCGGGACCGCTTGCGGGTGACGTTCTTCAACCAACCGTTTCGGGCTCGCCAGCTGCCGGTGGGGACACGGGCGCTGTTCTTCGGGCGGCTCGACGTGTTCGGGGGGCGCCGGCAGCTCACCAATCCCGAAGTCGACCTGATCGGGGCGCGCGCCGGCCGTGTCGTGCCGCTCTACCCGGCGTCCGAACGTGCCGGCATCGCCAGTTGGGAGATCGCCGAGCTGGTAGGCGAGGCACTCCATCGGGCAGGGCACTTCGCCGACCCCCTGCCCGAGATCTGGCGTCGGCGGCTCGGGTTGGTGGACCGGACCGCAGCGTTCACCGGTGTCCACCGCCCGGCATCTCCCGACGAGTGGGAGCCGGCCCGCCGACGCCTCGCCTTCGACGAGCTGCTCCGTCTGCAGATCGACGTGCAACGCCGACGCTCGGCGATCGAGCGTGACTCCACCGGCATCCGGCACCTGGTCGATCCCCCGCCAGGCGCCGACGACCTGGTCCGGGCGTTCATCGATCGCCTGCCCTTCGCCCTCACCGGCGCGCAGCTGCGGGCCATCGGGGAGATCCGGCGGGACATGGCCGGGCCTCGCCCGATGCACAGGCTGCTGCAAGGTGACGTCGGATCCGGCAAGACGGTGGTGGCGGCAGCGGCGATGCTGGTGGCAGTGCAAGGTGGGCACCAGGCCGCGTTGATGGCACCGACAGAGGTCGTGGCCGAGCAGCACCACATGGGTCTTCGGGCTGTGCTGAGCCAGCTCGAGGTCTCCGACGCCGGAGCGCTCGGCGGGTGCCGGCCGCTGCGGGTGGAGCTGCTCACCGGACGGGTCTCCGCGGCCGTGCGCCGGCAGATCGTCGACGGACTGGCGCATGGTGGCGTGGACGTGGTGGTGGGCACCCACGCCCTGCTCACCGACGACGTTCGGTTCGCCGACCTCGGTGTTGTGGTCATCGACGAGCAGCACCGCTTCGGAGTGGAGCAACGTGCCGAGCTGCGAGCCCGGGCCGAGTCCGCCGGCGGTGCCACCCCCGACCTGCTCGTCATGACAGCCACCCCCATTCCACGTACCGCAGCCATGGTGGTGCTCGGCGATCTCGACGTCACCGAGCTCGATGAGCTTCCCGCCGGGCGGGCGCCGGTGACGACGGTATGGGCCCGGGATCCCGAGGGCGAGGAGAGCGCCTGGTCCCGCGTGCGCGCCGAAGTGGATCACGGCCGACGGGCCTACGTCGTGTGCCCGCTGGTCGAAGGTTCGCCGCGAGTCGAGGCTCGTGCCGCCACCGACGAGCTCGAACGGCTTGGTGCCGAGGTGCTGCCCGGCGTCCGTCTCGGGCTGCTGCACGGTCAGCTGAAGCCACGTGAGAAGGAGTCGGTGATGGCTCGGTTCCGCAGCGGTGAGGTGTCGGTGCTGGTCGCCACCACCGTCGTCGAGGTCGGTGTTGACGTCGCCGAGGCGACCGTCATGGTGGTGGAGGATGCCGGTCGTTTCGGGATCGCCCAGCTGCACCAGCTGCGGGGCCGGGTCGGCCGCTCCAACCTGCCGTCGTGGTGCTACCTGCTCGACCGCAGCGACGCGCCCGAAGCAGCGGACCGTCTGCAGGCGCTCGAATCGACGGCGGACGGTTTCGCTTTGGCCGAGATCGACCTGGAGCTGCGCGGCGAAGGCACGCTCCTCGGCACCCGCCAACAGGGCCGCAGCGATCTGAAGCTGGCCTCCCTCCGTCGCCGGCATCGGCCCCTGGTGGTCCAGGCACGCGAGGTGGCGGCTGCGGTCCTCGGCGAGGACCCGGCGCTCGAGCGCCACGGAGCCATGTCCGACGAGGTCGACCTGTTCCTCGGTGATGCCGGCTCCGAGCGCCTCGCCAAGAGCTGAGCGCTCGATCGCCGACTGGACCGGGATCAGGTACACGGGAATCAGGTGCGGGCGTGGCGGGCTGTGCTGTCGGCGTGGCGGGCTGTGCTGTCGGCGTGGCGGGCTGTGCTGTCGGGCGGTACGGTCACGGCGTGCGCGTGATCGGCGGCAGCTGCCGGGGACGTGTGCTGCGACCTCCACCGGGGGACCGGACCCGGCCGACCTCAGACCGGGTCCGTGAGGCGATGTTCGACATCCTGGGCAGCGTGCTGGGTCCTGCGGGTCTGGTGGGCGCGCATGTCGCCGATCTGTTTGCCGGTTCGGGCGCCCTCGGGATCGAGGCGCTGTCTCGTGGTGCCGCTGCGGCCGTGTTCGTCGAGCGCGATGGGCGGGCCCTGGCCGCAGTCCACGCCAACCTGGCAGCGATGGGTCTGGCGGGCGGCGAGGCTGAGGTCGTGCGTGGCGACGCGCTCGCGTGGCTGGCTGGCCCCGGAGCTGGCCGCCCTTTCGACCTGGTTCTTTGTGATCCGCCCTATGCGTTCGACGAGTGGGAGGTGCTCCTCGGGCGGTTGCACGCCGATGTGGCCGTGTTAGAGAGCGATCGGGAGATTTCTGTCTCCTCCCCGTGGCATGTCCTCAGGCGGAAGCGATACGGCAGTACGCTCGTCACCGTGGTCGCCCGTTCGCCGTCCGCCGATGGAGCGGGTCTCGCCGGCACGACCGGCCCGGGACCGGTCCCCGAACGGCCGGCGGCGTGTGGTGGCCTCCGTCAGGGGGATCCAGAAGGAGGCATCGGTTGAGCTGCGCACTCTTCCCGGGGTCCTTCGACCCCTTCCACAACGGCCATCTCGAGGTCGTCGAGCGGGCCGGGCGCCTGTTCGACGAGGTCGTGGTGGCGGTGTTGCGGAACCCGCAGAAGGCGGAACCGCTGTTCAGCGCCGCCGAACGCGAGGAGATGCTCACCGAGGCTGTGGCGCACCTGCACAACGTTCGGATCGTGTCGGTGTCGACGCTGGTGGTCGCGGTTGCCAGGGACGTCGGCGCCACGGCGATCGTGAAGGGCCTTCGGGCCGTGTCCGACTTCGAGAACGAGTTGCAAATGGCCCAGATGAACCGACAGCTTTCCGGGGTGGAGACCTTGTTCATCCCGACGAGCTCCGCGTACTCGTTCATCGCTTCGCGACTCCTGCGGGAGGTCGCCCGCTACGGCGGGGACGTGACGTCGTTCGTGCCCAAGGCGGTCTTGGCTCGTCTGGACAAACGGTTCCCACAGTGACCGCCCGTGCACAGGCCGGCCCCGGTGGCGAGCCGTTCCCCGGCGACGCGTTCGACGACCCGTTCGCAGACGGGGCGGTCGAAGCAGCTGGCCGTGCCGATGCTGCCGGGCCGGAGCCCGACATCGGACGCGGAGCGCAAGGGGTCGAGGGACTGCTGCGCCAGGCGGCGGACATGGTCGCCTCCGCTCGCCGTGCTCCGCTGTCGTCGTCGGTCCTGGTCCAGCGCGAGGAGTTGTTGGAGGTGATCCAGAGCGCCCTCGACCGACTCCCCGATGAGCTCCGTCAGGCCAGATGGCTGCTGCGCGAGCGCGAGGAGTTCTTGGAGCAGCGCCAACGCGAGGCCGATGCTCTCTTGGACCAGGTGCGCGCCCAGGCCGAACGGATGGTGCAGCGCACCGAGATCGCTCGCCAGGCCGACCGCATGGCGCAGCGTCTGGTGGCGGAGGCCCGTGAGGACGCCCGTCGGCTGCGCCACGAGGCGGAGGACTTCTGCGACAAGCATCTGGCCAAGTTCGAGATCGTGCTCGACCGCACCATGCGGACCGTTCGAGCCGGTCGCGACCGGCTGTCGACACCGTCGGAGCCGGTCGGTGGGACCACAACCGCCGACGGTGCGGCGCAGGGGAGCGAACCGGGGTCCTCCTCCTCGGCGGCAGCAGCGTTCGTACCCGCGGGAGCCGGCCAAGCGGCGGCCGGAGGCGCTGCAGACCCGCTCTTCGATCAGGACCAGCCGTGACAGCGGGTCGCTCCCCGGTTGGATCGGCGACACCGTTCACTGTCGACGTTCGTCGTCTGCGCCGGGCCGTCGGCACACGCTGGGAGCGGCAGGTGTCGGAGACGTTCGACGACCTGGCGGTGTCCGGCAGCGCCGTGCCGCCCGGAGCACCGGTCGAAGCGGATCTGGTGCTCGAAGCGATCTTCGGGGGGGTGTCGATCACCGGAACGGTGGCGGCACCGTGGTCGGGCTCCTGTCGGCGGTGCCTCGGCACTGCAGGGGGCGTCCTGGCCGTGCCCGTGCAGGAGCTGTTCACTCCCGGTGGTGACGACGAGGAGACCTACCCACTCGTCGGCGATGTGGTCGACCTCGAGCCACTGATGCGCGACGCCGTTCTGCTGGCACTGCCGGTGGCGCCGTTGTGCCGCCCTGACTGCCAGGGGCTCTGTCCGATCTGCGGGGTGGACCGCAACCTCGCCACGTGCGCATGCGAGCCGCCGCGCGACGAGCGGTGGGCGCCGCTCGACGTGCTCCGGCGTAGCGATGCCGGTGAGTCCGGGCCGGCAGGCGGCTGATCCGAGTCGGGATACGGCCAGTCTGGGTCGGCAGGCGCCTCTGGGGTCGGGAGGTACCGGGCGGTATCGTGGCGGCGTGTCCGTTCGGTCGACGGGCCTGGTAGACGCTGACATCGGCGGCACTGGTCCCTGGCCACATCGGTCGGGGCAGTGGGAGCGCCCGAGGGGCCGGCATCGGTAACCTATGGTGGTCTGCTGGTTCCCCGCAGCGTGGGTGATCGCCGTTCGCCTCGGAGTGCCGACGGGTGGAGCGGGTCGCCTGCGCAGGAGCCAAGACGGGATGTTGGTCTCGGGGGGTCGCCGGTGCGGCTAACGTATCCGGGGTCCCTTGACGAGGTGAGCGACAATGGCCGTTCCGAAGAAGAAGACATCGAAGGCGAAGAGCAGGAGCCGCCGCGCCAGCAACTGGGTGCTGCGGCCACCGGCCCGGAGCGTCTGCCCGCACTGCCACCAGACGAAGCTCCCACATGTGGTGTGCCCCATGTGCGGGTGGTACAAGGGCCGCCAGGCGCTGCTCGACATCGACTGACGGTGAGCCGGGAGATCAGCGCCGCAGCTCACAGCGGTCTTCCTGTTGTGGTCGACGCAGTCGGCGGAGACCGAGCCCCCGGCGAGATCGTCGCTGGGGCCCGACGCGCGGCCGACGAGCTGGGCGTGCCCGTGGTCCTGATCGGGCCGCCCGAGCAGGTCGGCGATACGCTCGGGCTCGAGCTGTGGCCATGTACCGAGGTCGTGGCCATGGACGAGGACGCGGGGAAGGCTGTCCGGACGAAGAAGGACTCGTCGCTGGTTCGTGCTGCCGAGGCCGTGCGTGACGGCAGGGCCTCGGCCATGGTCAGTGCGGGGAACACTGGGGCCACCATGGCCAGTGCCTTGTTGCGCATGGGCCGGGTGCGTGGCATCAACCGCCCCGCCATCGCCACGCCGATCCCGCGGCCGGGGTCGGTCCCCTCGTTGCTGCTCGACGCCGGGGCCAATGCCGAGTGCACGCCCGCCATGCTCGTGCAGTTCGCCCAGATGGGAGCGGCATGTGCCACCGCTCGTTACGGGGTGGTCGACCCGGCCGTGGCGCTCCTGTCGATCGGCGAGGAGCCGACCAAGGGAAATCCCCTGGTGAAGGAGACCCACGAACTGCTCGCCCACCTCGACGGGGTGCGGTTCGTCGGCAACGTCGAGGGCAGGGACCTGCTCGGCGGTGCCGCCGACGTGGTCGTGACCGATGGCTTCACCGGAAACGTCGTCCTCAAGACCCTCGAGGGGTCGCTGCGGTTCTTCCTGCACGCCGTGATGGACG
Source organism: Actinomycetes bacterium (assembly GCA_021803325.1). Taxonomy (GTDB): domain Bacteria; phylum Actinomycetota; class Acidimicrobiia; order Acidimicrobiales; family UBA8190; genus JAJZYI01. The sequence goes on from JAJZLP010000024.1 coordinate 14,369, forward strand.
CCTTTGGCGCCGACGACGAGGCGAAGCGGGCCGGCGATGTGTTGCTGCACCGGCTCGCACCGCTCGCGGCGGAGTTCGACCCCGACAACACCGGCGGTGCCGTCCTGCTCGGTGTCGACGGCATCTGCGTGATCAGCCATGGGTCGTCGTCGAGCCAGGCCATCGTCTCTGCTGTCCGGGTCGCCGCTGAGGCGGTGGACGCCGGGCTCGTCGAGCGGATTCGCCTCGTCGTGGCCTGAGGCGACGCTCGAACCTGGCTGGAGCAGCGCGCTTGAGAGGGTCATGCCTGGTCCAGAGGGTCAGGCAGGCGGGCGACGCAGTAGGATGGCGGCGATATCGGCGGCAGGTCGGACGTCCTGCCGGTCTGGTGTTCGGGCCCGGGCCGCTGGTGTCCGGGTCTGGGTTGGGTTGGGCGACCACGGCGAGCTGCCAGGGCCGCAACGGCGTCAGGACCGGTCCGTCGGCGGCTCCGAGCCATGACAGGCGAGCGATGACAGGAGATGAAGTGCCCGCAGAGACCCACGTCGAACATGGTCCGCTCGACCGAAAAGGCGTCTTCGATCTGGTTCGGGACCAGCTCGCGGACATCCTCGAGATCGAGCCGTCGACGATCACCGAGTCGTCTGCGTTCGCGGAGGATCTCGGGGCCGACTCGCTGGCGCTGATCGAGCTGGTCGAGGGGCTCGAGGAGGAGCTGGGCGAGCGGACCGTCGGGTTCCGCATCGAGGACGAGGATCTCGAGGACCTCCGCACCGTCCGGGACGCCGTCGACTACGTCGTGGCCAAGCTCGGAGTGGACTGAACGGGTTCGCGTCGAGGGATGCGCCACAGCCGGTCCACCGCCGCTCCTCCTGCCCGTGCTGCCGCTGGTGGCGCGTTCGACCGTGGCGTGGCGGCGGCTCGGGACGGTGCACCGGCTCGGATGGGCGCCGTGGCAAGCGGCGAGACGTCGAACGTGGGGGCGGAGGGTAGTGCTCCGGCCGGGACGGGTGGTGCTCCGGGTTCGCCCCCGGTCGTCGGTGCAACTCCCGGCGCGGCCAGGTCCCCATCGCCCGAACCGACGGTTGCGAGCGTTTCGGCAGCCGAAGCGGAGTGGTTCGCCGATCGGATCGGGCACCGGTTCACCGATGTCAGCTTGCTGGCACATGCGCTTGCCCACCGCTCCTGGTGCGCCGAAGCAGGAGGTGCAGCCTCCAACGAACGGCTCGAGTTCCTTGGCGACGCCGTGCTCGGGCTCGTGGTGGCAGAGCACTGTTTCGGCGCCTATCCGGCGCTTCCCGAGGGTGCCTTGGCCAAGGTCCGGGCAGCCGTGGTCAACACCGCGGTGCTCGCCGAGGTTGCGGGCGAGCTCGGGGTAGGTGATCTCGTGCTGCTGGGACGCGGCGAGGACGCCTCGGGAGGTCGAGGCAAGCCGTCGATCCTTGCCAATACCGTCGAGGCGTTGATCGGGGCTGTGTACCTCGATGGCGGCTTGCCCGCTGCGTCCACCCTGGTGCTGCGCTTGCTCGGGCGCAGGATCGAGGAGGCAGCCGCCGGCCCCGGCGCCGACGACTACAAGACGCGCCTGCAGGAGGTTGTCGTACGCACCGTCGGCGTTCTGCCGCATTACGACGTGGACGGATCGGGCCCAGACCACGATCGTCGGTACCGCGCCACTGTGGTTGTGGCCGGCGAACCGATGGGCCGGGGCGTTGGACGGTCGAAGAAGGACGCCGAGCAAGCGGCGGCCCGCGAGGCATCGTTGCACCTGGCATCGAGGGCCGCTCAGGTGGAGCAGGAGCGGCTGCTGTCCTCAGTCCGGCCCGTGGCGTGGCGTGGGGATGCCGCGCAGCCGCAGGACAAGCTGCAGCCGCAGCTGCCGGACCAGCTGCAGGCGCAGCTGCCGGACCAGCTGCAGGCGCAGCTGCCGGACCAGCTGGACCAGCAGGAGAAGACGTCGTCCCAGGTGCGGCAGCCGCAGGACCAGCCGCAGCCGCCGGACCGGCCGGACCGGCCGGGCCAGCAGGAGAAGACATCGTCCCAGGTGCAGCCGGCGGAAGGGCCTACCTCAGGAACCGGAGGTCCGGATGCCTCCGGGATCGGGAGCGATGCCTGAGCTGCCGGAGGTCGAGACCATCCGCCGGGACCTCGGCAAGGAGATCGTCGGGCGCAAGGTTCGAAGTGTCGACGTGAACGGGGCTCGCTCGGTGCGCCGGCACGCAGACCCCGAGGAGTTCCGGTCGCGCCTGCAGGGCCGGACGATCGCCGCGGTACGCCGCTCGGGAAAGTACCTGTTGGCCGACCTCGACAGCGGCGACGTTCTGGTCGTGCACCTGGGAATGAGCGGCCAGCTCCTGCGGGTGGTGTCGCCCAAGGAGCCCATTGCCCGGCACACGCATGTGATCATCTCCTTTGCCGGAGCAGGTCAGGTGCGCTTTGTGGACCCCCGCACGTTCGGGGAATTGTTCGTCACGGCCCCCGGCGACGTGGCAGACGCCGTACCCGAGCTCGCGCACCTGGGGTTCGATCCCCTCGACGACGTGCTCAGCTGGGGGGTGTTCGGGCAGCTGCTGACCGCTCGCCGGGTGGCGCTGAAGACGCTGTTGACCGACCAGCGCTTTGTGGCGGGGATCGGCAACATCTATGCCGACGAGATCCTGTTCGCCGCCGGTCTTCGCTTCGACCGGCGATCCGACACCCTGAGCGTCCAGGAGATACGTCGCTTGTACCGGTCGATGGTGGAGACGCTGGCCGACGCGGTGAAGCACCGGGGATCGTCCCTGGCCGACGAGCAGTACCGGGATCTCTACGGCGAGGTGGGGGACTATCAGGGCCAGCACCAGGTCTACGACCGGGAGGGCCAAGCATGCCGCCGGTGTCGGCATCCCATCAGCCGGGTGAAGGTTGCCGGCCGGTCGACGTACTACTGCGAGCGTTGCCAGGTCTGAGCGGCGGAGGCGGCCAGGTCGACCGCTGCCGGGCAGCGCTGACCGTTGCAGGGCTCCGTCCTGGGGTCCCGGCGCCAGATAGGGTGACCCCCGGTGTACCTGAAGGCGCTCGCCATCAAAGGCTTCAAGTCGTTTGCTGACCCTGCCACCCTGCACTTCGAGCCGGGGGTGACGGTCGTCGTCGGTCCGAACGGCAGCGGCAAGTCCAACGTCGTCGATGCCGTGGCGTGGGTGCTCGGCGCCCAAGGACCCCGGACGATGCGGTCCTCGAAGATGGAGGATGTGATCTTCGCCGGATCGGCCGACCGCCCGGCGCTGGGCCGGGCTGAGGTGTCGCTCACCATCGACAACCGGACGGGACGTCTTCCCGGCGGCCTGGCCGAGATCACCATCACGAGGACCCTGTTCCGCTCCGGTGACAGCGAGTACGCCCTGAACGGACAGCCGTGTCGGTTGATGGACGTCCAAGAGCTCCTGTCGGACTCGGGTGTCGGCCGCCAGCAGCACGTCATCATGAGCCAGGGCCAGCTCGACCAGATCCTCCAGGCGCGACCCGAGGACCGCCGGGCGGTCATCGAGGAGGCCGCCGGCGTGCTCAAGCACCGCCGTCGGCGCGAGCGGGCTGAGCGTCGGCTGGCGGCCACCGAGGAGAACCTCGAACGTCTTGGCGACCTGGTCCGTGAGGTGCGTCGGCAGATCCGGCCGCTTGAACGCCAGGCCACGGCGGCGCGCTCGCATGGGGTGCTGGCCGCGGAGCTTCGGGAGCTGCGCCTCTACCTGGTCGGACGGGAGGTCGCCGGCCTTGCCGATCGAGCCCGGAGAGCGGAGACCGAGCGCCAGGGACTGCGGCGCGAGGACCTCGATCTGCGTGA
>JAJZLP010000064.1 GCA_021803325.1 Actinomycetes bacterium
GCCTGCCCATCGTCGGCGTCAACACCTTCCGGCGATCCGACGGCGGGGACGCCGAGCCGGTGGCCACCGTGCCGCTGGCCCGCTCGACCGACGACGAGAAGCGCCGCCAGCTCGACCGCCTGCGGCGCTTCAAGGCCAAGCACGCGGCGGAGGCGCCGCTGGCGCTGGCCCGGCTGCGCGACACGGCGCTCGCCGGCGACAACCTGTTCGGCGAGCTGATGGAAGCGGTGCGGGTCTGCTCGCTGGGGCAGATCACCGAAACCCTGTTCGAGGTGGGTGGCCGGTACCGCCGCAACCTGTGACTGCGCACCCTGTGACCGCCCAACCTGTGACTGCCCAACCTGTGACTGCCCACCCTGTGACTGGCGAACCTGTGACTGGCGAACCTGTGTCTGGCGAACCTGTGACTGGCGAACCTGTGACTGGCGAACCTGTGTCTGCCCTCCCTGTGTCTGCCCCCCCTGTGTCTGGCCGCCCGGATGACAAGGGAGCCGAGACCGTGCGGGGTGCAGTCGACCCGGGCCACACGCCGGTCGATCGGGTGCTGGCCGCACTCGACGCCGTGGGCTTCGCCGAGCTGCAGGAGCTGCCGGGGTGGTCGGAGGCCTCGCCGGAGATGGTGGCCGAGCTCCTGGAGGCCTTTGCCGCCTTCGTCGCCGACGAGATCGTGCCGCTCAACGCGCCGGGCGACCGCGAGGGCTGCCGGCTCGACCCCACCAGCGGCCGCGTGCACAGCCCGGCCGGCTTCGCCGACGCCTACCAGCGCTACGTCGCGGCAGGATGGCCGACGGTCCCGTTCGACGAGGTCCACGGCGGCGGCGGGATGCCGTGGTCGGTCGGCGTGGCCATGCAGGACATCTTGGCGTCGGCCAACATGGCGCTGTCGCTGTGCCCGATGCTGACCCAGGGTGCCGTGGAGCTGCTGGCACGCTGGGGAACGCCCGAGCAGCAGGCCCGCTACCTGCCGAAGCTGGTGTCCGGGGAGTGGACCGGCACGATGAACCTGACCGAGCCCGACGCCGGCTCCGACGTCGGTGCGGTGCGCACCATGGCCCGGCCAGCTCCCGGTGGCGCCTGGCGTGTGTCGGGGACGAAGATCTTCATCACGTGGGGTGACCACGACCTCACCGACGACACGCTCCACCTGGTGCTGGCCCGCACGCCCGACGCGCCGCCGGGGACTCGCGGTCTGTCGCTCTTCGCCGTGCCGGCCCGCCTACACGGTGCCGGTGGTGCCGGTGCCGGTGCCGGTGCCAGTGGCGGTGGCGGTGGCGGTGGTGATGGTGGCGGTGGTGGCGATGGTGATGGTGGCGGTGGTCCGGCCCTCGCGCCGAACGGCGTGCGGTGCGTGTCGATCGAGCACAAGCTGGGCATCCACGCCAGCCCGACGTGCGTCATGGAATTCGATGGCGCCGAGGGCGAGCTGGTCGGAGAGCTGCACGGCGGCATGCGGGCCATGTTCACCATGATGAACGCCGCCCGGCTGTCGGTTGGGGTGGAGGGCATCGCGCTGGCCGAGCGTGGCTACCAGGCGGCCCTCGCCTACGCGTGCCAGCGGGTGCAGGGGCGCCTGCCCGGGGATCCGTCTGGGCGTGCGGTTGCCATCGTGGAGCATCCCGACGTGCGCCGTATGCTGGCCACCATGCGGGCGTCGGTCGACGCGGCGCGGCTGGTCGTCTACACCACCGCTCATGCTATGGACGTGGCGCGGCGCCATCCCGACGCCCGCAGGCGCGCCGAGGCTGCCGATCTGGTGGGATTCCTCGTGCCGCTGGCCAAGGCATGGTCGACGGACTTGGCCACCGACATCACCTCCCTGGCGCTGCAGGTGCACGGTGGTGCGGGCTATATCGAGGAGACAGGTGTCGCTCAGCACTACCGTGACGCCCGCATCACAGCCATCTACGAGGGCACCAATGGTGTGCAGGCGATCGACCTGGTCCAGCGCAAGCTCGGCCTGGGTGAGGGGAGCGCTGCTGCCACGATCTTGCAGCAGGTTCGCGAGCGGGCCGACCAGATCCGCAGGGATGGCCACCGCGACGAGGCCGAGGCGCTGATGCGCGCCGCGGCCACCTGGCGCCATGCGGCAGACCTGCTGATCGATCGACGAGCTCACTCGCCACTCGACGCCCTCGCCGGTGCCACGCCGTTTCTGACCATGACTGCCAACCTGGTAGGCGGCTGGTTGCTAGCGGGCCGGTTGGTGGCGCCCGGGACCGGAGCAGTGGCGGGTGGTTTTGGCACGTCCGGGGGCAGTCCACGAGCCGCCAGCGACCGCGACCGCAAAGTGGCCCGGTTTTTCCTGACGCAGCTGCTGCCGCGGACCGATGGGCTGGTGCATGCCGTGCGCGGCCACGTCGACGACCTTGTGATCTGATCGCCGCCTGCGGCTGGGTTGTGCGGCTTCTCGATCGGGGACGTGCCGCCAATCCGCAGCACGGGGTCATTGGTAGTTGACCGGGCCGTTCCCAGCAGCCTGGCGCGGCGGGGGGTGGGTCCTATGCGGCTGGGTGGGTGTGGGCTTGCTGGCGTACGACGGCGACCTGCCCTTTGATGTCGCGGACGTCGCCGTTGAGGGTGTGGATGCGCTGCTCCATGGTGTCGAGTCGTCGGTCGACGGCGTTGAACCGCTGGTCGACGGCGTCGAAGCGCTGGTCCACGGCGTCGAAGCGCGCGTCCATGACGGTTCGGAGGTCGGTGATGCTCCGGTCGACGCGGTGTTCGACCTGGTCGACGCGGAGCTCGATCTGGTCGCCGAGGTGGCGGCGTCCGCTGCGGGCGTCGACCATGAAGGCGACGAGGCCGGTGGTGACGATGCCGATGAGTGCCCAGGTGGCAGCCAT
>JAJZLP010000307.1 GCA_021803325.1 Actinomycetes bacterium
CTGGTGCTCTGGTGCTCTGGTGCTCTGGTGCTCTGGTGCTCTGGTGCTCTGGTGCTCTGGTGCTCTGGTGCTCTGGTGCTCTGGTGCTCTGGTGCTCTGGTGCTCTGGTGCTCACTGGGTCGCGGCATCATGGGGTCGTTGGGGCAGCCGTCCCGGCGCGGCGAAGGGAAGGCGATGACACGACGGACGCAGTTGCACCACCTGCCGGCCCGGTTGGCTTCCGGCCTGTTCATCGCGAACTCGGGTGTGGGCAAGCTCCGGTCGGACGCGGCCACGGCAGCCCGTGTCCACGGGATGGCCAGTGGGACCTACCCGTTCCTGCGATCGGTCGACCCGGTTGTCTTCACGCGGGGGCTCGGCGTGGCCGAGGTCGCCTTGGGTGTGGCCCTTGCAGTTCCCGCCGTCCCTACGTCGACTGCGGCGGCTGGGTTGACGGCCTTCGCAGGGGGCCTGTTGGGCCTGTATGCGCGGACGCCCGGATTGCGACAGGAGGGAAGCATCCGACCCTCCACGGAGGGCACGGCCATCGCCAAGGACGTCTGGCTCCTCGGCATCGGCTTGTCGCTGTTGCTCGATCGGGCGGGTACCCGCTGGCGGGACCGGTGTGAGCGCCGCCGCGAGCCGTCGTCGGACCGGCCCGGGCCGAAGGGCGAAGGGCGAGCCCGGCGCCGCTAGGCGAAGACGAGGCGGACGACCCAATCGGCCACGAGTGCCGGCTTGCTCTCGCCGTCGATCTCGACGGTCATCGTTCGGGTGAGGTGGACTGCGGCCGGGTCCTTCAACTCGACCGCGGACAGGACGCTGCTCGCCCGGATGCTGGACCCGACCTTGACAGGATTGATGAACCGCACGCGGTCGAAGCCGTAGTTGAGCCCCATCACCAGCCCGGAGAGCGGTGGCAGATCGGCGCGGATGGTGGCGGACAGGTGCGTCAGCATCGACAGCGTCAGGAAGCCGTGGGCGATGGTCACCTTCCACGGGGACAGCTCTGCTGCCTTCTCCGGGTCGACATGGATGAACTGGTGGTCCCGAGTGACATCGGCGAAGGCGTCGATGAGCGCCTGGTCGACGACGAACCAGTCGCCGCTGCCCTCGTCCCTGCCCTCGAGCGCCTTCAGTGTCTCGTAGGCCAGCTCGCCGTTGGTCGCCATCGGTGCTCCCTCGTCCCTCGGTGACATCTCCGGGCCCCGGTCGGGACCTGGCCAGCTCTGATAGTGCCACCGTGGCGGGCGGGTGGCCAGCGGTGCGAGACCAGGCGCCAGGTGGTTCGACCGGCGCCAGGTGGTTCGGCCGGTGATGTGGCGGGCGCGAGGCGCTGGGTCATCCGATGCCGACCGGGACCTCCAGGGCATGGTCCGCAACGTCGGCGGCGTCGTGGCCGCCGCTGACGATGTCCCGGCTTCGGATGAGAGCGAACGTCGCCACAGCGCCCACGATGGCGATGACCCCGCCAATGGCCACGATCTCGTTGAGGCCGCGAACGAAGCTGGTGCGCAGGGCCAGGTCGAGGGCCGGACGGAGCCGGGCGGGGACATGGGCACCGATCTGGGCGGTGGTGGCACCGCTGCGTACCCCGGCTGCCACCACCGGGAACAGGTGGGCAAGCCCAGGCGTGCGCCGCAGGGCAGCGGTGAGCGCTCCGGCTTCGCGGGTGGCGAAGATCGAGCCCAGTGCAGCGATGCCGGTGGCCACCCCCACCTGCCGGAAGGTGTTGTTGATCCCCGATGCCATTCCGGCACGATGGGGCTCCACGACGCCGACGGCGACCGAGGCGAGGGGGGGATTGACCATGCCGCTGCCGAGCCCGGTGAGGATCAGACCGGGTACCAGCGCCGTCCAGGTGGAGTCGGCGTGCAGGTGGGCGATGAGGAGCAGGCCGATGCCGACGCCGAGCAGCCCCGGGGAGATGAGCCAACGGGCGGGCACGCTGTTGGTGAGCCGCCCGGCGAGCGCAGACGTTGCGAACGTGGCGCCCGAGATGACGAGCATGCGGACGCCGGCCTGCAGCGGTGTGTAGCCGAGGGCGTCCTGCAGATAGAGGACCAGGTAGAGCAGCAGGCTGAACGCCGAGGCGGCGATGGCGAAGTTGGCGAGAAGGCTGCCGTCGAAGGTCGGGACGCGGAACAGGCTGAGGTCGAACATCGGGTGGCTGCCCCGGCGCTCGGCGACCACGAAGGCGCCGGCGAGGACGACGGCCGACGCGAAGCAGGCGATCACGCCGGTGTCGGTCCAGCTGGTCTGGCTGGCCCGGATGAGCCCATAGACGAGGGCGACCAGCGCGCTGCTGAACAGGACGAAGCCGCTCCAGTCCGGTCTGGGTGCCGTTGGCTGCCGCGACTCCACCACGCCGATGATGGTGATGACGAGGGCGACGATGCCGACCGGCACGTTGACGAAGAAGATCCAGCGCCACGACAGGTCCGTGGTGAGCACGCCGCCGAGCAGCGGGCCGACGGCGACGGCGACGGCCACCACCGACCCCCACACCGCGAACGCGGTGGCGCGGTCGCGCCCTTGGAAGGCGTGGGCCAGCAGGGCGAGCGACGTCGCGAACATGGCGCCACCGCCGAGGCCCTGCGCGCTGCGGGCGATCACCAGGAAGAACGGACTGGTGGCGGCGCCGCACAGCAGTGATCCGAGCGTGAACAGCACCAGGCCGATGGCGAAGAGCCGTCGTCGACCGAACATGTCGGCCAGGGACCCAGCGGTGAGCAGCAGCGCCGCCAGGGTCAGGGCGTAGGCGTCGATGGTCCACTGCAGATCGGAGAAGCTGGCGTGAAGGTCGTGCTGGATGGCCGGGAGCGCGACGGTCACGATGGTGATGTCGAGCAGCAGCATGAACGTGCCGAGGCTGACGGCCAGCAACGTCCACCACTTCTTCCCCATTGCCCCTCCCCGATGTTGCGTCGCTCCGCACCACGTGGCAGATGAAGATCCCGGTGCGCGGCGGGCAGGTGCTCTCCGCCGTGCACGACATCGGTGGCCGCCGCCGTGCGGAGGAGCGTACTCCTCGGGGGCGGTCGACGCCGGCTCCTCGCCCCAGGCCGACGGCCGTGGCACACGGGTCGAAGCGGCTCCTCGCCGTCGGCGCTTTGGCGCCGGTTAGGATGGCAGGAGCGGCGATGGGGCTCGCCCGAACCGGTCGACCGACCTGATGGCTCCTGTGATGTCCGATGCACGAGTGAGGCCGTCATGGGGACCGACTCGATGTCGAGCGCGACGGATGGTGATCCGACGCCACCGAACGGACCAGGGGCGCCCGCACGGTCAGGCCGGTGGTGGCCGCGGGCGTCTGCGGTCGACGCCAGCCTGCCGATCGACCCCGATCTCGACCAGCGGGACCCGGCCGAGCCGTCCCGCCAGCACCGGCCCGGGGCCCGATGGCCGGGGCGGTACGCGCCGGGGGTGCTGGTCGCCGTCTTCGTCGGCGGTGCCTTGGGGACCCTGGCCCGCTACGAGCTGGAGCGGGCGTTGCCCGCGCCGGCCGGAGCGTTCCCGGTGGCGACGTTCGTGGTCAACACCTCCGGAGCCCTGCTCATCGGCGTCCTCATGTCCGTCCTGGCTGGTTGGCCCACCTGGAGCCGGCGGGTCCGGCCTTTTGCCGGCGTGGGCGTGCTCGGCGGGTGGACGACCATGTCGACCCTGGCAGTGGAGGCCGACCTCCTCGGCAAAGCTGGGGCACTGGCCGCCGCCGCCGGGTATGTCTCTGCCAGCCTGGTGGCGGGGGTGACCGCCGTCGCCCTCGGCATGGCCGCCGGGCGCCGGTGGCGTGGCCCAGCGGGCCTGACGGCGCTGGCGTCCCGCACCGGGGTGGAACCGGCTGGCACGCAAGCGAACGCCGGGGTTTCTGGCCGGACCGGCTTCAGCACGGCTGGCGCCGCGGCCGGAGCGGACGGCCGACAGTGATCCTGGCGCTGGCTGTCGCCGTGGCCGGTGGGATCGGAGCGACCGCCCGCTACGTGGTCGACGGGCTGGTCCAGGACCGAACCAGTGGGACGTTCCCGTTCGGGACGCTGGTGGTGAACGTGGCCGGGTCGCTCGTGCTCGGGTTCGTTACCGGCCTCGGGCTCGACCACGGCCTCTCCGGCACGGCTCGAGCCGTGGTCGGCGTCGGCTTCTGCGGTGGGCTCACCACCTGGTCCACTGCCACATGGGAAACGGTCCGGCTGGCAGAGGACGGGCAGGCAGCCCGAGCCCTGGTCAACGGTCTGGGTGGCCTGGTGGTGGCGTTGGCGGCCGCAGCCGCGGGGCTGGCGCTCGCCGCGTTCGTCTGAACCGACAACCGCGCTGGGCATCGGCACGAGCAACGAGCGTGGTGACCCTCGGCGCAGGTCACGGTATCCTCGCTGGTCGCGACGGTGCACCGGTCGCGAGACCTGAAGCCTGACGAGCCGGACCCACCCGGAGGTGGAGTGGGCGAGGGGGGACTTGAACCCCCACGTCCTTTCGGACACAGGAACCTGAATCCTGCGCGTCTGCCTATTCCGCCACTCGCCCGAGCGACTGCGCCAGGATAGTCGACGCTGCCGTGTGCAGCGGCACGCGGCCGAGGCGGCGGCGCGCCGACCTTCGTGCAGGTACACCACCCCGGTAGGCTGGTCGTTCACCATGGGACTCCAGCAGTTCGAGCAGCGCCTCGAGCGCTTGGTGGAGGGTGCGTTCACCAAGGCGTTCCGGTCCGATCTCCAGCCGGTGGAGATCGGCCGTCGTTTGACGCGCGAGATGGACCTCCTGCGTCGGGTCGGGGTGAACGGCCTGATCACACCCAACGTCTTCATCATCGAGCTGTCCGCCGACGACGCTCGCCGTTTCGAGCGGTTCTCGGAGGTCTTGGCCCGCGAGCTGGCCGATGCGGCACGCGAGCACGCCCGTATCGAGGGCTACGTGTTCGTGGGCCCGGTGGAGGTCGAGCTCCGGCGCAGCGCCCGCCTGCGTGCCGGCCGCTACCAGGTGTACGCCGACTTCGAGGAGGGCCCGGACGGCATGCCGGCTGGCCTCCTGGCGCTGGCGGACGGCACCGAGGTCGTCATCGGGTCCCAGCCGGTCGTCATCGGGCGGTTGCCGGAGTGCGCCGTCGTCCTGAGCGACCCGAACGTGAGCCGACGCCACGCCGAGGTCTGTCGGGTCGACGGAGGCCCTGGGGCGCTGGTGCGCGACCTCGGGTCCACCAACGGCACACGCGTCAACGGCGTGCCCATACGCGAGCAGGTCCTGGTCGACGGCGACGAGGTGACCGTCGGCACTACCGTCCTTCGCTTCCACGCCGGATGAGACCCGCCGTGCTGTTCGCCGTGTCGCTCGACAACCAGAACCTCCTGCGGGCGCTCGAGATCCTGGTCGTGGTCCTGATCTGGCTGTTCTTCCTCCGGGTCATCCGGGCGGTGTGGGTCGAGGTGCGACCCCCCAAGGTCCGCGAGCCGGCGATGCTGGGGGCTCCCCTGGCTGCCGGCGGCGCGGCCCCCGGCCGGTCCCCTGCTCCCGCCCGGGGACGGAGCCAGCGGCTGCGCCTGCGGGTCCTCGAACCCGAGGACGCCCGTGGCCAGGCGTTCGACCTGCCCGACGAGGTGACCGTGGGACGTGCCCCTGGCTGCGGCGTGCGGGTCGACGACTCGTTCACGTCGAGCCTGCACGCTCGGCTCTACCGCCGTGACGGTGCACTGTGGATCGAGGATCTGGGTTCCACCAATGGCACGTGGGTCAATGCGCAGCGTGTGGTGACACCGGTCAAGCTGGGCCGCGGCGATCTGGTCCAGGTCGGGGGCACGGTGTTCGAGGTTCAGCGGTGACCGTCGTCCGCTCCGGGTCGGCGACCGACGTCGGGCGGGTCCGCTCGGTGAACGAGGACCGCCTGCTCGAGAGCGTGGCGCTCTTTGCCGTGGCCGACGGCATGGGCGGTCACGCCGGCGGTGAGGTCGCGTCCCGGCTCGCCATCGACGCGCTCCAGCAGGCATTCGCCCGCGAACCCTCGGCCCGGGGGTTGGTCGAAGCGGTACGGCTGGCCAACCGCGCGGTGTGGGAGCGCAGCACCCAGGATCCCGACGTCCGGGGCATGGGCACGACCCTCACCGCCGCTGCCCTGGTCCCGACCCGAGATGGCGATCGGCTGGTGGTGTCGAACGTTGGCGACTCGCGCGCCTACCGGTACGCGTCGGGACGGTTGGTGCAGATGACCCACGACCACTCGGTGGCCGAGGAGCTGGTCGCCCGGGGTGAGCTGTCGGTGGCGGAGGCGGCGGTCCACCCGCATCGCCATATCCTCACCCGAGCGCTGGGTGTGGCTCCCGACGTCGACGTGGACAGTTGGGAGCTCGCGCCAGCGCGCGGCGAGCGGTTCGTGCTGTGCTCCGACGGGCTCACCAACGAGGTGAGCGAGGAGCGCATCGCCGGTGTCCTCGCCGCCACCTCGGACCCTCAGGCGGCTGCCGACACCCTCGTCCGCCTTGCCAACGAGCACGGTGGCAACGACAACGTGACCGTCGTGGTGGTCGACGTCGTAGCCGCCGACCCCGGGTGGACCACCGGCCCGGACGGGGTGCAGGCCGCACGTCCCGGAGGGTCGGTGGTCGGCGTGGTTGCCGCCGGCGGGTCGGCGGTCGCCCAGGCCGGTGCCGCCGCGGGGCGCCACCCCGGTGCGTCGGGGACCTCGGCACCGGCTCCCATCGCAGGCGTGGCCCACCCCGGTGCCCCCACCGCGGTCGTTCGGGCTGGGTCGGACACCGCGGTGGCAGTGGAGCTCGGATCCGCCGGCGCCGGCAGCGTCCTTGCCGCGGCCACCGGGGCCCGCACCGGCCCCGGTGCGCCCGCGGGCCACGGGGACCTCCGGCAGTCGTCCGAAGGCAGCGCCGCCACCGGCACGGAGACCGATACGATGGCCCGCCACGTGGCCGGGGCTCTGTCGGACGTCATGGGGCGGCGCTCCCGCTGGGATGGTGGGGTGCGGAACCGGGTGCGCAGCCGCCGGCTGACGATCCGGGTCGTGCTCTTCTTGATCCTGGTGGCGGCGGTCGGCGCCGGGGCCTGGGCGCTCATCCGCTTTTACGCCGAAGGCGCCTACTACGTGGGCCTGAGCGACGGCCAGGTCGTGGTCTACCAGGGTCGCCCCGGAGGGTTCCTCGGGTTCGAGCCCCGCGTGATCGACGTCAGCGCGCTCACCGGCGCCGAGGTGCTGAGCTACCGCCTGCCGGAGCTGCGCGCCGGCGTGCAGGAGTCCAGCCGCCAGGCGGCCGCCCAGTTCGTCGCCAACCTGCGCAGCGAGGCATGCGCCGTGCATCCCACGGCGCCGGCCTGTACGTCCAGCGGCGCGAGCGGCTCCGGCTCGACAGGATCTGGTGTCGCCACGGTCCCCGGTCCCGGCGCGTCGCCGAGCGCGACCGGCTCCACAGGGGGCTCGGCGGTCGGTGCCAGCGCCGCTCGGTCCAGCGTCGCTCCGGGGCTGGCAGACCAGCGCCTGCCTGTGCTCGTCGCGACCGTCGACGCTCCCGTGCCGCCAGCGCGTGCCAGCGCTCCCGAGCTGGCAGCGCGTGCCGGCGCCCTGCTCGCGACCGGCGGGGTCGGTTGATGGCCCGGCGCATCCGCTGGGCCGGTGTCGTGATGTTGCTGGGGTTCACCGCGCTCTTCGTGCAGCTCAACAACATCCAGGTCGTGAAGGCACATCGGTACGCCTCCGCCGCCGGCAACCCTCGGACCAGCGATACGGTGGCGGTAGATCCGCGTGGGGTGATCGAGGCGGCCGACGGCACCGTCCTGGCAGAGTCCGTACCGGCGCCGGCCGCCAACGTCTACGGGTACAAGTACCAGCGGACCTACCCCCAAGGCGCCCTCTACCAGGACGTCGTCGGCTACGACTCGCCCCGGTACGGCTTGTTCGGGGTCGAGGCCTCGTACAACAGCTATCTGACGGCGCACAACGCCCCGGTGAAGACGATCGGCGACCTGTTCACGACCCGGGTGGAGACCGACACCGTCACACTGACCATCGACCCGACCTTGCAGAAAGCGGCCGAGACCGCGCTCGGTGGCCGGACCGGTGCCGTGGTGGCCCTCGACCCCTCCACCGGGGGGGTCCTGGCCATGTACTCCAACCCGTCGTTCAATCCGAACCCGCTGACCGTCCTCGACCCGGCCGCAGAGGCGAAGGCCTACGCAGCGGGGAACGCCGGCAGCCCCGGCGGCCCGAACTTCCCCCCGTTGGAGAACCTCGCCTACGCCGACAGCTTCGCTCCCGGCTCGACCTTCAAGATCGTCACCACCTCCGCCGCCTACCAGCACACCCCGCAGTACGTGACCAAGTCCTACCCGAGCTATTCGTGCATGCCGCCCGGCACCATCCAGGGCCAGACCGTCCCGCTGTGCAACTACGCCAACGAGAACTGCGGTGGCGACATCGCCCAGCTCCTGCCGCCCTCGTGCGACACCGGCTACTCGTTGCTGGCCCAGGACATCGGCCCGCAGAACATGTACAGCGAGGCCACCGCCTTCGGCTTCGACCAGCAGCCGCCCATCGACCTGCCGCCGTCGCCCTTCGCGGTGTCGACGTTCAAACCGCCGAGCTTCTACCAGCACGCCCTCATCTTCCTCTCCTATGCGGCCATCGGGCAGAAGAACACCTCCGGCACCCCACTGCAGATGGCCATGGTGGCCGCCGCCATCGCCGACAAGGGGACGATCATGACCCCGCACGTCATGCAGGTGATCCGAGACGCCCAGGGCAACGTCGTCACCCGGTACACCCCCAAGCCGTGGAAGCAGCCCGACACCCCGGCCACTGCCGCGGCCATCAGCGGCCTGATGCAGCAGGTCGTGGCCGCGCCCAACGGCACCGCCCACTACGTCGGCTTCAACCCCGCCGACCAGGTGGCGGCGAAGACCGGTACCGCCCAGACCGGGCCGAACAACTCGCTCACCACCAACTGGATGATCGCCTTCGCCCCAGCCAGCCACCCACAGATCGCCGTGGCCGTCGTCGTCCCCAACCTCCCCGGCGGCGCCACTGGCGCATCTTCCGCCGGACCTGTCACCAAAGCCATGATCACCGCCGCGCTCGGGCATTGACCCTCGATCGCTCCGGCCCACTCCCACCAGGAGGACCACCCCGTGCATGACCCCGATCGCCACGCCGGCCGGCCTAGGCTCTGACGAGCCATGGAGGTGAACGACACGCCCCGCGTCCTGTCGGACCGGTACGAGCTGCGACACCTCGTCGCCCGTGGGGGGATGGCCGAGGTGTACCGGGCCCAGGACCGGCTGCTCGACCGCCCGGTGGCGCTCAAGATCCTGTTCCCCGAGCTGTCGATCGACCGGTCGTTCGTGGAGCGGTTCCGCCGCGAGGCCCAGGCCGCCGCCAACCTGTCGAACCCCAACATCGTGCCGGTGTTCGACTGGGGTGAGGACGGCAGCACCTACTTCATCGTGATGGAGTACGTGGACGGCCAAGCCCTGTCCTCGATCCTTCGGGGCGCGGGGCCGTTGCACCCCGACCGGGCCGCCGAGATCGCCGCCGAGGTGGCCGGGGCCCTCTCCTATGCGCACCGCCACGGCGTCGTGCACCGCGACGTCAAGCCCGGCAACGTGCTCATCACCGACGAGGGTGCCGTCAAGGTCACCGACTTCGGCATCGCCCGGGCCATCAACACCGAGGAGAGCCTCACCCAGACCGGCGCCGTCATGGGCACCGCAACCTACTTCTCCCCCGAGCAGGCCGAAGGGCGCAGCGTCGACGCTCGCGGTGACGTCTACTCCCTCGGCGTGGTGCTGTTCGAGATGGTCACCGGCCGGCCGCCCTTCGTCGGCGAGTCGCCGGTGGCGGTCGCGTCCAAGCACGTGCGCGAGACGCCGCCCACCCCGCGCGAGATCAACCCGTCGGTGCCGCCCGCGCTCGAAGCCATCATCCTGACCTGCCTGGCCAAGTCGGCTGACGACCGCTATGCCAGCGCGGACGACCTCCGCCACGACCTGTTGCGGTTCCGCGACGGGCGCGCCGTCCAGGCCGGCGCGGGCGCTGCCGCGGCCACCCGGCCGGCGCAGGTGCCTCCGTCGACGACACGGGCGATGGCCGCCTTCAGCGGCACCCAGTCCCTGCCGATCGTGACCGGACCCGCTGCCGTCGAGGACTCCAGCCACACCGGCTGGTGGGTCGCCCTGCTGCTGCTGCTCTTGGTCGCGCTGGGCGTGGTCGTCTTCTTCCTCGGGCGCACGCTCGGCTGGTGGCACGTCGGGACGGCCGTGGCCACGGTCCAGGTCCCGTCGGTCGCCAACGACACGGTGTCGCAGGCCTCGGCCACACTCCAGGCCCAGGGACTGAAGGTCGACGCCCGGGGCGCGCCCGCGAGCGCCACCGTCACCCGGACGGTGCCCGGGGCCGGCACCTCGGTGACGAAGGGCACCACCGTCGACCTCTACACCCGCGCCGCCGCTCCCGTCGCCACCACGATCACGGTCCCCGACGAGCAGAACCAGTCGCTGTCCATCGCTCAACAGGACCTTCGCAGCCTGGGGTTGGTGCCCAGCGTCCAGTACAGCGGCACGTGCACCCAGGTCAACGTGGTCTGCTCCCAGAGCCCGAACGCCGGCAGCACCGCGCACAAGGGCGACACCGTCACCTTGGTGACGGCGGCGCAGTCGACGACCACCACGACCTCGGCGAACGTGACCATCCCCGACGTCTCGGGTGACAGCCAGAACACGGCGTGCAGCCTGTTGGGAAGCTACGGGCTGACCTGCAGCGCCAACACGGTCCTGCAACCCAGCAACGCGGTCAAGACCGGGCAGGTGATCACCACCCAGCCAGGTCCCAACAAGCAGGTGGTTCGAGGATCCACCGTCATCCTGGTGGTGTCCTCGGGGCCGGTGGTCCCCAACGTGGTCGGAGGCACCGCCGGCACCGCCGAGCAGACACTCAGCAGCGCCGGCTACGTGCCCCAGCCCGACAGCACCTGCTCGAACCCCGGCGACACCGTCGTGAGCCAGAGCCCGGCCTACGGGACCGCGGCGGCGGCGGGGACGAGCGTCGCCATCACGTGCTCGTCGGGGTCGTCGTCGGGGACGTCGTCGGGGCCGACCAGCTCGGGCAGCTCGAGCTCCGGATCGAGCAGCTCGCTCCCAGGCCTGGCCGCCCGGTCCGGCCGGGGTCACACGGCCTGACCTCCGGCACGCGGCGGGGCGAGCGACAGGTGGCACACCGGCAACGACGGGGCGGGTCGTGCGTGAGCTGATCGTCCTGGGCACCGCCAGCCAGGTGCCGACACGGCGGCGTAACCACAACGGGTACGTGCTGCTGTGGGACGGTGCGGGGATCCTGTTCGACCCCGGCGAGGGCACCCAGCGCCAGATGCTCTTGGCCGGCGTGCCGGTGTCGGCACTGACCCGGATCTGCGTCACCCACCTCCACGGCGACCACTGTCTCGGCCTGCCCGGTGTCGTCCAGCGGCTGTCGCTCGACGGGGTCGCCCACCCTGTCGATCTCCACTTCCCGGCCAGCGGCCAACGGTATGTCGATCACCTGGTGCACGCCTCGGTGTTCACGGAGCTGGCGGAAGTCCGCCAGCGGCCTGTGGACCGGGACGGTGTGGTCGACGCCGGCCCCCCGTTCGCCGTCGTGGCCCGTCGCCTCGATCACGAGCCCGACACCTACGGATGGCGGATCGAGGAGCCGCCGGGTCGGACCATGCTGCCCGAACGGCTCGCAGCACTGGGCGTGCACGGCCCGGCCGTCGCCGAGCTGCAGCGGGCCGGCTCGCTGCGCGTCGGTGGCCGCACCGTCGACCTGCACGATGTGAGCGTCGAACGGCCGGGCCAGGTCGCCGCCTTCGTCATGGACACCCGCCTGTGCGACGCCGCGGTGTCACTGGCCGCCGACGCTGACCTGCTGGTCTGCGAGGCGACCTTTTCGAGTGCCGACGCGGACCTCGCCACCCGGTACCGGCATCTCACTGCTGGCCAAGCCGGGACCATCGCAGCCGAGGCCGGCGCCAGGCGTCTTGTCATCACGCACTTCTCCCAGCGCTATCCCGACGAGCGGGTCCTCCTCGACGAGGCCAGCGCCGCGTTCCCCGATGTCGTCGCCGCCACCGACCTGCTGCGGATGCCTTTTCCGCCCCGGCGGGGTCAGCGGCACGCCGCCGCCACCTGAACGTCGCCGGGCCGGTTGCCGCTGGGGCGACGTGGCGCCGGGGGTGCCGTCTGGGGTTGGGGGTGCCGTCTGGGGTTGGGGGTGCCGTCTGGGGTTGGGGATGCCGTCTGGGGTTGGGGGTGCCGTCTGGGGTTGGGGGTGCCGTCCGGGACAGCGCCGCCCGCGAGCCCACAGGCACCCGGGCGCGCCGACGATGGCCGGGACTCCGGCGCTACCCTCGGGACGACGTTTCGGGGCGGCGCCGCGGCGGCGACCATGCCGGTGGTCGAGATGTGCCAGGCGCCCGTCGCCGAGCGCTGTGCCTGGACGACCGCTCGAGAGGTGCACAGTGGGTGAACGCGATCACGGTCCTGAGCCGCGCCGTGCCAGGCGCATCGACCGGCGTGCCCTGCTGCGTGGCGCTGGCGCCGGCCTCGGCCTGGCCGCACTGGGGGCGGCCGCGTGGGGGGCTGACGACCTGCTCACGTCCGGCCCGGACCGGCCTGCCCACCAGCGGAGCTCCCGTTCGGCGCCGAAGACGCCAGGCCCGTCGGCGCAACCCGCGGTCAGCGACCAGCCGCTGCCGAGCGGTCCGGTGGTGCCGGTGGCTCGGTGGGTGGTCGAGGAGAACCAGCGTCCAGGCACGCTCGGCTGGGTCCTGGCGAAGCCGACGACGCTGTACGGCTACGCCGACCGAGTGAGCGCGGTGGCGGGCGAGACCGTCACCGTGTACGTGGACTCGCCGTCGATGGCGTACCAGGCCGAGCTCTACCGCATGGGCTACTACGGTGGCCTCGGCGGGCGGCTCGTGTGGGCATCGGGGGAGTTGCCGGCCCAGCCCCAGCCACGGCCGGCGCTGGCTGCGGGCACCAACATGATCGAGTGCCACTGGGCTCCGTCGCTGCAGGTGACCGTGCAGCCCGGTTGGCCCCAGGGCATGTACCTGCTGAAGCTGGTGGCCAGCGACGGCACCGCCGACGGTTACGTCCCGCTCTGCGTGCGCGATCCGTCGAGCACGGCAGCGTTCGTGGTCATGAGCGCCGTGACCACCTGGCAGGCCTACAACACCTATGGCGGCTACAGCCTGTACACCAGTCCTGTCGGCGTGCCCGGGCGGTCCAGAGTCGTGTCCTACGACCGGCCGTACCAGCACCCGAACGTCGCGAACGACTTCTTCGGCAACGAGTTCCCGCTCGTGTACATGGCGGAGCGCCTCGGCCTGGACGTCACGTACATCACCAGCGTGGACCTGCACCGCCATCCGACGTTCCTCCTCGGGACGCGGTGCATGTTCAGCCTCGGCCACGACGAGTACTGGTCGGCGACCATGCGTGACGCGGCGACGAACGCGCGCGACGGCGGGGTCAACCTCGCCTTCCTCGGAGCGAACGCCTGCTACCGGCACATCCGGTTCGCCGCCTCACCACTCGGGCCCGACCGGCACCAGATCTGCTACAAGGACCGCTTTATGAAGCAGGACCCGATGTGGGGCGTCGACCCGGCAGAGGTCACCGCCAACTGGCCGAGCGGGCCCGACCCACGGCCCGAGCAGACCCTCATCGGTGAGCAGTACTCCGACATCGCCGCCGACGCCGACATGGTGGTCGTCGACCCAGGCGCATGGGTCTTTGCCGGGACCGGGGTCAGTGCAGGACAGCACCTGCCCAAGGCTGTCCAAGGCGAGTACGACAACTATCAGAGCTACACGCCAGGGCCCCGCAACGTCACCATCTTGTGCCACTCGCCGGTGCTCAACCGCGGGCCGGGACGGGTATCGGACATGACCTATTACACCCAGCCCGGTGGCGGCGGGGTGCTGGCCACCGGCGACGCGTCGTTCGTCGACATGCTGACCGACGCCCCACACATCCCCGGCGCCGTTAGCCCGCCCAGGGCCGGGGTCACCCCGGTGTTCCAGCGCATGATGGAGAACGTCTTCTCGGTGTTCGGAGCTGGTCCCGCGTCGGTGAGCCAACCCTCGACCGCGAACTGGCGCCAGTTCTACTGACAGCCCCGCGTCGGCTCTGGCAGCGGCCGTTTGGGTGGTGCGGGTGGTGCGGGTGGTGCGGGGGTCCCGGTGGTGCGGGTGGTGTGGGTGGTGCGGGGTTCCCGGTGGTGCGGGTGGTGTGGGTGGTGTGGGTGGTGCGGGCGCGCCGACCGTTTGGGTGGTGCGGCGGTCCCGGTGGCGGCGGCGGTGCCGGTGGTTCGGGTGGTGGCGACGAGGGTGCTGGCGACATGCACTGCATGTGGTGTCGGCCGTGCGGTCGACTCCGGGCCTGCCTGCGCTGGCGGTGTCGCTTCGGGCGCTGCGACGGGGCACGTGGACCTGGCGGTCCACCGGTGTCAGGGAAGCCAGGACACCTTCCCCTTCAGGGCCACATACCCGATGAAGGCGCCGGCATCGATGAGCGAATGGGCCAGGACGAGCCGGCCCAGGCGGTGCTTGCGCTGGTAGATCCGTCCGAAGATCAGCCCCATGACCAGATTGCCGGCGAAACCTCCGAAACCCTGGTATAGGTGGTAGGAGCCTCGCAGGATGGCGCTCGTGGCCAGAGATCGGCGGTCGTTCCAGCCCAGCTGGTCCAGCCGGTGCAGCAGGTAGCCGCAGATGATCACCTCCTCGACGATCCCGTTCTGCGCGGCGGCCAGAGCCAGCACGGGGATCCGCCACCACGCGGCTGGCAGCGTGGTGGGCACGATCCGGACGCTCAGCCCGAGGTGGTAGGCGCCGATGTAGAGGGCCAGTCCAGCGCTGCCGATACCGGCGGCCAGCAGGACACCCCAGAGCACCTCCCGGCGCGGGGCCTGTCCGTCGAGCCCGATGGCACCGAGGGTCTCGTTGCCGCGCCGCAGGAGGTGGACGACAAGGACGACGGGGACCAGGGCGACGGCGATACCGGCGAGCTGGTACAGAAGGTCGAGGAACGAGGTGGATCCGGCCGATGCGTTGATCACCGCGCTCTGGGATCGCAGCGGCTGGTTGGCGCTGAGGCTGCGGGCCAGGTCGAGGATGGCGAAGAGGGCCGATGCCCCCAGGGAGAGCCCCAGGACGATCCAGACCTCGTAGACGAGGACGCGCCGAGTGGGGATCGCCTGGTCGGGGGCCGGGGCGTGGTTCACCAGGCTGACGCTACCGATGAGCCGCCGTCCGACGCGGTCGCCGGGCGGGTGCTGGGTGCTGGGTTCGGTACGATCCGTGCTCGGCCGGATCGTCTGGCTTGCCACACGACGTGCCGGAGGCCATGGTCGGCGTGGCGCCCGGCCCGGTGGCCGACCGACGTGGGCTGGTGCCCATGCGGCGCAGATCGGCGACCACGATGCCCGGGAGTGAGACCATGCAGCGCGCGATCGATCTCGACTTCGACACGGACCGGCTGGCCACGGTGGTTGCCGGGGCGCTGCCTGTGCTCGATCCCCGCCAGCGTCGAGCCGGGATAGCGGTCTACCGGTTGCTCAGCGTGGGGGAGCCGGCTACGCCAGAGGCGGTCGCGTCCCTGGCGGGGATGAGCGTCGCCGAGGCCGGTGACGTCATGGCGGGCTTGCCCACCGCCGCTCGGCGGGGCACGGCGGTCACGGGGTTCCTCGGCTTGCAGCAAAGCCCAGCGGCGCACCGACTGCGGTTCGCCGGGGCCGTGTGTGGCACGTGGTGCGCCTGGGACACGTTGTTCGTCCCCGAACTGGTCGGCCGCTTCGCCCGAGCCGAATCCCGGTGCCCGGTCACCGGCGTGGAGATCGTGGTGGAGATCGACCCCAGCACCGGGGTCGTGTCCGCCGATCCGCACGACACGCTCCTCACGTTCTTGGCCCAGCCCCGACCGTATGCCGGGGAGATCGCGGATCAGTTCTGCCGGTGGATGCACTTCGTCGGCGGCCCGGCTGCGGCGGACCGCTGGGCGGCTGCGGCCGAGCGGCCAGACGTCATCGTGCTCACCCTTTCGGCCGGGGTGGAGGTCGGCCGGCTGACCAACCGCCTGGTGTTCGGCCTGCAGGACTGATCGTTGCGTCGGGGGTGCGCTCGCCGGGGGTGCTGAGCGATCGTCGTGGGGGGCGGTAGCATGAGTGCAGCGCAACCCTCCGAGGAGGCGCACATGTGGGTCATCGCCGGCATCTTGCTCGGGCTCGTCGTCCTCGTCTCGCTGGTTGGCTTCCATGCGGGACCCCATGTCCACGCCGTGGCCGGCGTCATCGGTGGGCTCGGGGCTGCCTGGCTTGTGCTCATGGCGGTGGACGGGCGTTCGGCACCGCTGCTGTGGTCACTCCTCGTCGCCGATCTGGTCGTGTCGACCGGCGTCGGGTTCCTGGCGTGGAAGGGACTGCGCGCGTCGATCACCGACGGGCCGCCCGTCGCATCGCTCGAGGGGACCGAGGGGGTCGCGGTGACCGACCTGGTGCCCGCGGGCATCGTGCGGGTTCGCGGTGAACAGTGGTCGGCGGCGTCGGTCAACGGCACGGTGCGAGCCGGCACCCGTGTGCAGGTGCTGCGGGCAGGCGGCGTCCGGCTCGAGGTCTGGGGTGAGGAGCCGGAAGCGACGCTCCCGGGTGGCCTGGTCGGTCCCACCTCGGGTGAACCCAAGGAGCAGAGCACATGATCGTGGGCATCGTGGTCGGTCTGGTCGTGCTGGCCATGGTCGTGGCGCTTGGGCTGTCGGTTCGTATCGTTCGGGAGTACCAGCGGATCGTGCTCTTCCGCCTGGGTCGCGCCGTTGGTCTGCGGGGTCCTGGGCTCGTGCTCGTGAACCCGGTGACCGATCGGACGACATGGGTCGACATGCGCGAGCGCTTTCTGGAGATCCCACACCAGACCGCCATCACCAAGGACAACGCCTCCATCTCGATCGACTTCATCATCTTCTACAAGGTGGTGGATCCAGCCATGTCGGTCCTACAGGTGCAGAATTTCGCTGCTGCGGCCCAGAACGTGGCCGCGACGACACTGCGCAGCGTCGTGGGCGACATGCCGCTCGACGACGTGCTGTCCAAGCGCGAGGAGATGAACGCGTCCCTTCGGGTCAGGCTCGACGAGGTCACCGAGCGGTGGGGCGTCAAGGTGACCACGGTGGAGGTTCGCGAGGTGAACCCTCCCGCGGGCGTGCTCGAGGCCATGACCCGGCAGATGTCGGCCGAACGGACGCGCCGGGCCGCCATCACCGAGGCCCAGGGGCAGAAGCAGGCCGCGATCACACTGGCCGAGGGAACCAAGCAGGCGGCCATCCTGGGAGCGGAAGGTGAGCGGCAGTCGGCAATCCTGCGCGCCGAGGGGCTGGCCGCCGGCCTCGACACGATCCTGGTGGTCGCCCGGGGGCTCGACCACAACACGATGCAGTTGCAGTACCTCGAGACCCTGAAGAACGTCGGCACGTCGCCGTCGACGAAGATCGTGGTTCCCATGGAGCTTGGCGGGCTGCTGAACGGGTTGCGCAGCACGCTCGTACCTGAGTCGCCAGCTTCAGCGGTGCTGCCAGACGAGCCCAGGAACCCGCCGGGCGGCGACGGCACTCGTGCGGAACCCCAGGATCACCTCGTTGCGGAGCACAGTGGGCGTACCGAGCATGCGCAGCACGGCGACGTGGACATGCGCGATGTCGGGGCGCCAGGCTGCTGATATCGGGACGCCAGGCTGCTGATGTCGGGTCGCCAGGCTGCTGATGTCGGGATGCCAGCGCACCGATGGGCTGGGCGGACCGGCATCCGGGAATAGTTGATACATCAACTGCGTTGGATGTGATGAGTCCGGCGTCCAGACCGGCGGAAGCGAGGTTGACGATGAGCACCCCCACACCCCCCAGCGGCACCTACACGCTCGATCCCACGCACAGCCGGGTCGGGTTCGTCGCTCGCCACGCCATGGTGACCAAGGTGCGTGGCTCGTTCAACGAATTCACCGGGAAGGGCACGTTTGACGGCACCGACCCGTCGAAGTCGAGCTTGGAGGTCACGATCCAGGCAGCCAGCATCGACACCCGGAACGCAGACCGTGA
>JAJZLP010000098.1 GCA_021803325.1 Actinomycetes bacterium
GGCACCGTGGCACCGGATGGTACCGGTCCGTCGTGCAGGTCTACCGGTCGAGCCGACGGTGGTCGTCGCGTCGTCCCCGAACCTGGGTGGGGACGACCTCGTCTCCGGCTCTCGGCTGGCGGGGTCCATGGCTGGTGTGGTCCATGGCTGGTGTGGTCCAGGACTTCGGTTCCCAGGAATGGCCCGGGGAGCCGGGGATCCGCCGGCCGGGCCGATCTCAGCGCCGGGCGAGGCGACGTCCGCTCTCGGTGCTCGGTGGGGTGTAGTTCAGCTCGAAGTGGTGGTAGAGGGTCGACTCGTCTGCCTGGGACAGCTCCTCACCGTGCAGCTCGATGTCGGGGGCGGAGCGAACCTGTTCCTTCGTGACGGCGACCTGCAGGTCGTTCGGACCGATCTGGACGCCGCCCAGGGGAACGAAGGTCAGGTGCCGACCGATGTGTCCTTCCTTGACGGTGGCGAACTGCGGCACGTCGGTCTCGACGTCGACGTAGACGTCCTGCAGCTTGCCGATCTTCTCCCCGTTCTGATCGAGGAGCATCCGGCCGTGCCACTCGGCGACACTCCAGTTGGCTTGTTCGCTGTTGTCGGTCATCGAACCACCCTCCGCTCCGTGCATGTCTCGCGAGGCTTGATGCCCGGGCTGTGCGTACCGCGGTGCTCGGCCGTTGCGACGGGGCACCTGCAGCTTCCACCACCGGCAGGGCTGGCGCCAGGGCCGAACGCCCTGTCGCACGTCTTGACATGCCCGGTGCCAGGGCCACGCAGTGCACGCGACCTCGCTGCCGGCGTTGGGGTGCCGGGGTGCTGCCGGGCTGCCGGCGTTGGGCTGCCGGCGCTGGGTGCCGGCGTTGGGCTGCCGGCGCTGGGGCGCTGGGGCGCTGGGGCGCTGGGGCGCTGGGGTGCCGGGGTGCCGGGGTGCTGCCGGGACGGCTCGGCGAGGGTCGATCAGGACTGGCCGGGTGCAGGCACGCGCAGGGACAGCGCGACCAGCATGGCGTCGGAACCTGCAGGGCCCACCAGCTGCAAGCTTGCTGGCAGCCGGCCCCGGGCTGTCACCGGGACGGCGACTGCTGGCACGCCGGCCAGGTTGATCGGCAGGGTCAGGCGAAGCCTGTCGAGCATGTCGGCATCGTCGAGGGGCGGTGGCCAGCTTGTGAGGGTCGGCAGCGCGAGCACGTCGACAGTTCGGAAGAGGTCCTGGAGGTCGGCGGCCCAGGCTCGCCCGACAGCCCGAGCGCCGACGACCTCGGTGGCGGGCACGGCCGCCGATCGGCGGAGCCGGTCGGCGACGTCGGCGCCGATCCCGCCGGGTGCGGTCCGGAACAGCTCCGCATTGGTGCCCCATGCCTCAGCCATGAGCACCGAGCGAGTCGCCACCGTGGCCGCGTCCCACCGGGGCAGCACGACGTCGACGATCCGCATGCCGGCTCCGGCCAATGCGGCGTCACACGCGTCGTCGACTGCCGGATCGGCCGGTGGGCGGAACCGGCCGACCACCGGGGTGCGGCCGTCGATCTCGACCGTGGCGGCAGCCACCGCGGTGGCGAACCCCGGCTCCAAGAGGTCCATGGCAGTCACCAGCCCGACGGCGTCCCTGGCCAGGGGCCCGACGGTGTCGAGTGTGGGGGCGAGCGGGCGCACCCCAGCTCCTGGCAGGCGCCCGGCGGTCGTCTTGAGCCCGGCTACGCCGCAGCAGGCGGCCGGAATGCGGATCGAACCGCCCGTGTCCGTGCCGACGGCCACGTCGGCGGCGCCGATGGCTACGGCGACGGCCGAGCCGCTCGACGACCCACCGGGGACGAGCATCGGGTCGAGCGGATTGCGGGGCGTGCCGAACCACGGGTTGCAGCCGGTCACGCCGAACGTCAGCTCATGCAGGTTAGTGGTGCCGGCGATGTGGGCTCGCTTGTCGGCCACCGCTGCCCGCAGGGAGTGCAGGCAAGCGGCATCGGCGAGGGCCGGCCGGGCATGCTCGGCGACAGCTCGGCATCCCGCGGTGCTGGGCACGCCGGCCACGGCGATGCAGTCCTTGATGGCCACACCCAGCCCGGCGCCGGATCGGTCGAGGACCGTGATGAAGATCGCTGCGTCCCGATCCCCAAGGCTGCCGGAGGTCCTCATCGGCCGACGGTCGCGTGCAGAACCAGCGCAGGCCGGCTTGATGTGCCCTGGTCCTGGTTCCGCACCAGCGCGCCCGGTACGTCCAGGCGCGTCTGCCACGAGCTTGCACGCACGGCTCCCGCTCGGACCTCAGACGGATGCCCGTGCCCCGGACGTCCCCGCACGTGCGCTAGGTGGTGCGGTGCTCGGCGATGACGCGTTCGACCGCGACCGGGTCGTCCGGGGTGATCATGGGGATGATCCTCCGGCCGATGGCGATCTCGAGCGCCACGTCCTTCTTCGGTCGCCCCGGGTCGAGGTTCCACCAGTGGACGAGGTCACCGGAGCCCCAGATCCGCCATTTGCCGGTGAGCCCGTTCAGGGGTCGTTGCGCGACCGAACGGATCGCGGGGTACGGGATCCGCTTGGCCGCACCCCAGGCGTAGTAACGGCGGATGATCAGGCTCGTGTCGTCGCAGGCAACGTTGCCATCGTCATAGAGCATGTCCCCATTCTCCACCGACTGGGCCGGACCGGCCGATCATCGGTGCCGGGTGCCGGGTGCCGGGTGCCGGTCCGGTGTCAGCGACCGCGGGCCCGACCGGCTGCCGAGCGGCCGCGAGCAGCACCGCCGGTTGGCGCAGCCCCGGAACGGCCACCGAATGCCGGCCGGCCCGAGCCACGAGCTGTGCGGTTGGCACCGGGGCGTCCGCCACGGTTGGCCC
>JAJZLP010000207.1 GCA_021803325.1 Actinomycetes bacterium
TGGCCGGGACCACGGCGTCGAACCATGTTCCCCGGCGCCAGGCTGCCACCACGCCGAGGGCGGTGCCGAGCCCGAAGCTGAGCACCGTCGCCACGCCGACCAGGCAGACCGACCACGGCAGGCTCTGAGCGATGACGGCTGACACCGACGACGGGAAGTACGTGATGGAGATGCCCAGGTTGCCGTGCAGGAGCTCAGCCCAGAAGGCCACGTACTGGCCGGCAAGGCCCTGCCCGGCATGCACACCGAACGCGTTCTGCAGGACCCGGATGGTCCCCGGCGACGCCCGCCCGCCCAGCCGGAGCAGCTCCGACGCCAACGGATTGCCCGGCATCATCCGTGGCAGCAGGAAGTCGAGGGTCACAGCCGCCACCAAGGTGGCGGCCGACAGCCCCGCCCGCCGAGCGACGAAGCGGACGCGGCCGCCACGTCGACGTCCGGCGCCCCCCCGCCGGGCTTCCGATGCCCCGACCGGCAACCTGACCGGCCCTGCCATCGCCGTGGGTGCGCCCCGCAGCACGGCGTCGAGCATGCCGGTACCGGTCGAGCTGGACTCCGGGCTGTCGCCACCAGAACCGACACCAGCACCGGAACCGCCCGCCACCGCCATGCCAGCCATTGTGCTGAAGGGGCGGGTACTTGTCAAGATCTGGCGCTACGGTTCCATAGCGCCCGAGGCGCACGTCATGACGTGTTGCCGACAACGGCCGCATGTGGGACGGTACGGCATGGCCCGACCCACTGGCTTCGCCTGCGTCGGTCACCTCGTGTCTCTCCACCTCCACGGTGCGCTGCTGGCCGACAGCCTCCCCGTACCCCAGCACCCCGTGGATGCCGGCGACTCCATGGCCATGGCACACCGCCCCAGCCCGGTGTCCGCGGGCCGCGCCGTGGCCCCCATCGCCACCGGCCGAGGTGATGTCGCAGCCGGGTCGCCTCGGGAGCCGGGATGACCAAGCCCACCGGCTCCACAGTGCCGGGGTCACCCGGGTTGCAGCTCGGCCTCGTCCGACGCGACTCGCCGCTCCCCCTGTACGTCCAGATCCGCGATCGGATCGTCGAGGCGATCGGGACAGGAGACCTGCCACCCGGCGCCCAGGTCCCGTCGGAGCCGGAACTGGTCGCCGCGTACGGGGTCGGCCGCCCGACCGTCCGCCAGGCGCTGGCGCTGTTGCGCCGCGAAGGTTGGGTCGTCACCCGGCACGGACGAGGCACGTTCGTGGCCACCGACCGTGCCAACGTGTCACTGCTCGACACCGATGGGCTCGTCAGCTCGGCCAGCGGGCGCGACCTGGTCCTGCGCGACGAGCTCATCGACTCGGGGGCGATGGCACACCCGCCGCTGGAGGTGCTGACAGTCGACGGCGGGGGCCCGTGGTGGGCCGTGACCCGGCTTCGTCACCTGCGGCGCGACGGCATCGAAGCACCCTTGTGCGCTCGCACCGACGCATTCTCGGTGCCGCTGGTGCCGGACGCCGAAGCTCGGTTCGCAGCATCTGGGTCGACGGACGCGGCGGCCGGCGACCTCGACATCGCCAGCAGCCGGGTCGCGACCCGGGCGGTAGCGGTGCCCGCGGCATGGAAGCACTCACTCGGAGCTCCCGCCGGCACCCCGCTCCTTGCCGTGGAGAAGGTCGACCGGACGGTCACCGGTGCGGTATGCCACGTGGCGACGGTCCTGCTGCGCACGGACCTCGTCCCCCTCGTCTACGAGGTCACCGATCCGACCCGCCACCTCTGACGGACCCCACGCTGTTCGGAACCATCCGGCGAACCCTCGTCCGCCGTGCGAACAGCCGGCAGCGGTCGTGCGCCGCCTGGCCACCGCACGGAGGGCGATGCGCTCAGGACCCGCGTTGGCGCCGGCCCAGGTCGACGAGTGCCGGCGCCAGCTCCTGCCATTGCTGGCGGGGCACGCCGCGGCGATCCGGGTCGATCGCCTGCACGCAGACGTGGTCGGCGCCGGCGTCGAGATGGGCAGCCACCCGGGCCGTGACGTCCTCGACTGTGCCCCAGGCCACCAGCGCGTCAACCACCGCGTCGGTGCCGCCGCCGGTCAGGTCGCTCTCGGCGAAACCGAGCCGGACCAGGTTCCGAACGTAGTTCGGCTGGGCCAGGTAGATCGACGTATAGGTCCGCCCGATCTCCCGGGCTCTCATCGGGTCCACCTCCAGCACCACGGCTTGCTCGGGGCAGAGCAGGGGGCCGCTCCCGAGGATGCTGCGGGCGCCGGCGGTGTGCTCGGGCGTCACGAAGTAGGGGTGGGCGCCGTCCGCGCGTTCAGCCGCCAGCTCCAGCATCTTCGGGCCGAGCGCGGCCAGCACCCGGCGCACCGGCACCGACGGCCGCTGCGCTGTGTACGGCGCGGCGTCGATGGCGGCCAGGTAGTCCCGCATGGCCTGCAGCGGCCGGTCGTAGCGGTGCCCGCGGAGGTCTTCCACCAGGTTGCGGTGGCTGACACCGAGCCCGAACACCACTCGGTCGGGGAACGCCTCGGTCAATCCCTTCATGGCGCCTGCCATGGTGACGGCGTCACGGGCCCAGATGTTGGCGATGCCGGTGGCGCCCACCACATGCGACGTGGCCGACAACAACAGCGCCAGGTGCACGAACACGTCCCGACCGGCCACCTCGGGCAGCCAGATCGCCCCGTACCCGAGCTCCTCGAGCTCGCAGGCGAGCTCCTGGGCCTGCGACGCGCGGACGGCGTCGAGCGCCCCCGTCCAGATGCCGATCGGTCCAAGCACGCTACGAAGGTCGTCGCCCATGTCGGCGAT
>JAJZLP010000248.1 GCA_021803325.1 Actinomycetes bacterium
GCTGGCGGGCCTCAAGGATGTGCCCGCCTTCGGCATCGACGGGCCACCGGCTCTCGCCGTCATCCTCGCGTGCGTCGGCGGGTTCGGACCCCGGCCCGATCTGGTGCTGTCCGGCATCAACCACGGCGTCAACGTCGGCCGCTCAGCGCTCCACTCCGGCACCATCGGAGCAGCGCTGACCGCCGCGCATTTCGGCCTGCCGGCGCTCGCCGTGTCGCTGCGCTACGGACCTGACCCGGTCCCATGGGAGACACCCGCCGCGCTTGCTGCCGCACTTGTACCCGTCGTCGGCGCCGCTCCGGCGTCGACGGTGCTCAGCTTGAACGTTCCCGACGTCCCACTCTCCGAGCTTCGAGGCGTCCGATCGGGTCGGCTCGGGCGCAGCGGCACCATCCGATCAGCAGTCCACGAGGGCACCAGCAGCGATCTCGACGGTGAGGCGGGAGCACATCCTCATGTCAGCCTGCCTTCGCTCGAAGGCGGCACGTTGCGGCTCGACCTGACGCTGCCAGCCACGAGCGCTCCGCCCGACGACGTGTCCACCGATGCGGCGCTCGTGGCCAACGGCTTCGCGTCGATCACGGCACTGACCGGCGTGCACGAGGCGACGGACATGCCGGCCGCGCTGCTGGCCGACCTCATCGCCGCCGCTGCCCTCGGGCGCTGACCGGACAGCACCCGCACATCCGTTCCTGGGGCGTCGCCACCTGTGCACCCGCGCCATGCGCCCCGCCCCGCCGGACCGCCCCACCGAACCGTCGCCACCTGTGCACCCACGCCATGCGCGCCGCCGGGGACGAGCCGGGTGGAACGCATCGCGAAACAGCGTTTCGGCTTGCGCTGACCGCAGATGGTGGCGCCGAGCCGCACGATCGACTATCGTTGCGAAGCAAACAACAACTAGGTGGCACCCACCCGGCAGCGCGGAGGCTGTCGTGGCGTCAGCAGCATCGGCGCCGATGCGTGGACCACCGCTCGCTCGTCGGTCCGCGTCCTGACCCGCATGTGCGTCGGCGCGTCGATCGACCGTGACGATCGTGGAGAACCCACTCATGACCTTCCATTGTCCTGCCCACGCGGGAGCCGCCTAAGGAACGACATAGGGTTGCTCCGTCCGCACCTCGTTTGGACGAGTGTCCAGGACCGCCCGCCCTCCCGGCGCCGGCTCCGCGAGACGAATGCGAACACGACGGGACCGCCCGCATTCCCAAGCCGACCTGGATCTCTTCGGAGATCCCGCGACTCGAGGATGCGCATGATGCGGAATCACCGATTGTCCGGCGTTGTCGTCGCCACGCTCATCGGCGTGGGCGTCGTCACTCAGCGCCCCGCTTCTCATTCCCAGCTACCTCAGCATTCCGGTGCACCGGGGTCTGTCGACCCCCTGCCCCCGTCGGCGCTCGCGTCGGACGTTGAATTCCCTGTCACACCAGCTGATTCCCTACTCGGGACGCTGGGGCACCACACGTCGGCCACCAACCGGCTCGTGACCATGGCGGCAGTCCTGACGCCAACCCCGCCGTTGGCGCCACC
The DNA here is from genome assembly GCA_021803325.1 of Actinomycetes bacterium. Taxonomy (GTDB): domain Bacteria; phylum Actinomycetota; class Acidimicrobiia; order Acidimicrobiales; family UBA8190; genus JAJZYI01. Next base: position 1,534 of record JAJZLP010000248.1, read on the forward strand.
TGCTCCTCCGGCACCGGCTACCCCACCGGCTCCGGCACCACCGGCTCCAACACCTCCGGCACCGGCTCCGACGCCTCCGGCACCACCGGCTCCGACACCTCCGGCACCGGCACCGGCACCACAGGCTGCCGCCACCCCAGCCATATCCGTCTCGTCTGGCGCCGCGTCGTCCGCCTGGGCGCAGCTCCGTATGTGCGAGTCAGGTGACAACTACGGGGCCGACACCGGCAACGGCTACTACGGGGCGTACCAATTCTCCCTGTCGACGTGGCAGTCGCTCGGTTATGGCGGCTTACCCTCACAAGCAGCACCCGCCGAGCAGGATGCCGCTGCACAGCGCCTGTTCGACCGGGCAGGGTGGAGCCCGTGGCCCGTGTGCTCGGTGGAGCTCGGCCTGTGACACCGGCGGCCGGGGGATGCAGGCGCTCCCCCGGCTCGCCGACCGGTCGCGCAACGGGGAGCACCGGAGGGGGCACCGGAGGGGGCACCGGCCGCTAACGTTCGCACGATGCACCACCAGCAACACCGGGGCCCGGACGCCGATGTGGAGATCGGCTCGCGCCCATCCGCCGACAACGACAGTCCTCGCACCGGCGTTTGTGCAGATCGGGCCAGTGGTATCGACACGGGCAGAATCGACACGGGCAGAGCAGCTGCCATCCGCCTTGCTGCAGCCGTTGCGACGGCGATCGGAACCCTTCGCGTCGGCGCCGGTCGAGGCTGGCCCGGGGCGACCGTCATCATCGGCAACGAGTTGCACCGGGTCGGCTTCAGGCCCTTGCTCTCCGACGATGTCGCACCTTCGGCGGGACCCGGCAGAGCGGCGCTGCGTGCCGTGTCCCGCCCGATCTCGGTAATCGCCGGTCTCGTCGAGCGGCGCCCGTTCGACGAAGAGTGGTTTGAGCACAACGGTTCACGCCTGCGGTTCGAGACCCACGGCACCGGATCCCACGTGGTGGTCCTGACCCATGGCCTCTTGCTCGACAGCCAGATGAACCGTCGGCTCGCCGCCGACCTCGCCCAGCGGGGGAACCGCGTCCTCCTGCTGGACCTGCCGGGCCACGGCCGGTCGGACAAGCCCCGGCACGCCACCGCCCATCGCATGGACCTGTACGCGTCCTCGGTCGTCGCCCTGCTCGATCACCTTCAGGTCGGCAGCGCCGTGATCGGCGGTGTGTCCCTCGGAGCGAACGTCGCGTTGCACGTCGCGGAGCTCGCACCGGAGCGGGTCGCCGGACTCGTCCTGGAGATGCCGGTCCTCGAATGGGCAGTGCCCGCAGCGGCGTTCGCGTTCGTGCCGATGCTCATCGGCGTGCGGGCCGCGTCGGCTGCCATGCGCCCCGTGGCTGCGACGATCCGCCGGCTCCCCCGGACCCAGATCGGTGTGCTCGACAGCTTCCTCGCCTCCGCCGGCACCGACCCAACGGAGGTCGCCGCCGTCCTCCACGGCATCCTCACCGGCCCGATCGCTCCGGCGATCGACGCTCGCCGGGCGATGGCCGCGCCCGCACTCGTGATCGGGCACCAACTCGATGCCATCCACCCCTTCGCCGACGCCGCACACCTCGTCCGCGATCTTCCCGACGCACGGCTGGTCCGGGCCAGATCGGTCACCGAGCTGCGACTGGCGCCGGCACGCCTGACCGAGGTGATCGCCGACTTCCTCGACGAGGTCTGGGCTCGTACGCCCCAGACCGCACCACGCCCGGCCCGAGCCGGCACCCGGCGCCGCGGTTCAGGCCGGCCAGCGCCACGCCCAGCCTGAACAGACTGCTCCGCCTGCCGCATGGCCACCACCGGTGCACCGCCGTGCGTGGCGGCGTAGCCTGAGGTTGGCGGCACCGCCAGCCAGGCGGTGTCCCGGAAGGAGAGGTGTCGCCATGCGCGTCCTCGCCCGTCGTGCCAGCGCACCGCCGACGACCTACGTCGAGGGTGAGCCTGACCTGGAACCGCCCGAGGAGCTCGCTCTCGAAGTGCTGGACGAGGCGGGTCGGTTCCAGGACGACGTCGACTGCGAGCTCGTCGACGAGGGCGACCTCGACACCGACACCGCCGACGAGGACTTCGACGTTCTCGTCCACCGTGCCGACGAGAGCGAGGACGACCCGGACGCAGCAGCCGAGGAGTTCACGTGCCGCGGATGCCTTCAAGTGTGCCGGCGGACCGCGCTCGCCGACCCTGTCGACCTGCTGTGCCAGAGCTGCGCTCGCTGAGCCCCAGCCGATCCGCCTGACTGGCAGATCACCTCTCCGGCATGCCCATCGGCCGGTCGTCGGGCTGATCGACAACCGGGTTCGCGATCGACCCGATGCCCTCGATCTCGATCCGAACGACGTCGCCATCGACGAGCCACCGAGGCGGGTCCGCCGCAGCGCCGACCCCCGCAGGGGTGCCGGTGGCGATCACGTCGCCCGGCTCGAGGGTGCAGGCGGTGCTGAGGCAGGCCACCTGCTCCCAGCAGGAGAAGATCATGGCCGCGGTCGAGGCCTGCTGGCGGAGCTCTCCGTTCACCCACGTCCGCAAACCCAGCGCCTGCGGGTCACCGACCTCGTCGACGGTGACGAGACAGGGACCGAGCGGGCCGTGCGTGTCGAACGACTTGCCCAGCGTGAACTGCGAGGTGCGCCATTGCCAGTCCCGCACGCTGACGTCGTTCATGACGCAGAACCCGGCCACAACCTCACGGGCACGATCTGCGGGGACGTGCCGGCACCGACGTCCGATGACGACGGCCAGCTCCCCCTCGTAGTCGACCTGGTCCGACACCCGTGGCACCTCGATGGCGTCGAACGGTCCCACGACACAGGTCGGCGCCTTGGCGAAGAACGCCGGGAACGCGGGGGCGTCCCGTCCCAGCTCGCCGACGTGGTCCGCGTAGTTCATGGCGATGCCGAACACCTTGGGCGGCCTGCGCACCGGCGCACCCAGCCGCAGGCCGGCAAGAGGCACCCGGCTGGCCCGGCTCGCCACGGCGCGGGCCGCGACCTCGAGCGCGTCGGAACCACCGGCCAGCAGGGCCACCATGTCGGAGGGCAGCCCCACGCCAGGGTCGTCGAGCACGACCACCTCGTCTCCGACCAGCAGGCCGGTGTGGGGCCCGGGCACGCCGGAGGGACCGTCCGTGAACGTCACCAGCCGCATCCACCCACCGTACCGACCGCAGCGATGCATCAGCCCCCACACCAGCGTGCCGACCCACACCAGCGTGCCGACCCACACCAGCGCGTCGACCCACACCAGCGTGCCGACCCACACCAGCGTGCCGACCCACACCAGCGCGTCGACCCACGCGACGGGACCCTGCCTGACCCCCGGGGGGAGTGGCCGGTAGATTCCGTCCTCGTGAACGGCCGCGCCTCGTCGAACGAACGGGCCAGGGTCGCGGCCAGGGTGGAGCCCCATCGGCACCAGCCGCCGCGCGCACGCCCGGCCCGCAGCAGGCGGGGTCGCGCCTCGTGGCCGGCGGCGGTCGTCGTCGTCGCGCTCCTGGTCGCCGCAGGCACAACGCTGCTCATCGCCCGAACCCCGGCGCGGCACCACGCGAACCCGGCCCGCGGCACGAGCAGCGCACCGACCACCACGACCACCGCTCCGGCACCGCCGCCACCCACATCGTTCCAGGTAGGGATCCGCACGGTCACCTGGGTCGAGCCCACCGGTGTGGCGGTCAACCCGGCGACCCACCAGTCGTCCCCCCGCACACTGGTGACCGAGATCCGGTACCCGACCCTGGCGGGAGCCAACGGCACGGAGACCTCGAACGCGCCACCTTCCATTCGCTACGGGCCGTACCCCGTCGTCGTGTTCGCCCACGGCTTCAACACCGATCCCAGCACCTACAAGGTTCTCCTCGACAGCTGGGTGTCGGCAGGGTTCGTCGTCGTGGCGCCGGTGTTCCCCGAGGAGAACGCCGCCACCATCACGTCGCTGGGTGGACCCGACTCGTACCTCGGCGACATGGCCGAAGGCGACCTGCCCAACGAGCCTGGCGACCTCGCCTTCGTCGTGAGCCAGGTCCTGGCGTGGTCCCAGGGGTCACCTCCGGCGAACACAGGCCCGAGCGCGGACGCCAGCTTCCTGCGCGGACTGGCCAACCCCTCCGACCTCGCGCTCGCCGGCCAATCAGACGGGGGCGACGCCGTCGCCGGTCTGGTGTTCGGTGCCCACTACCAGGGCATGTACGGCGCCATGCCGGTGCACCCGCGAGCCGTCCTGGTCCTGTCCGGCGCAGAGATCCCCGGCATCCCCTCCACCTACGGGTCGCCAACACCCGCCCCTGACACCCTGGTCGTCCAGAGCGCCACCGACCAGTGCAACCTGCCCCAGGAGAGCACCATCCTGTACAACACGCTGGCCGGTCCGAAGTGGTTCCTGGAGCTCGACAACGCGACCCACCTGGGCCCCTACGTGGGGAACAGCCCGGCGGCTCCCGTGGTCCAGCGGGTCACGACGGACTTCATCGACATGGCGCTCGGCCGAGGGTCGGCTTCGCCGTCCACCCTCGCCGCGGACGTGGCCGGGTCGACGGTGGCGTCGCTGTCGTCAGGCGCCGCCGCACCGCCGATCACCCCCCTGCAGGAGCCGAGCCCGAGCGCCGTGGTCCAGGCGTGCGCACCGTGACCCAGCGATCGCGCCTGGCGCCGCCGTGAACACCACCCGGCACCCGTCACGAGGCCAGGCGTCACGCCGCGATGCAGCCGCCGGCGGCGCCGGCGGCGGCGGGCGTCAACCCGCTCCCTCCAGGGACGCGTCGGCGGCACTGGCAAGCCGGCCTGCGACCGGTGCAGCAGCGAGCCGGCCCGCCTCGGCTGGTGCCAGGCCACGACCCAGCGCTGCCAGCAGTGACGCCAGCACGTCCGGCTCCTCCAGCGGCAGCATGTGCCCGGTACCGGGGAGCAGGACCTGGTGCGCCTGGGGAACGACCTGGGCGATGCGACGGCTGCGAGCCGGCGGGGTCAGGACGTCGTCACTGCCCGACACGACCAGCACCGGCACGTCGAGCGATCCCAGGGAACCCCCGAGGTCCATGGCCTGCATGGCGGCCAGGAGGGTCCGGCGCACCCGTGCCGGCGTCGCCGCGAACATCGCGCCCACCGTCCGCAGGTCGCTGCTGTCGGGCTCGACGCCGACCACCGGTCGCACGACGAGCGGGCCGACGAACCCGTTGGCGGTCGCCCGGCCGATGGAGCGGACCCCGACGAGCCGGCAGAGGCCGGCAGCGATCAACCGGTCGAACGGCGTGCCGTACCGAGCCAGGCCGTCGCACGCTGTCGACACCAGCGCGAGCGCCCGCACCCGCGCCCGCAGCACCCCGGGATCCTCTGCTGCCAGTGTCTGCAGGGCCATACCGCCCATCGAGTGGCCCGCCACCACCGCCTTGTCCGCCTGGACATGCTCGAGGACCGCGGCCAGATCGCCGGCCAGTGCCGACAGGGTGAGGCCGCTCGTCCCGATCGTGGACGCCCCGTGCCCGCGCTGGTCGTAGACGACCACCCGGTGCCCTTCCCCCACCAGGTGCCGCACCACACGGCTCCATACACGGCTGTCGTTCGTCCACCCGTGCGCGAGCACCACCAGCCTCGGACCGCAACCGACGGCACGACCTGAGATGACCGCACCATCGTCGGTCCGCACCGTGAGCGGCGAGCCCGGCGGCAGCTCCAGCTGGGAGGGAGCCACGGGAGCAACCGCGCTCCGAACCCAGCCCGCGAGCGTGCCGGCAATCGACCTGCACGAACCTGGCCCGGTCACCGGCACCCGCTGGTTCCGCCGGAGCCGGCCTCGTCGGTCCGCTGGGCGCCGGTGCCGTGCCCCGCAGGCATCCGAACGTCGTCTGTCCCCACGCAGGTCCCTTCGTCCACCCGCCACGTGTGCCGCTCCCGGCACCTCGCTCCGTGCCCGACCGTTCGGTCAAGTATACGGATGGGCTGGTGAGCGAGCCGACCCTCGGCCAGACTGCCGCCATGGACAAGCGTTCCCCTGGTCTCCCCACACCCGCCGCCGCTGTGCCGGACGGCCCTGCGCCAGCCAGCAGCCCCGAGCCGCCCGCTCCGGTCGCGATCGCGCCACAGGACGGGATCGTGGTGATCACCATCCAACGTCCCCCCCACAATCTGCTCACCGAACCGGACCTGCGCGCCATCGCCGACGCGCTGCACGAACCCGTCCCCGGTGCCCGGGCCATGGTGCTGCACAGCGTGGGCAGGTCGTTCTGCGCCGGAGCGAATTTCCGGTCCGACGACGCTCCCGACCCCACCGACGCCGGCGCGTTCGCGACGCGCACCAGCGCGTTCTACGCCCAGGCCGAGCGGGTGTTCGCCGCGCCGCTCCCCACGGTGGCCGCCGTCCACGGGGCCGCCATAGGGGCGGGCTTCGGCCTCGCCATGGCATGCGACATCCGGGTCGTAGGCGAAGCGGCCTGGTTCCAGGCCAACTTCGTGGCACTGGGCATCCATCCGGGGTTCGCCCTCAGCACCACGGTGCCCTGGGCCGTCGGGTCGGGCCGGGCCGCCGACGTGCTGCTCACCGGCAGGCGTGTCGCTGCCGACGAAGCCGTTCGGATCGGCTTGGCGCAGCGCCTCGTCCCTGCCGGCGCAGAGCTCGCGGCAGCGATGGAGATCGCCGCCGCTATCGCAGCGGGAGCGCCACTCGCCACGCGTGCCACGCGTGCCACCCTGCGGGCCGGCCTGGCGGAAGAAGCCGCTCGGGCGATGGCCCACGAGCTCCAGGAGCAGTGCCGACTTGCCGGCACCGCCGATGCAAAGGAGGGGGTCCAGGCCATGCTCGACAAGCGCGCTCCCCGGTTCGAGGATCGCTGATCCACAACGGCCAGGCGCAGCCCCGACGGCCCGCAACCCGCCTCGACGGTGACCCAGCCTGGTGGCAGGCTGGTCGCGCACGCTGGGAGGAGCCGCCATGCTCACCGTCGGAGATCCATTTCCCCCGTTCGACCTGGCCGCGGTGACGGGCTGGGATGAGCCCACGCTGTCGCGCGTGCGATCGGCCGATCTTGCCGGCCGCTGGCTCGTGGTCTTCTTCTGGCCGATGGACTTCACGTCGGTCTGCCCCACCGAGGTGTACGGGTTCGACAGAGCAGCCCCCGAGCTCAGCCGACTTGACACGGCGGTGCTCGGAGTCAGCATCGACAGTGCGCACGTCCACCTCGCGTGGCGCCGGCACCATCCCCACCTGCGCCACCTGTCGATCCCGCTGGCGTCGGACATCAAGCGCGAACTGGTGACGGCGACGGGCACCTTCGACCGCGCCACGGGCGTCGCGCTGCGCGCCACCTTCGTGGTCGACCCAGGAGGGACGATCCGGTACGTGTCGGTCCACGACCTCGGCACGGGCCGCAACGTCGACGAGGTGGTGCGGACCGTTGCCGCGCTGCAGAGCGGGGGACCCACTCCCTGCGGGTGGCAGCCCGGCGATGCGCTGGCTGACCCCACCGACCTTGCCGACAGCGCCGACCCCACCAGCCCCACCGGCTCCGCCAGCCCCACCGCCACCGTCGGCCCCGCCGGCAGCGACACCGCACCCGGGCTCGAGCACGGTGGTGCGGCGCCGACCTGGGAGCCTGCCCGGACCCGGTGAGCACATCGGGGCGCCGACAGCCGGCGCTCACCTGTCGACGGACCAGACGACGACCTCCGGCCGGCGATGAGCACAGCCTGGCACCGGCCCGCCGGCCCACCGACCCCAGAGCGGCATGGCAGGCTGTCGCCCCGGAGCCGGCTCGAGATGCTGTTCGAGATCCGGCTTGCCGGCGGGCGCGTCGGCAGCGCGGCCGCTCAGGCCGAGGACCCGTCCACGCCCACCTCGGCCTCGGACCCCTCGAAGGCGGCACCGGCCTGCACCGACCACGTGAGTGCCTCGAAGATGGCCGCGTGGACCAACCCGTCGTCGATACCGCTGCGGACAGCGGACTCGTACCGCCCGAACTGCAGGTCGGTGACGTCGGCCACCAGGGCCCCGAGGGGACCCTGGTGGTCCAGGACCGCCGCCCGCAGCTCCGGATCCAACGGCAGGGACTCGACAGCGACCGGCAGGTCCACGTGCAGCAGCAGGTCGAGCGCGGAGATGAGACCGGCGGTGAAGGCGGCATCGGCCATTGCCGGCATCGTCCGCTCCGCCAGCAGTTCGCAGGCTCTGGCCCGCACCAGGGCGATCGTCATCGCCTCAGGCTCCACCCGGTCGCCGGTGCCGGCAAGGAGCAGCAGTGCCACCCAGCTCTGCAGGCGCCGCCATCCGACGAGCACCAGCGCCTCGCGCACCGATCGGACCGTGCGACGCATGCCGCTGGCCGCGCCCACACCGGCGAGCGAGAGCAGCTGGTGGCTCATGGCAGGGTCGCCGCGCACGACCGCCTCGATCTGTGCCACGCCCACCTCGGCGTCGAGCATGGTGGACGCCAGCCGCAATGCAGCCAGGCGTCCCGGCTCCAGCGTGCGCCCCGGCACCGGCGTGGCGTGCGCCAGGAGGTTCCCCTGGAACAGGTCGGCACCGAGCTGGTCGCACTCGACGAGCTCCTGGCGCAGATCGATGTTGGTGACCACCACCGAGGCGCCGCGCCGGTGCGCCGCCTTGATCGCGGCAGCGGCGTCGTCGCGTTCGATGGTCCGGACGTCGAGCTTGACCGTGGTGGCCAGCGCCAGCAGCTCCTGCGACATGTCGTCGCCGCTGTACTCGACCGCAACCCGGAACCCGTCCGCACGCAGCTGCCGGCAGCGGGCTACCAGCCCGTCGTCGCCCGCGGTGGCGTCGACCTCGATGATGGTGCGGTCCGGCGGGAGCACGAACGGAGCGTCACGGAGGAGCAGCTCGCGATCGGCCCGGACGTACAGGTCCCGCGAGCCCACCATCCGGTCGATGCCCACGGCCAAGGTGGTGAAGAGGACCTCCGCTGTCACCAAAGGGGAGTCGTACCGGCGCACCGGGTCGCCGACTGTTCCCGCCATCGGCCGGAACACGAGCTCGTACCCGTGCACCTTGGCCGTGCGGTCGAAGATCGGTTGCCGACCCACCACCACCTGTCGCACGCCGAGCCCCCTCATCTTTATGGCGCCTTAACGATAGACCCACAACAGCCGTCGCTCAGGACCTTCCGGGCGGTCGCCCGGCTGGCTCGTCAAGCGGACCGCCGGTCGAGGCCGACGGATCTCTCGACCGTGCTTCCTCCGAAGGGAACCAATCATCGCTCTGAAGGGAACCTCAAGGGAATCAGTCCTCGCTCAACGCCCGCACCACCGGCATGCTGGCGGCTCGCCATGCCGGCAGCAGAGCAGCGGCGACCGCGACCACCACGGCCACAGGGACGGTGACAACCAGCGCCCCTGCGTCAAAGCGGTACGGATCGTGGTACCCGATGAGCAGCGGTGCCACCTGGAGCATGACAGCGAGCACGCCTGCACCGACGGCCACGCCGAGCGCCGCCCCGACGACACCGACGCCGGCCGCCTCGGCGACGACCATCCGGAACACGTCGTCGGGCGCCATGCCCAGCGCGCCGAGCAGGCCGATCTGCCGGCGACGCTGCACCCCGACGAGGAGCAGCGTGGCGAGGACGCCGACGAAGGCGACGACGAGCAGGGCACGCTCGAGCGCCCAGAACGGGGCGAGCTGGCCGGTGAGCTGGGTGACCTGCTCACGCAGGTAGGGGCCGGGAGCGGTGACCGTGACATCTGGGGGAAGCGGGAGCCGCCGGATGGCGCCGGCCACGGCAGCGACCGAAACCCCCGCTGCCGGAACGGCGGTGACCGCGCCAGGGAGCTGCGGCTCGAACAGGTGCGCGAGCAGGCCGGGGCTCATGGTGACCGTGTCGCCGTCGACGGCCCCGTCTTCCCAGATGCCTTCGACCGGGACGGCCACCACGCCTTCCGGGGTGTCGAGCCGCACGGTGCTGCCGGGCCGGAGGTGCTGGCGGCGGGCGAGACCGACACCCACCATGACGGCACCGGAGCGGAACGGTCCTGGGCTGGCGCTTCCCTGGACGAGGGTGGGACCACCGGCGGGACTCGCCGCGGCGGTGACGAACACCAGGGTGGAGGCGGAATTGCCGCTCAGGACGGCGGTCGACGGGACCACGCGGGCGACACCGGGGACAGCGGCGATCTCGGTCACGACAGCTGCCGGCAGGCGTGCGTCGCTGTTGTCACCCGAGGTCCCCGCCGCAGTGTCCACGACGACGCCATGCCCGCGCACGGAGCTGGCGATCTGGGTCGTGGTCCCAGCCGCCAGGCCCTGGGCATACCCTCCGGTGACGATGCCCACGCCGACTGCCCCGGCGACGGCCACGGCCATGACCCCGACCCGACCCGGTTCGCGAGCCGCGGTGGCCACGCCGATGCGCACCGCGGCCCAGCGTTGGCCGCCACGTCCCTGCGGCCAGCGGCCGACGATCGCGACGAGCGGCATCGCCGCTACTTCGGCCACGATGAGGACGCAGCCGACGGTACTGGCGACGAAGCCCGCAAGCGCAGCCGGTGGTTGCCAGCCGGCGAGCGCGTCGTGGCGGGCACCGACCACGGTGAGCCCGACGGCGGCGGCCGTGAACGCGGCGGCTGCCACCAGGCGCGGCCACCGCGACGCCGCGTCTGACTCGGCTCGCTCGTTGCGGCCGGCGAGCTCGGCGGCGACGTCGCCGCGCACCATCCTGCGCAGCGGCCGGGCCACGGCGGCGAGACCGATGACCACACCGAAGGCCAGGCCGAGCAGGACGTCGACCGGAGACAGGTGCACCGTCACCGGCACCCCCAGGAGGGCGGCGCTGAAGGCGGAGATGGGAGCGACGATGGACCTCGCGAGCAACCCGCCGGCACCGGCGCCGACGAGGCCGCCGACGGCACCGATGATGGCGGACTCGGCAGCAGGGCCCACCGTCATCATCCATGGAGGCGCACCGAGCGCGGCCACCACAGCTTGTTGGCGACGGCGCTCTTCGAGTGACAGGGCCATGACGTCGTAGACGAGCACCGTGGCGATGCCGGCGGCGAGCACCGCGACCAGCGCGAGCAGGGGAACGAAGGCGGCGGTGGCCAAGCCCATCTCCGGCGGGGGCTGCCCGGCCTGTAGCACACGGTACGCAGGTCCGATGCGGCGCTCGACCCGCTGCGCCACGGCTGCAAGCGGCATGCCTCGGGCCGGCACGATCTCGATCAGGTCGTAGCGCACCCCCCGGTCGAACAGTGCCTCCGCTCGGGTGAGGCCCGTGACGACGACGTTGCCACCGGCTATGGCATCGAGGGCGGGCACGGGGGTGCTGCCCGCCGTGGGGAGCACCCCGAGGTCGGTCTGCAGCCAGGACCCTGCACCGAGCTTGCGGGACAGTGTCTCGCCGATGAGCAGGGGGCCACCTGGGTCGGCCGGGTTCGCCGACGCGGCCGGGTTCGCCGACGCGGCGGAGCACGTGGTGATCCCGACGAGGTGGGCGGCGTCACAGCCCGCTCCGATCACGACGACGGCGATGTCGTGCCCGGTGCGGCTGCGGACGACGGAGCTGGCCTGCACCAGGGGCACGGCGGCGGCGACGCCCGGGGTTCCTGTGACGGCGACGAGCGTGGCCGGCGGCAGCCCCCCCGACTGGGTGGCACCGACGACGCGCAGGGGAGCTGGGCCACCCAGGGCGCGACCGAACCGAGCGAACGACGCGTCGATGCTGCCGACGACGACGACCACACCGAGGGCCAACGACGTGCCGGCAGCGACGGCGAGCACGGCGAGGAGGGTCCGCAGGCGATGGGAGAAGAGCCGTCGGACGTGGAGCCGGGCGAGGAGGACGAGAACGGCAGCCACGGAATCAGGGCGCCCCGGCCCACGTGCCCTCGCGACCGGACGGGGTGCCGCTGGCTCCGTCAGGCACACCGGCGCCCCCGGTGCCGGTGCCCATGCGGGCGCTCTTGGTGCCGGTGTGCTCGTGCGCTGTGTCGGTCGGAGCGAGTGCGTCGGCGGCTGTCGGAGGCCCACCGTCGCCGCCGGCCTGCGGGCCGCCGGCCGTGGACGTGCCGCTCAAGCGTGCGGTCGTGGATTCGGGGTCGCCGTCGTGGAGCCGGCCGTCGCGAACGGTGAGAACCCGGTCGGCCCGGGCGACGGCTGCCGGGTCGTGGGTGACGACGACCAGTGCCGTGCCGGCACTGCGAACCTGGTCGGTGAGCAGGTCGAGGACGGTGGCAGCGGTGGCGCTGTCGAGGTTGCCGGTGGGCTCGTCGGCCAGGACGACGTCGGGCCCAGCCGCCAACGCTCGGGCGACGGCGACCCGCTGCATCTGGCCGCCCGACAGCTCGCTGGGCAGGCGCCGGGCCTGGGCCCGCAGGCCGACCTGGTCCAAGATGCGGTCGACCCGGGCCGGGTCGGCGCGGCCGTCGAGGGACAGGGGGAGGCCCACGTTCTCGCGTACGGTCAGGCCGGGCACGAGCTGGAAGAACTGGAAGACGAAGCCGATGTGGCGCCGCCGGATCCTGGCCAGCATCCGGAGCGAGCAGCCAGCCAGGTCGACGCCGGCGACGACGACCCGTCCGGAGTCAGGACGGTCGAGACCACCGGCGACGTGCAGGAGCGTCGACTTGCCGGATCCGCTTCGGCCGACGACACCGACGATCTCACCCCGGCGGACATGCAGATCGACAGCGTCGAGCGCCACGACATCGCTGTCTCCCTGTCGGTAGCGCTTGGACACTCCGGTGAGCTCGACGACGGTGTCGTCGGGCCGTGGCGGCGGTGGCGACCCTGCTCGATGTCGATCGTCGTCCCCCCCGCCACGCATGTCCTGCGTTGTACACCACCGCTCGCCCGCACACACCATGGTCCACCGCCACTGCCGCCGTCAGCAGGCCTCGATGACCTCGCCATCACGGATAGTGATGTAGCGGGTGCGGACTGCCGGTATCCGGGGCCCGGGGAGCAGCACCCCGGCAACGTTCAGCGGATCGGCGGCACTGAGGCGGACAACCTGCCCGGTTCGGGGCAGGTCACGGATCCGGCGGAGCTCAGGCACAGCAGCAGGGTCGGCGAACTGCTCGCCGCTGAAACCCGTGACGAAACGGCCGTCGTGCACGTCGCCACGGTCGGCGAGCCGGCGCAGCGCGCGGAGGACGTGGCGCCAGGGCACGGCCAACGTCTCGCGGACGACGACATCCCAGAGCACGACGCCCCAGCGGGCCACCAGTTGGCGGGCGACCAGTGCGGCCAGGTCGTCGACGACCATCTCCGCCGGTGTCGGCAGCAGGGACCACCGGCCGTCCCCGCCGTGACGGAGGTCCTCGGAACGGGCGGCGCGACTGTGCCCGCCGCCCACCGACCGCCGCCGGCCACCGCGGTCACGCCGGTCGAGCAGGCTGCGCACCGAGCGGAAGCCGTCGGCGGTGACGATCCCGCGGGCAACGAGATCCCACAGTCCGGCCTCGACGTCGGCTGGAAGGCGCCGGGTGCGGCCGACGAGATCCCCATGGAAGCACGCACCCTCGGCCCGCAAGACGGCGACCAGCTCGTGCGCGGCGCCGTGGCCCGGCTCGTCAGGCTGCTCGCCGCCTCGGGCTGCAGCGAGCAGCCAGGGAAGGTCGGGCCGCAAGGCGAGGGCGATCGGGGTGGCACGCGACGGGGTCGCGGCACCTCGGCGGGGCTGGTCGGCGATCTCGGGCGGCCGCAGTCCCAGCCGTCCCCAGGCGACCCGACCGGATTGGCAGAGGTCGTCGAGCCACTCGGGCCGGTATGCCTCCACTCGGGCCCGGAGCACATCGTCCTCCCAGGAACCAGCAGCAGCCTCGAAACCCTGGAGCTGGGCGACGACGGCCAGCACACCGCCATGCCCGGTCCGGAGCGTGCCGGGTGCGACGTGGTGCCAGTGCAGGAGGAAGCGGACCAGGTCCTGCGCGGTGACGGGTTGCACGCCGGCGCGCAGTCGGCGGCGTGCTCGGGCGTGGAGGCGGGCGAGCATGGGTCGGGCGCACCACTGGTCAGGATCGGCGATCCGGTCGTCGAACCGACCCCGCAAGACTCCCCCAGCCGCTTCGATCCGACCGAGGCCGACGGACACACGCGTGGCGGGCAGTCCGGTGGCGGCAGCCAGTGCCGCCACGGTGGTGGGCCCGGAGCGTTCGAGGTGCCCCTGGACGATGTCGGCAGCCGCGGCGTCGGCGTCCGGGGGCCCGGGGATCGCCGACGCGGTCGGCCCGAGCGGCAGGGGCAGCGGACGCAGCGTCGCATCGGGCAGCGCCGCCTCCACCCAGGGCTGGCGCTCCGTCGCCACCCATCGCAGCCCGACGCCGCCGCCCGGATCGCACGCCACGGCCCGGCCCGCGACCACCAGCGCGTCGAACGCCGCCTGGCAGTCCCCGATCGGCGGGTGGAGCACGGTCCGCAGGAGGAGATCGTGGAGCTCCTCGCGGTCTCGTGGCAGTCGTGCCTGCTCCGCCACGACCTCGTCGATGGCGTCGTGGTCGATCCTGTTGACCGGCCCCGGCTCACCGGGCAGGCCGCGCCGCAGCGGCACAGCCCGGGTCCGCCGCTCCTCGAGTGGGGCATCGTCGAGGAAGGTGAAAGGCTTGCCGTCGAGGATCTCGTGGGCGAAGACCGACGGCTCGGTGCCGTCGACGAGGTGGGTGCGGATGCGGCCGTCCTCGATGGCCGCCAGGACTTCGACCAGCCCGTCGACGTCCATCGCCTGGTGCAGGCAGTCATCGATGGCCTGGCGGACGAGGATGTGGTCAGGGACCACCACGGGCCCCGCCGCGGTGTTCTCCTGGCAGGCAGCCAACGCTGGGAACACCGCGGCGAGGAGGTCGTCGGCCTCCATGCGCTGGATGGGCAGGGGTGTCCGGCGCCCACCCCGGTTGCGCAGCACCGCCAGGGAGCAGGTAAGGGCGAACCGCCACCGCGCCGGAAAGATCGGCGAGGTCAGCACGGCCTGCGCGAGGACATCGGGTGCCGTGGCCGCGCGCAGGAGCCGGGGGGCGTCGCCGAGCGGGAATGCGTGGTGAACCCCCAGGGAGAGGACCAGGGCATCGTCGCCCGCAGCGGCCTGGAGCTCGAAGTCGAACGTGGCGCAGAACCGCTTGCGCAGGGCCAGGCCGAAAGCACGGTTCACCCGCCCACCGAATGGCGCGTGCACGACGAGCTGCATGCCGCCGGCGTCGTCGAAGAACCGCTCGAACACGACGTCCTCGCCCGAGGGCATCACCCCGAGCTGGGCCATCCCGGCCCGCAGATAGTCGACGGCCTGCTCGGCCACGGCGGCGTCCACGTGGCAGGACTCGCACACCTCGTCCACGGCCTCCGCCCGATCGGCCGCAGCCCCCACGGCCCGCCTGAGCCTCGAAACCTCGTCGGACAGCTGGGCGCTGCGGCTTGGTGCCTCGCCGAACCAGAAGGGGATGGTGGGCGCCGCTCCTTCAGCGTCCACCACCCGCATGACGCCAGCCTCCACCCGCCGGACGCGCCAGCTGTGGGTGCCGAGGACGAAGACGTCACCGACCATGGACTCCACGGCGAAGTCCTCGTTCACCGTTCCCACCACCACATCGTCGGGGTCGAGCACAACCCGGTAGTCCCCGACGTCGGGGATGGCTCCGCCGCTGGTGAGGGCAGCAAGCCGCGCGCCCCGGCGGGGCCGCAGCATGCCGTGCACCCGATCGCGGTGCAGGTACGCGAGCCGCCGGCCGTGGCCGGTGGGGATGCCTTCCGAGGCCAGCTCGATCGCCTCGTCGAAGGTGGCACGGGCCAACCCGGCAAACGGCGCAGCGCGGCGCACCAGGTCGTAGAGCCCGTCCTCCGACCATTCCCCAGCCGCCGCCACCTCGGCGACCACCTGCTGGACGAGGATGTCGAGCGGAGCGACGGGCGGCTCGAGCACGTCGAGCCGCCCGGCCAAGGCTGCGCCCACCAGGGCGACACACTCCACCAGATCGTCACGACTGAGTGGGAAGACGATGCCCTCGGGCACGCCATCACGCTGGTGGTTGGCCCGGCCCACGCGTTGCACGAAGGTGGAGACGAGCCTGGGCGAGCCCAGCTGGCAGACGAGGTCGACCGGACCGACGTCGATGCCCAGCTCGAGCGAAGCGGTGGCCACCAGGGCGCGCAGCGCTCCCGAGCGGAGCCGCTGCTCGACGTCGAGGCGGCGTGC
>JAJZLP010000244.1 GCA_021803325.1 Actinomycetes bacterium
CGCTCCTCGCCGCCCGGTACCGCCGCCGGGCCTCCCACCGGTTCAGGTGCCCTCGACGGCGATGGCGCCTGGCGACGCGACCAGCCGCGCGTCGGGCTCTGTCGCGAAGCAGGTTCTGCCCACCGACGGTGTCGAACCAGCGGACGACCTGGAGCCGACGGACCGGTCGGACCTGGTGGATGGGTAGAGCCGGAGAACGAGATGGAGCCTCGGGAACCGGCCCCAGGCCGGGTTCGCTGAGCGGGCGCTGTCGGGTTCGCGGCGCGGGTGCCAGGCCGGGTTCGCGGAGCGGGGGCTGTCTGGTTCGCAGCGCAGGCGGCACCGATGTCGCCGGTGGGCCGCCGGTGGATGTGCCGGTGGGCTCGGTGGACGTGCAGGCGGGGCGCTTCGGGTTCGGCGCCCTGGTGCCGTAGGAAACTCCGGTCGGTCACCCTTGCTGCTCCGGAGGGAGGCCACTGAACCCCTGAGGTGAGATCTGGCGCAGCGAGCCCCGCCACCCGTTGCCCCTGGTGGCTCAGGATGGCTGGGACCGCGCAGTCGGGTCCCCGGTGGAGCTGGGAACAGTGGGGGGAACCGCGTTGGCGGCAGTCGCTTCGACAGGTGCCGCTGTCGCCGCGGGAGTGCCGGGTGCAGAGGCCTCGCCCGCTGTCTTGTCCCCTTCGGCCAGGCCCTTCTTGAATTCGGATTGGGCCGATCCGAGCGAGCGGAAGAGCTTCGGTAGCTTGCCTCCGCCGAAGAAGACGACGACGGCGGCCACGACGATGATGATGGCCCAGTCCGAGTCGAGCACGGCGATCATGTGCACATCGGTCTCCTGTCTCTTCGTTCCGGGCGCCGAGGCCCGGAGACTGGCCGACGACCGCGTCGCGACCCGCCGATCCTCGCGTGGGTCGGCCCGAGCGATCCTGGCGCCGACAGGAGGTGGTCGCCAGGGTCGAAGGTCCCCAAGGTCCGGGTCGGCGTGACTGGAGCTGTGGTCTGGGACGAGGCGCCGGTCGAGCGTGGCGGCTCTGCCGGTCGTCGCTCAGCGGCTGGCTCGATCGAAGCAGTTCAGCGCCTTGTGCTGGCGGGTCGTCACCTGCCGGACCTGATGCGGGCGACGGGCAGGCGGAGCCGGCCGAGCGGCGGTCCCCACCGCCGACCGCAGCGGCGCCGTAGGCTCGTCCTCGTGCTCGTCGTCGTCGCAGCCCCGGATCTCGACGGTCACCGCACCGGCGCGGGCCACCCGGAGCGGGCGGCTCGCATGCCTGCCGCGCTGGGCGGCATCGATGCCGCCGACGTGCGCGACGCCGTGGTGGCGATCCCACCGCGTCGGGCGACGGAAGCCGAGCTGGTCCGAGCGCATCGGCCCACCTACCTCGACGCCCTCCGATCGTTCTGCCATGCGGGGGGAGGTGCCATCGACCCCGACACCGAGGCCGTTCCCGGGTCGTGGGACACGGCGCTGCTCGCCGCGGGCGCCCCGATAG
Organism: Actinomycetes bacterium; assembly: GCA_021803325.1. Taxonomy (GTDB): domain Bacteria; phylum Actinomycetota; class Acidimicrobiia; order Acidimicrobiales; family UBA8190; genus JAJZYI01. Next base: position 1,470 of record JAJZLP010000244.1, read on the forward strand.
CGGCTACCGAGGCGCTGCGCCGAGGCGACGGCGACGTCGCCTTCGTCGCCATGCGCCCGCCCGGCCACCACGCCACCGAGGACCAGGCCATGGGCTTCTGTTTGCTCAACAACGTGGCGGTGGCGGCCGCGGCGCTCGCCGTCGCTGGCGAGCGCGTGCTGATCGTGGACTGGGACGTCCACCACGGCAACGGCACCCAGGCCATCTTCTGGAACGATCCGCGCGTGCTGTACGTCTCGACCCACCAGTGGCCGTTGTTCCCCGGCACGGGGCGGGCCACCGAGACCGGCGGGTCCGATGCCCCGGGGACGACCCTGAACATCCCGGTGCCGCCCGGTGCCACCGGCGACGTGCTGCTCCAGGCGTTCGACGAGGTGCTGGCGCCTGCAGCCGAACGGTTCGCTCCGGACTGGGTCCTGGTGTCCGCAGGGTTCGACGGGCACCGTCGTGACCCGCTGGCCGATCTCGCCCTCACAGCCGGCGACTTCGCCGACCTGGCGGCGCGGGTGCACGCACTGGCTCCGGGCCCGGGACGGACCGTGCTGGTGCTCGAAGGCGGCTACGACGAGGAGGCCCTGCGCCTGTCGGTGGGGGCGAGCCTGGCTGCTGTGCTCGGCACGAGCTTCCGGCCGGAGCAGGCCTCCTCTGGCGGACCAGGATCGTCCGCGGTGACGGCGGCTCGCCAGGCACACGAGGATTCGGCGGCGGCGCGTTGAAGGGGCCTGTCACCGTGGTGGTCGGCACCGACGGCTCGGCAGCCGCCGCTGGCGCCATGCAGTGGGCCGCTGACCTGGTGCTGGTGATCGGAGGCGAGGTGGTCGCCGTGCACGCGCTCGGTCTGCTGAGCCACATGCCGACGAACGGTTCACCGGCGAGCGGGGAGGGGGGCACACCGACGGCGCACACGGCAACGGAGCACCGGACCCAGATCGAGGCACAGCTGCACCGGTGGTGCGTTCCCCTGCAGGCGTCGGGGGTGGCGCACCGCTGTCTCGTGAGCGACGGCAGCCCGGTCCTGGCGCTGCTGCAGGCGGCGACCGATGCCGCAGCGGACCTGATCGTGGTGGGCCGCCGGGGATCGGGAGGGTTCCCCGGGCTGCTCCTCGGGAGCACCAGCCACGAGCTCACAGCCCACGCACATCTCCCCGTCGTCGTCGTTCCGGGGCCCGTCGAGCAACCGGCACGCTGACCTGTCGTTGTCGTTCCGGGGCCGGTCGAGCCGCCAGCAGGCTGGCCTCTGCTGGACCGAGCGCGGGCCAGCCCACCAGTGCGGAGCGCGTGCTGCGTGG
>JAJZLP010000227.1 GCA_021803325.1 Actinomycetes bacterium
CGGGGTGCGGAGATAGGCGAGGAGCATCGAGGTCACCTTGTCCGTCCATCTGGCCAGGTCGATCGAGCGTCTGGTCACCTCTGTCTGGTCGAACATGATCGCTGGGCTCGCTGGGCTCGCTGGGCTCGCTGGGCCCGACGGGTTCGACGGGTTCGCTGGGCCTGCTGGGTTCGACCGGGTCGTTCGGATCTTTCGCCGCGTGATATCGCTGCGGCAGGCCATGGTTGCCCGCCGCAGCTCGGGTTGCCCGCGGTGGCACACGCCACCCTCGCGGGACCACCCGTCCGCCATGCACAGGGATCGGTCTCATTCCTGTCCCCGCTGGTCCGCGGTGACGGTGGTCCACCGCCCCCCATACGTGATCGGCCGGGGTGTCCCTGGCGGGGACCGGGGATGGAGCTACCCTGCGCACATGGCTCTCTCCCGGCGCGTCCTGGCCGACGGCGAGGACGTCGTGTACGAAGCGCGTCCCCACTGGACGGCACTGGGCTGGCCGCTCGTGAGCGTGCTCGCCGTGGCGGCGGCGCTCATCGCTTTGGCTGTCGCGCTCCCCGGCACACCCGTGGCCGTTGCCGAGGGGATCGGAGTTGTGGGCGTGGTCTGCGCGCTGTGGTTGGTCGGCCGCCTTGTTCGGTGGGCCAGCTCCACGTTGGCGGTGACAAGCCTGCGGATCGTGGAACGGTCCGGTGTCCTGTCGCGCCGGGGGGAGGAGATCCGCCTGGATCGCATCGCTGCCCTCGTGTACCGACAGTCGCTGCTCGGCATGGTCGTGGGTGCCGGCCAGTTGCACGTGGAGACGGGCGCCGGAACGGCATCGGTCCTGACGCACGTTCGTCGACCGGCTCGCCTGCAGGGGATCGTGACTGAGCAGATCGCGGCCTATCGGCATGCGCTCGGCCTGTTCGCACCCGGAGCCACGCTGCCGCCGGGGGGAGCGTCGTCGTCTGGGGAAGCGATGGCCGGAACATGGTGCGACACCCCGCCGGCCGGCCATGCTGTCGTGCCGGTCGACGCCAGCGCAGCAGGGTCCCGAGGACCGAGCTCGGGTGCTGCGTCCGGCAATCCGACTGCTCCGGGAGCGGCACCGTCCGGAGCCGGTGCCCGCAGTGTGGCTGACCGGCTCGCCACGCTCGGCGACCTGCACCGCAGCGGGCTGGTGACCGACCGGGAGTACGCGACGAAACGGGCCGAGCTGCTCGCGCAGATCTGAGGCCGTCGGGCCGGGTTGTGGTGCCGCCGCGCCATCCGTCCCACGAGGCCTGGCTGTTCCACGAGGCCTGGCTGTTCCATGGAACGCGCCGGCCGTGGAACGGTGGTGCTGTGCGGGGTGCCGCCGTGGCCGGTACCGCGGATCCTGCACTGTGCCGGCTCCTCCGGTTCCTCCGGTTCCTCCGGTTCCTCCGGGCCTGCCTGGGGCGCCGGGCCTGGCTGGGGCCCAGGTCCGTCGGTTTGCCAGTTCAGCCTGGGGTGTCGGCGCCGAGCACGCGAGCGCCCCCAGATGCGACGACGCGCCACGCCGGTCCGCGCAGGGTCCCCAGGTCAAGTGCACCCGGTTCGGTGAGGGCGACGACGCAACCACCGAACCCGGCGCCGGTCAGACGTGCACCGTGGACCCCAGGTGTCTGCGCCAACCGGGCCACGAGCCCGTCGAGCGTCGGAGTCGAGACTTCGAAATCTTCGGCCAGGCTTCGGTGGCTGGCGAGCATCAGCCGGCCGGCCTCCGGCAGATCGTGGCGGTCGATGGCCTCAACGAACCATCGGACCCTGTCGCACTCGGTGACGACATGGCGGGCCCGTCGACGGAGGACGGGGTCGGGCAAGCCGAGCACGGCCTCGGGCTCGACATGCCCGAGCGGGCCGAGGCGGAAGGCGGCGGCATCGCATTCGGCCCGCCGGGCCTGGTAGCCGGAGCGATCGAGCGAGCGCTGCTGTCCCGAGTGGACGACGACGATGTCGGCATCGGGCGGCAGGGGGACAGGCCGGGCCTGGAAGGTGCGGAAGTCGAGCAACGTGGCGGTTCCGGGTGCAGCGATGGTGAGGGCCCACGGGTCCAGGAGGCCGACGTCCACCCCGGTGGCGGCCTGTTCTGCCCGCTGGCAGGTCCGGGCGACCGTCATGGGGTCGCCATCCAAGCCGAACGCGAGTGCTGCCGCGACGCACAAGGACGCGCTCGATGACAGCCCGGCCCCGACGGGCAGGGTGCTGCGGACGCTGGCACGGCCGCCGACCGGTGGGCGGACCACGGAGACCAGTGCGGCCAGGTAGCGCGTCCATGGGGGTTGGCGGCTGCGGAGCGTGGCGGGGTCCAAGGAGACGTCGAGGTCGATATCGGCCGATCCTTCGGCGGCGTCGGACACCACGGCTATCGCCCGTGCCGTGGTGTCGTAGTCAAGCGTCACCTCGGTGCCAAGGTCGACGGCGACGGGCAGGGCCACGCCTTCGGCGTAGTCGGTGTGATCGCCGATGAGCGTGACGCGCCCGGGACACCACGCCCGGACGGTGCCGATGCCGGTGCGTGGTGGCGGGAGCGGATCAGCTGACATCGCCGTCGAGCATGGCACGCGCAGCGAGCGGTGACGGCCAGCAAGCTCTGGTTGTGCCCCCGACCAGGCTGCGAGACTTGACCGGGTGGTCGGGTGCGGTGAAGCATCCGGGCGTGACCGAGGAGACAGTGCACATCCGATGTGGCGAGGTCGAGCTGTGCCACGAGCTCGTCGGGGATCCGTCGGGACCAGTGATGGTGCTGGTCAACGGG
>JAJZLP010000242.1 GCA_021803325.1 Actinomycetes bacterium
CCGGGCGAACCGGTTGGTGCCAGCCTGGGGGACCTCCGGGCCACCGTCGATCCCCTCAAGATGGACGAGCAGGCTTTCGTGGCGTGGGCGGTGGCCCGGACCACGGACCGGCCGCCCAACTACGTATCGATCATCGGCGCCAACATGGGACGCAGCGACGTGCCGCCGTCGATGCTGCACTACCTCGAAGCAGGTCCAAACCGGTGCTCGGCATAGCGCCGGAACCCTGCCCCCACACTCCCACCTGGCCGAGCCGACCCACCTGAACGAGCCGACCCACCTGGCCGGGTCAGCCGGCCTGGACGAGCCGGCCGGCCTGGACGAGCCGGCCCACCTGGACCTGCCGACCCACCTGGCCGAGCCGGTGGCCTGGACCTGCCGATCCCTTTGGCAGAGCCGACCCAACTGTCCCAGCCGACCCGCCTGAACGAGCCGACCCACCTGGCCGGGTCAGCCGGCCTGGACGAGCCGGCCGTGTGCTCCCGCAGCACCGTGCGCCCGCACGGCACGGCAGCCGCCACCCACGTCGGCCGTTTCCCATCGATGTGCAACCAACCAGGTGCCGCCGACGTCTACGGGGTGGGCGAGTACGGTGCCCGCCGGGAGGACGCCATGGGCGCACGAATTGGGAACCGTGCCGGCTTGCCGGCGGACGCAAGGCGGCGAGCCGGAATGGAACGCGCCCCGATCCTCGTGGTCGCCGTCGCTGCGCTGGCTCTGGCGTCGTGCAGCACCGAGCACAACAACGGGTCCCGCCAGGCCGGGACCGTGACCAGGGCCGTGGGACGGTCCCCAGCGGCCGCGGAAGCGCGATCGCCAGCCGGTGCCAGGCCAACTCGGACGGGTACGGCTCCTGCCGAGGCTCACAGCTCGGCCCACCGGACGACGACCGATCCCGGGCGTCTCGTACCGTCGCCGTCCCGGGGCAGCAGCGCAGCCACGACGAGGACCGCTCCGGGCACCGGCGACGGGGCAGGACACGCCGGCAGCGTGACGGGATCGTCAGCCACCCAGCAGTCCCGCACCGCCGCAGACGCCACCCGGGTGGTGACGTTCGACCCCTTCACCGCCAACGGGTCACTCGCCTTTCCGCTGCACGCGTCGGGCAGCGCCACCGGGACGTGCATCGATGCAGGTGTCGCCGGCGGTGCCTCGTACCGATGCTTCGCATCGTCGCCCGGCGGCATCTTCGACCCGTGCTTCGCCGGGCCGCGGGGCCCGTCGGAGCCGCTGGCCTGTGTCACGAGCCCCAAGGACCCGAACGTGGTGATGCTGCGTGCGACCTCGATCCAGGACCTCGTCCCGGTTCCGCCGCCGCCGCGGCCGTGGGCCATCGAGCTCGCCAGCGGCACGGTCTGCACGCTCGTCAATGCCGCCTGGGATGGCCTCGGCCCCTTCGGGTGCCAGCCAACCCCAGGGGAGGGTCCCGACAGCTCGACCTCGGCGACGAGCAACGGCTCGAGCGCGACGGGACCTGCAGCCTTCGGTGCCGGAGCGACCGGCACCAGCACGACGAGGGTAGGCCAGGGCCTCACCGGGGTGGCCACGGGAACGACTGGAACAGCTGCGACAGCCAGCGGCGCGGCGATCGCCGATTGCCATCAGCCGGCGCCTGGCAGCCCGTGGTGGACAGCGGCATGCCAGGCCGCCCAGTCCACGTCCAGCCCGTTCACCTCCGAACGGGTTGTCGTCGTCTGGCGATGACCCCGCGCAGCGACCTGGCCCGCTGCGAACCCCGACAACCCAATCCTCACCGGGCCTCGGTGGCCTGGCCCGCATTGAATCCCGGTGGCCTGATCGGCACCGAACCCCGACGACCCAACCCGCACCGAGCTCCGACGACCTGACCGGCGCGCCATGGGCGGTGGACCGGTACCAATAGCGTCCTATGGCTGTGCGCCGGGCTCCGGGGACGTCGATGGCGTCGACGGGCCGGTGTCGGCCGCTTGCCCCCCGGTCCGGCCCGAGCGCACGACCCAGGCATCTGCATCGGGTCCGGCACGAGTCAGCAGCTCCGACACCAATCGCTGGCCCTGCTCGATGGTCCTGTCGAGCAGGGTCGCCGCGCTCTCAGCCTCTCCTCCCTCAGCCAGCCACTTGGCGCCAACCATGCCCTGGATGATCGAGTCGTTGATCTCGAGCGCCTCGCGCTCGCGTCGCTCGACCTCCTCCAGCTCCAGGCGGCGGCGCTGCTCGTCGAGGAGACGGTGCTCGAGGGCACGCGAACCGTCGACGGCGTGGCCCAGCAGGCCGCCGAGCAGGACCATGGCCACTACCCGCGTGGCCAATCCCGCCGGGTCGAGATCCTCGGAGCCGCCGATGGCAGCGAAGATGGAGAACAGGACCAGGCCCACGGCCGCTCCCAACCACCCCCCCCACCGGCCATAGGTGACAGCCAGCAGGGCAATGGGCAGGACGTACAGGACCGTGGCGGTCTCGCCGTTACCCACCGCCAGCCGTAAGGCGGAGACGGCGGCGAACAGCAACCCTGCCACCACGAGGGCCAGCGCTGGGTGCAGCCGGTACCACGCCGATGTCATCTGGAGTAGAGGCGCCACCGTCGGTCCGGCGGTAGCACGTCCCGTCGCCGGGTCGTCCCATGCTTCGGGCCTGCTCTGGGACTTTGACCCGCCCCGGTCCTCCGACCCGCCTTCCACGCCGTCCCCCCAGTCCCCGTCGGCCCACGCCGCGCCCGGCCCATCAGAGCCAGGG
>JAJZLP010000041.1 GCA_021803325.1 Actinomycetes bacterium
CGAGGCCGGGCCGTGTTGCATGGTGCGGTGCACATCGTCGTCGTCGGTTGCGGCCGGGTCGGGGCTGGCCTGGCCGTACGCCTTGTCGAACAGGGCCACACCGTCGCGGTCATCGACAAGGTGGCCCGGTCGTTCAACCGTCTCCCCGAGCGGTGGACGGGCAGCACGGTGCTCGGGTCCGGGTTCGATCGCGACGACTTGGAGACCGCTGGGGCCGGGCGAGCCAACGCACTGGCCGCTGTCACCAGCGGCGACAACTCCAACATCTTGACCGCTCGCATCGCCCGAGAGACCTACGGCATCCCCAACGTGGTGGCCCGGATCTACGACCCCAGGCGAGCGGAGATCTACCAGCGCCTCGGGATCCCCACGGTCGCGACCGTCCCGTGGACCATCGGCAAGGTCACCGAGCAGCTGTTGCCGGAGACCGTGCTCGGAGAGTGGTCCGACGGCACCGGGCGGATGGTGCTGGCGGAGCGGGTGCTGCCCGACGGCTGGGCGGGCCGCCGCCTGGCCGGCCTGTCGGAGCCCGGGCAGGTGACCCTGGTGGCCGTGACTCGGGCCGGGGCACCCCGCCTCGATGTCGGCGACCTGGTTGGCCAGGAGGGCGACGTGCTCCACTTCTTGGTCATGAAGGACGCAGCCGAGCGACTGGAGCAGCGCCTGGCCACCGGGGCCCCGAGCGCGGCCCCGGGCGGCGCCAAGGGGAGTGTGTCGTGAAGGTGGCCATCGCTGGCGCCGGGTCGGTTGGAACGGCCATCGCCAGGGACCTGGCTGCCAACGGCCACGAGGTGCTGCTGTTCGACAAGGACCCTGCCGTCGTGGAGCGCCTGCGACCACACCTCGCCGTGCGCTGGGTGGCGGCGGACGCATGCGAGGTCACGTCGCTCGACGCGGCGGGCCTCGCCGACGTCGACGTGGTGGTGGCCGCCACGGGCGACGACGAGGACAACCTGGTGATCTCGCTGCTGGCCAAACAGGAGTTCGCCGTCCCCCGCATCGTCGCCCGGGTCAACCACCCCAGCAACCACTGGATGTTCACCGAGATGTGGGGGGTGGACGTCTCGGTGTCGACCCCGCAGCTCATGACCGCGTTGGTGGAGGAGGCGGTGTCGGTCGGGTCGCTGGTCCGCCTGCTGCAATTCCAGGGAGGCAACGCCCACCTGGTGGAGATCACGCTGGCAACCGGCTCCCCCGCCGCCGGCCGGTCGATCGCCGACATCGGCGTGCCACGCGACGCCACCGTGGTCGCCGTGGTGCGCGACGACAGGCTCGTCGTGCCCCGCGGGGACACCGTGCTCGGCCCGGGCGACGAGGTCCTCCTGCTGGTCACCGGGGAGTCCGAGCCCGAGGTGCAGCGCCTGTTCGTGGCAGCCAGCTGACTGCACGACACCTCGGTTCCGCCACCGGTCGGGCGGCAGCGGCCATGCGGTCTTAGCCGCGAGCCGGCGCAGGCACCGGCCCCGACCGCGATCGGGGCCGCGACCCGACGCAGACGCGGGCCACGGGGCAACCGCCCCTGGCAGGTGCCGTGCTTGAAGGGCACCGGGGCGCTGCCCAGGTGCCGGCATCGGCGACCGGTAGGCTTCCGGCGTGGAGGCGGCGTTCTTCGATCTGGACAAGACCGTCATCGCCCGGGCATCGCTGGTCGCCTTCGGCCACCCCCTGTACCGGGGCGGGCTGGTGTCACGCTCGACCGTGGGACGGGCGCTCGTCTCCCAGTTCGTCTACATGCACCTCGGTGCCAGCGAGGACAAGCTCGACCGGATCCGCGAGTCGGTGCTCACCTTGGCCCGGGGATGGGACCGCGACAAGGTCTCCCAGATCGTGCGCGAGACCCTTGACGAGGTGGTCGAGCCGATCATCTTCGCCGAGGCGCTCGACCTCATCGAACAGCACCAGGCGGCCGGACGCTTGGTGTACCTCATCTCGGCGTCACCGACAGAGATCGTCGAGCCCCTCGGCGAGTACCTCGGCGTCGACGGCACCATCGCCAGCCGGGCCGTGGTCGACGCCGACAACCGCTACACGGGCACCATGGCCTTCTACTGCTACGGGCCCTACAAAGCAGAGGCCATCCGTGAGCTGGCCCAGGCCGAGCAGCTCGACCTGGCCGCGTCGTACGCGTACAGCGACTCCTACACCGACCTGCCCATGCTGGAGGTCGTCGGCAACCCTGTGGCCGTCAACCCGGACCGGGTGTTGGCCCGGCTCGCGCGCGAGCGCGGCTGGCCTGCAGTGCAGTTCGTCAGACCGGTCCGCTTGCGCGGCCGGAGCCCCGTCCGGGGGCTGCCCACTGCGGCGGTAGCCGGTGCGATCGTGGCAGTGACCGGCACAGCCCTCGCTGTGTGGCGACGCAGCCAGCGGACCCCGGCTACCGGGGTCCGAGGCATCACCAGCTGAGGCACCGCCAGCTGAGATCCACCCGGCAGCCCCTCCGAAACAGGCGGGTCAGGCGGAACGCAGCTTGCGGGCGGCCGCCAGGACCAGAGCGACGAGGACACCGAGGAGGACGAGCTTCTTCATGGTCGCCGATCCTACGCCTCCCGGCCGGCATCCGGCGACCGCGTCGCGTACGGCGCGGGTACCGCCACTGAGCAGGACGGTCCCTCCGCTCGAACGGGGAGCGGACCTCAGACCGTGAGCAGGTCACGGGCCCCGGTGTCCGACGACGGGTGGCGAAGTTTGGACATGGCCCGGGCCTCGATC